>CALIJE010000055.1 GCA_938017825.1 uncultured Flavobacteriaceae bacterium
TATTGGGCCTATTTCTATTTGAATGTATAAAAGTAATAGCCCCGAAGGGCAACTACTCCTTCAGGGCTATCGATCGATGAACTCAACTCTAAACTAATCAATCAAAATACTTTTTGAATAAGACTTTTGCTTTGTTTTGAACACAACAATATAATTATCTGCAAACGCCTTTTCGAAATTGAACGCTTTTTCAATTACAAGATCGTTTAGCTCCTCACTAAAAACGGTTCTGTTTTCACTATCGTAAATCGAAATCACAACAGCCTCACCGGTCAGGTTTAGAAAGTTGATCGCCAATCTGTCTTCCAATATTTTGAAGTAAGGCTTATTACCTTCTGTTTTTCCCTTAAGTACGATTTCATCTGATACGACAATACTGTGCACAGTATAGTTCAGCTCATTCTCTACAATCAGTGCATATTCACCATTCGTTAAATGAGAAAAATCGAATATCTTTCTATACTTTTCCTCATCAACAATGGTTTCAAAATACAAGACCTCATCATCGAAATCGACTAATTTAACACTTGTTTCCTGACCTTTCGTGGCCAATTCGAAAGTGAGGCTTTTCGAATTTGCATCTGTAGAAAGCTTAGGATTGGGTTCCGCAGCTAAAGCCATAGCATTGGTCAATAGAAGTACAATAACCGTAGTAATCTTTAATATTGATTTCATAATTTTCTTTTTTTTACCTGCTTGAAGCAGCGCGATTAATGATTGTTTTATGAGACAAATGTAGTTTCAAACTGTAGCACTCACTACTACAGTATTTTCTCATTTATGTTCTATTTTATCATCAATCACAAAAGAAGATGTGTGTTTGGTTAAAATAACACATATTTGAGGTAATTTTGCACAAATAGCCCAATTTTCAACTATATATCTTTATTCCTAATTATCAATTTTGATGAAATGAAAAACAAACCGGCATTTGAAATAATAGAACCAAATTTCGGGCATTCTTTTAGCTACCAAAGATTTGATGAATTCAATCTCAATACCAATGGTACCTGGCATTTTCATCCAGAGATTGAGTTGGTCTATGTAAATGGCGGTTCAGGGAAGCGTCAAATAGGAAGCCATGTATCGTACTACTCTGATGGTGACCTACTTCTGATAGGCAGTAATTTGCCCCACTGCGCGCTCACGGATCAACTAACCGGGAATATTAGCGAGACGGTGGTTCAAATGAAGAGCGACTTTTTAGGCAATGAAATACTAGATGTTCCTGAAATGAAAAATGTGAAATTACTTTTTGAGCTAAGTAAAGGAGGTCTTACATTTAATAGAGCGGTTAAAGAAAAAATTGGAGAAAAAATGGAAATACTGCAATATCAAACCGATTTTCAAAGGTTGCTTTCCATTCTCAACATTTTAAACGAATTGGGCAAAACAAAAGATTTTCAAATTTTGAACGCCGAGGGTTTTTCAATGACTACCGAAGTAAATGACAATGATCGTATAAACAAAGTGTTCAACTATGTAAAACAAAATTTCCAAGAAGACATTCCTTTACCACGGATTGCTGACTTAGTAAGTATGACGGTCCCATCGTTTTGCAGGTATTTTAAGAAAATAACCAAAAAGACCTTTGTTCAATTCGTAAACGAATATCGCCTAGTGCACGCCTCAAAACTTTTGGCCGAAAAACCTTTAAGCATTTCTGAAGTATGCATGGAAAGTGGGTTCAACAACTTTTCCCATTTTAATAAGTCTTTCAAAGCGTTTACGGGTCAAAGTCCGTCAGAATACCGGAATCAACTAAAAGCTGTTTGGAACGAATGAACGATCAACATACAGATACCCTTGCACTAGACTATCCCGATTGCGATATCACCTACTATCCCAATTTTATCGGAAAGAAGAAAGCAACCAAACTCTTTTCAGAATTTAAACGCAGCGTACCTTGGCAGCAAGATGATATAACGGTTTTTGGAAAAACTTACCCGCAACCGCGGCTTACCGCCCTTTTTGGCAATGATGACAAACCCTACACTTACTCGAATATTACGATGCACCCGCACCCATTTTCACCGGCGCTGCTCGCGCTAAAACAGGAAATTGAAAAGAAGACCAATGTTATTTTCAATACCTGCTTGCTGAACTTATATCGCGATGGAAAAGATAGTAATGGTTGGCATGCCGATAATGAGCCTGCTTTGGGTCCGAATCCCGTTATTGCTTCCGTAACCTTGGGGCATGAACGTTTTTTTCATCTGAAACACAGAACCAAAAAAGGGCTTAGGCATAAGTTGTTGTTAGCACATGGCAGCATGCTATTAATGCAAGGTAAGACACAACACCACTGGTTACATCAAATACCTAAAACATCGAAGGTAATAGGAGAGCGGATCAATTTAACATTTAGGCTAATTAAGTAAAAAAAATCGGCCGTGGGAACCGATTTTTATACCTTGTAACAAAAGGTGAGTTACTATCTTCAACATGCAGGTATTTCATATTAATGTACTCGCAACTCACTTTCAATAATACCTTTTCAAATGTTGTGCCAAAGTTCAGAGATTGTGAAAAAACTATACTATTTGGACTAGAAAAGTTCATTTAGCACTTTGGCCAACCGTAGCCCCCCCTTTTGCAATTGCTTTTCTAAAGTACCCCACCAAAGATAGCTATAGCGGTAGCGCAATTTTTCGCCCACTTCAACAGATTCATAAACTTTATTCGCAATTTCTTGAGACTCTTCTACCCAATCGAGGACGGTGCCTTTTTGAATTGCTTTTTCTTGCTTTCTGCTCAATTTAGGAAACGAGGCTGCCAACTCGGTGTAACTCATTCCGTACTCCTTGATCATATTCGAGTCCCAAACCCGGTGCAGATTACTACCATTGTCGAACCATTGCAATTGAATATCGTTTCCGCCCTTGTCCTCCAATCTGCCCACATGCATAGGTTGATGTAAGTCACCTATCAAATGAATAAGCATTTTTAAATAAAACGATTTATCCTCCTTTGAACTATTGTCATCTTTGACAATAGCAATACATTTTTTAATACCCGTAATTAGATCTCCATTTTCGCTCGGTTTCTGATCTCCATATTTCGCATCGGCCGGATAATTCACATAGTGCCAAGCACTAAATTCCCGATACTTTCTGTCTGCCTTTATCTCATCGGCAAAGTTCGCGACCTCGGCCAAGCTTTCACCATCCAATAATTTCTCAATCGCCCTTTTTGCTTTTTTGGTCAAATGCTCTTGCGCAACCTCGCCTATTGCACGATGACCAGTTTTTGACCAAATCATGTCATTGGCATAAGAAAGGTGGACGATGAAAAAGAGCAACAACGTAATTTTTTTCATAAGTAATTTTTGTTGGATGTGCTTCAAAAATAAAGAAACAGCATTAAGCTAGTGTTAAAAATGGTTTACTTTCTATAATTATTTTAATCTTGCAACAACTTATGCCTTCAATTTGATTTTAAAACGGCTAAAATCTCCATACCTACGCTATCCCGTACTGGCAATTCTGGGCCTGCTAATGGTGTTCTTCTTGTTTGTTGTCTGCGTATATTTTGGGATGTGGGGAAAAATTCCTTCTAAAGAAGAACTATCCCATTTCGAATACCAACGCGCTACACAAGTTTTTTCATCGGATAGTGTGCTCATCGGAAAATATTTTCTCTATGACCGACAACCCATTGCGTTTGAAGAAATACCTCCCAATTTAATAGAGGCCTTAGTTTCTATTGAGGACGAACGGTACTACGATCATTCAGGAATCGACCTAACGAGCCTCTTACGTGTAGGAATCAAATCTGTTCTCTTGGGAGACAGATCCTCGGGTGGTGGAAGTACCCTTACCCAACAATTGGCAAAAAATATTTACCCAAGAAAAGATAGGCAAAAATCTATGCTCGCAGTGCATAAGATAAAAGAAATGATCATGGCCTCGCGACTAGAGGATAGCTACTCCAAAAATGAAATTTTAACGCATTACCTGAATACAGTATCATTTGGCGACAATACGTTCGGTATCGAAAGTGCCTCACTTAAATTCTTCAATAAACGCACCGCTAAACTCAAGTTAGAGGAAGCAGCAGTGCTCGTAGGTATGCTAAAGGCTACCTACGGCTACAATCCAAGGGTATTTCCCCAGAAAAGCTTTGATCGCAGAAACTTGGTCCTGCAGGCGATGCTCAACAACGGTTTTCTCTCCCCAATAAAAAAAGATAGTTTGGCGGCAATACCATTACTATTGGATTACAAAAAATACGATTACAATGCCGGTCTTGCGCCATACTTTCGAGAAGAAGTACGCAAGAAATTGATCAAGTGGAGTGCGGAACAGAAAGAAATGGGGAATGCATATAACATCTACACAGACGGACTAAAAGTATACACCACCTTAAATTACAAAATGCAACATACAGCAGAAGCCGTAATGCGAAAGCATATGCAATCACTGCAAGCGCAATTCGAAAAAAGCTACGGCAAAAAGGGACCTTGGCTCCATAACCAAAAGATCATTGAAAAGGCCGTTCGCAATACTTCGATCTATAAGAGGCTCATCTTAAACGGACTCACTCATCAGCAGGCCTATGATTCACTTTCTTCAAAACGCAAAATGGTACTATCAAGTTGGGCCGGAGATGAAATTGTCGAAGCAAGTACCATAGACAGTGTGCAGCATTATTTGAAATTCCTCAATACAGGTTCTTTGGCCATCGACGCGAAAACAGGTGCTGTACGCACTTGGATCGGAGGTATAGATTTTAAAAATTTCAAATTCGACCATGTGGCACAGAGCAAAAGACAAGTAGGCTCTACATTTAAACCCATCGTCTATACTGCTGCACTAGAGGTTGGTATACCACCCTGTGCCTATTTTTCGGCTAGTGAAGTGGCCTATGAAAATTTGAAGGGTTGGTCCCCGAGCAATTCGGGAAATAAAGACGAAACCTATCTTAACTATTCGATGGAGGAATCGTTAAGCAAATCTGTAAACACAGTTGCCGTGAAAGTTATGGAGGCTACGGGAATACAAAATGTAATCACGCAAGCAAAAAATATGGGGGTATTCTCAACGCTTCCGGAACAGCCTTCCTTGGCTCTTGGAACAGGGGAAATTTACGCGAACGAATTGGCCGGGGTATACGCGAGCTATGTAAACAATGGAAGAGCACTACTCCCCTATTTGATCGAAACCATTGCATCTCAAAAAGACTCCATTTTAACCCATTTTGAACCAAAAAGAGCCAAAAAACCCGCTTTTTCACCCCAAACTGGTGAAATTATGCTCGAAATGATGAAATCAACAATCAACTCAGGAACTGCTTCCCGCATCAGAACAACCTATAAGATGAAGAACGATATCGCAGGCAAAACCGGCACCACCCAAAACAATAAAGATGCTTGGTTTGTAGCCCTTACCCCAAAATTGGTAAGCGTAACTTGGGTCGGATTAGACAATCATGAAATAGGTTTTAGAAGCACCAGCCTTGGCCAAGGCGCCAACGCCGCTCTACCCCTATTCGCGCTCTGGTATAAAGAACTCGAAAAAGACCCGGAATTTCATTCGATTACCAAGGCGAAATTCAAAAAACCTTCGAGCTACGTTTTAGAGCAGCTAAATTGTGACCCCGTTAAACGAGACGGATTCTTTAAGCGCTTATTTACAAATCCTGACAAGAAAAAAACCAAAAAATTTCGAAATAATTAGTCCGACGGAAGCTGTAATTTTAGACGTTCTGCCTAATGTTTTGGCATTTTGTTAACGATTAAAAGCGGTAAATTTGTGAGAGAATAACACCAATCCAATGACTAAAGTTTTTTGTGCACTTGCACTATTTCTTTGTTCCCTCAATGTCTTCGGTCAAAATATCAATAAATCGTTTACCGTAAAAAAAATAAGCGAAACCGTTACCATAGACGGAGCTTTGGATGAGGCCTTTTGGGAAAATTCGGATAGCGCCGATAACTTTCAACAATACTTTCCGGCCGACAATGTTCTGGCGGAGCAGACTACAGAATTAAAAATGTTTTATGACGAAACCACGCTGTATATAGGTATGGTAGTCAAAGGTGCCGGTAACGATTGGGTGATACCTTCACTAAAACGAGATTTTAGAGCTGGAGGTAGCGATAGTGTAACCTTGATGTTCGATACCTTCAACGATGGCACAAATGCTTTTCTATTTGGCATTAATCCTTACGGCGTTCGACGAGAAGCTTTAATATCAAATGGTGGAAAAGACCTTAGGGGCTTTACCACTTCCTGGGATGTTAAATGGAAGGGCGACGCTAAAATATATGACAACTACTATACTGCCGAAATGGCCATACCCCTAACGTCGTTCAAATTTAAGGAAGGCACCACCAAATGGCGTTTTCAAAGTTACCGTTTTGATAACCAAACCAATGAACGTAGTGTATGGTACCCAGTACCACAGAATCAGTTTATTTTTAGTTTGGCCTTTATGGGGGATATGAATTTTGAAGAACCGTTGGGCAAGTCGCGAACTCCCATGGCTCTAATACCTTATGTTAATGCCATATCCGAAAAAGACCATGTCCTTGACAATGGAGCAAACGGTGTAAAAGTCGGAGGGGATGCCAAAATATCAATTGGGAACGGTATGAATCTCGATATTACGGTCAACCCGGATTTTTCAAACGTGGAAGTCGACAATATCGTTACTAACCTTACCCGATTCGAAATAGGCTTGCCCGAAAGAAGGCAGTTCTTTATTGACAATAGTGACCTTTTTGGAAGCTTTGGAGGTGCCCGTGATGCCAATCCCTTCTTTTCAAGACGTATAGGTATCGCCAGAGACACGGCAGAAAATTCGATTGAAAATAGAATTTTGGGCGGAATACGTCTTAGTGGAAAACTAAACAAAGACTGGCGGCTGGGATTTCTAAGTATTCAAACCGACGAGGACGAGGAAAATAAAATCGCATCGAACAACAACACCATGTTCGCAATTCAAAAAAGGGTTTTTTCTCGTTCAAACATCAACCTGTTTCTCATAAATCGTCAAACAGTAGGGGATTACGATTTTTCAGAACCGCAGGATACGTATAATCGTGTGCTGGGGATTGATTACAATCTGGCTTCTTCAGACAATAAATGGCAGGGCAAATACTATGTGCACAAGTCGTTTCAGCCTGGTGATAAATTGGGAAATTACTCTTTTGGAGCGAATTTAGGGCGTAACACCAGGAACTTCACGACCTTTACCGATTTGGCCTATATCGATGAAGACTTCACATCAGACCTTGGGTTTATACGTCGCACGGACATCTTTAAATGGGTGACCTCATTACAAGGTACTATTTGGCCAAAGAACAGTGAATCAATTAATAGGTATGGACTTGAAATTTTTCCCATAATCACGTGGCGCCCTGGTTTGGACTATAAAAAGACCGATCAAGAAATACGGGCTATATATAGTATGGAATTTAAAAATCAATCGCAGTTCGCCGCAGGCTTTATAAACCAATTTGTATTTCTTGCCTCAGATTTTGATCCTACAAATACCGAAGGGGGTACCCCCCTACCGGGAGACCAAAATTATCACTTCAATAATGTGTCTGCCAATTATCAATCGAATAGGGCCCAAAAATTTAGTTATGGTGCCGAAGCGACCATTGGGAGATTCTTTAATGGGAAACGCTTTTCGTTGCGGAGTCAAATGAATCTAAGAATACAGCCAAAAGCTATAATCGGGTTAAGTGTGAACTATGACAAGCTTACTTTTCCAGACCCCTATCCTAGTGCCGATTTATGGTTAATTAGTCCACGCCTTGAAATCACCTTTTCAAAATCGGTATTCTGGAATACGCTGATCCAATATAGCAATCAACAAGACAATTTGGGCATCAATTCAAGATTGCAATGGCGTTTTGCACCTCTTTCCGATTTATTCATTGTTTATAATGACAATTATTTCGTAGATGGTTTCTCGCCGCGGTTTAGATCGATTAATTTGAAATTCACCTACTGGCTCAATATTTAAGTCATTCTAAGTAAAAGAAGTACATTTGTTATTCCACTACCCGAACCGATGAGCAGAGCTTTTTTCGTACTCTATATTTTTTTCTTGGCAGGAGTATCTTTTGGGCAAACAACCAATAAGTCATTCACTGTAAAGTACACTTCCGAAACTATAGAGCCAGATGGCGTTTTAGATGAAGCAATTTGGGATTCAGTTGAGCACACCGGTGATTACTGGCAATATTTTCCATCGGCCTCTGTGCAGGCCAATCAGCAATCAGAACTAAAAATACTCTATGATGACAAGAACCTCTATGTTGGAATTAAAGCCTATTCCGTAGGAAATAATTATGCCCTGCAGTCCTTGAAAAGAGATTTTAGGGGCTCAGGTAGTGATAGTTTCTCCATTGTATTCGACACCTACAACGATGGTACCAATGCATTTTTATTCGGCATAAATCCGAATGGTGTGCGAAGAGAGGCACTTATTTCCAATGGAGGTACCAATCGCCAGAGTTTTAATCTTTCATGGGATGTAAAATGGCAGGGAGATGCCAAAATGTACGATGGATATTTTACTGCAGAAATGATCATTCCGCTGACCTCACTAAAATTTAAGGAGGGTGCCGAGAAATGGAGGTTCAATAGTTACCGAATCGACACCCAATCAAATGAACGAAGTACCTGGATCAATATACCTCAAAACCAACTTTTGTTCAATCTGGCATTTATGGGCGATATGGTTTTCGAAAAACCACTCGGCAAATCTCGAACACCTTTGGCTCTTATACCCTATATCAATGCTCTTTCACAAAAAGATTTCGAGACCGATGATGGTATAAATACAGTAAAAGTTGGAGGGGATGCAAAAGTTGCTATTGGTAATAATCTCAACCTCGATCTTACCATTAATCCAGATTTTTCCCAGGTCGAAGTTGACGATCAGGTTACCAATCTAACCCGCTTTGAAGTTTCGCTTCCAGAAAAGAGACAATTCTTTATAGACAATAGCGACCTATTTGCAAGTTTCGGTGATGGTCGCGATGCCAACCCATTTTTTTCAAGACGAATCGGAATTGCTCGTGATACTGCGGGCAATACAATTGAAAATAAAATAATAGGTGGAGTGCGACTAAGTGGTAAGTTGACCAAGGATTTACGTGTCGGTTTTTTGAATATTCAAACTTCGGAAGATTCAGAAAATGAAATCCCTTCGAACAACAATACGATGTTGGCACTACAGCAACGGGTTTTTTCTAGATCTAATATCGGATTCTTTTTGATCAATAAACAATCGTTCAAAGAGTACGACTTCGTTGAACGTGAAGATGAGTATAACCGGTTACTTGGTCTTGATTATAACTTGGCTTCCAAAGACAATACATGGACCGGAAAATTTTACCTGCACAAATCATTTCAACCCGACGACAGCAAAGGCAATTTTTCGAGCGGGGCCCGGATTTCGTACAATTCCAGAAATTATAACGTATTCTCCAAATTCCTTTATATCGATGAAGAATTCTCATCAGATTTGGGTTTTGTTCGCAGAACCGATATTGTAAAGGGCATCGTAAGTTTAGAGCGTATATTTTGGCCGAATACAGGAGTACTTCAGAAACACTCTTTTCAATTTTTTCCCATTTTTATATGGAGCCCATCTCGAAACTATCAAAACACCGATTACGATTTTAGAACCAGTTGGGAAGCTACATTTAACGATCAATCCCAGGTTGGTATAAATATGTCGAATACCTATACCTATCTTTTTGATAGTTTTGACCCAACTGGTACCGATGGCAGTATACCCTTGCCAGGGGACATGGGATATCATTACAATAGTGTTGGCCTAAATTATCAATCTGATCAGCGAAAACTGCTTGCCTACCAAGCAGACACGGAAATAGGTCGTTTTTTCAACGGAAAACGTGTGTCTCTTGAAGGTGGCCTAACATTGCGTGTGCAGCCCAAGGCGTTCCTATCGCTGATCGTCAATTATGACCAAATAAATCTGCCAGACCCTTATCCCAGTGCAGACATTTGGTTGATTAGCCCAAAAATCGATATTACCTTTAGTAAATCCATCTTTTGGTCTACGTTGATTCAGTATAGTAATCAACGAGATAATTTAGGATTCAATTCTAGATTACAATGGCGTTTCGCTCCACTCTCGGATCTGTTCATTGTCTATACAGATAACTATTTTGTAAACAGTTTTCAACCACGAAACAGGTCCATCAATCTTAAATTAACCTACTGGCTGAATATTTAAATGCAGTATCAAGTTCTTTGCTCCGATCTAGATGGTACCCTTTTGAGTACAAAAAGTGATGTTTCCGATTTTACAGTGACCCAAATTGATCGCATCAAGAGCGAAATGCAAATAATATTGGTTTCTGCAAGGATGCCCAAAGCCATGCGACATCTTCAAAAAGATTTAGGAATTGATCATGAGCCTATTATCTGTTATAACGGTGCCTATGTTTTACATGGGCAACAAGAATTGTGTTCGGTTGAGATTGGGTCATCCGAGCTATCTCAGCTTGGCCAAATGGCATCGCCCTTGGGCATTCAATTAGGACTTTATCATAAAGATGAATGGTATGTGCCCGGTGATTCTGAACGGGTGCAAAAAGAAATTCGCTATACAAAGTGTGAACCGGCTCTTAAAGATACCGGCGACACCCTTAAAGATTGGGAAGACAGGAATATTGGGGCGCATAAAGTAATGCTGATGGGAACCAAAGAAAGTGCAGACTTTATTTATCTTCAGCTTCAAGAACTTTTCGGCACCAAATTAAATGTATACCGGTCAAATGACACATTGATCGAGCTCGCTCCTAGGTCGGTTTCAAAACGTTCAGCAATTGAACTGCTACTTAACAAAGAACAATCCATGAAAGATGTTTTGGCATTCGGAGACAACTATAATGATATGGAAATGCTGAAGGTAGCAGGCTGCGGTGTTGCGGTCGGAAATGCCCGTGAGGAAGTAAAAGCTGTTGCCGACCATATTGCGAAGCAAAATAGCGAGGATGGGGTAGCGCACTTTATCAAAGCACATCTTATTTAACTATATTTGATAGCCAAGTAAGCTGTTACAAATGACCGAAAAATTACTTCCTGAGCCGCTAATTACCGATGATACGATGGTCTTTGGCCTACTTGCCTTTAGCCTCGGGTTTATTTTTGTTACATCCTCGATAAAATCAGGGTCTTGGAAAAAGTTTTACGGTATCATACCCGCAGTATTGATGTGCTATCTCTTACCTGCGCTCTTATCATCTTTTGGTGTGGTTGCAGAAACCTGGCACACCGTAGACGAAGCTGGCGTAACCACAGAACATAGTTCACGCTTATATTATATGGCAAGCAGATATTTACTGCCGGCAGCCTTGGTGCTAATGACTTTAAGCATTGATCTAAAGGCGATTGCCAATTTAGGTTCGAAGGCCTTGATCATGTTTTTGACCGGCACCGCTGGTATCATTGTAGGTGGACCTATTGCCATTCTTGTCGTTTCTATTTTTTCTCCGGAATCTGTTGGAGGTAATGATTTTGATGCGATTTGGAGAGGTCTTTCTACCATAGCCGGTAGTTGGATCGGCGGCAGTGCAAACCAGGCGGCGATGTATGAAATATTTCAATATACACCATCAAAATATGGCGGTATGGTACTAGTGGATATTTTCGTAGCGAATGTCTGGATGGCCATAATCCTATTAGGAGTCGGTAAGACCAAACGCATAGATAAGTGGTTAAAGGCAGATACTTCAGCTATTGAAACCCTGAAAATAAGGGTAACCGAATTCACCGAAAAAATTACTAGGGTACCTACCTTAGGTGATTATATGATAATGTTGGGTTTGGGCTTTTCCGCGGTAGGGCTTTCGCATTTCTTTGGCGGACATATTAGTACCTATTTAAAAAACAACGTTGCTGCCGTAGGTGATCCTACAAATTTTCTTTCCTTTTTGGGTTCGGGCTTCTTTTGGATGGTGGTTATCGCTACAGCTGTAGGAATTGCCATTTCGTTTACCAAAGCCAAGAATTATGAAGGTGCCGGTGCAAGTAAAATAGGTGGCATGTTCATATATATTTTAGTGGCCACTATTGGTATGAAAGTAGATTTGGGTCGGGTATTGGAAAACCCGGGTTTGATTGCAATCGGTTTTATTTGGATATCTATACATGCAGCCTTAATGATCGGAGTCGCCAAATTGATTAAAGCGCCCTATTTCTTTTTGGCTGTTGGAAGCCAGGCCAATGTGGGAGGAGCAGCATCGGCTCCTGTGGTAGCTGCCGAATTTCATCCTTCATTGACTTCTGTAGGGGTATTATTGGCAGTATTCGGATATGTTGTCGGTACCGGAGGTGCCCTACTTTGTGCGTATTTGATGGAGGTCGCATCGGCCGGACTCTGACTTCCCAAATAAATCATATCCAAACAGCTACAAACAAAAATTCACGTTTACAATAAGTTTATAGATATTTGCCTTTCAAAAACAAACAATGAAAAAACTATTTCTGACCAGTCTGATTTCTATTTTTCTTTTTTCCTGTGGAGATGATCCTGCCACCACCATGACAGTTTCCGGGAATATCAAGGGGCTTAAAAAAGGCACGCTGTACCTGCAACATATTCCTGATTCGGTTTTAGTCACTAAAGATTCCCTGCAAATAGATGGGGATGGTAATTTTACACTTAGTACGCCTTTAGAAAGTCCGGAAATCTTTTATCTCTATTTGAACAAAAAAGATAATAACGACGTGAACGATCGTATTACTTTCTTTGGGGAACCTGGAAACATAACCATTACTACAAAATGGGATAGATTTGATCATAATGCTAAGATTGAAGGCTCTAAGAGCAATACCATATTAGAGGAGTACAAAAAGGGAATTTCTAAAATGAATATTCGCAATGTAGAACTCATGCAACAGGCGCAAAATTCAGAACTACCATTAGATTCCTTGCAAATAGATAGCATTCAGAAAAGAGGTGAGCGTAATACGCAATTAACCTATGCCTATGCCTTGAACTTTGCATTGAACAATAAGGATTCTTACGTGGCACCATATATTGCGCTCTTCGAAGTTTCTGATGCCAATCCCAAATATTTAGATTCTATAAGCAACTCGCTAACACCGGAGGTAGCCAATTCCAAATATGGACAAATGCTCAGGAAGGAATTGGAAAACTAGTAAACGAGAACAAAAAAATAGCCCCAATACCAATGTATCAGGGCTATTTTTAGTAGAAGTAAGTACTTTTAGTTTAGTTTGTTGATTTGATCAACCAAGCCTTGGGCTTTTTTTTCCAATTCATCTCGAACCGCATTCAAATGCGCCTTCCGATTTTCGACCTTGCGATCGTTTATTTTTACGATAAGGTCGTCAAATACGTTGATGGCGCCATCTATGATTTTTGCACCTTCTTTGGTATCGCCCTTACCACTTGCGGCCTCAACAATATAGACAGCCTCAATAATGTCACCTAAAACGTTGTTTACCTCTTTCTTTAAACCTCTAACACTTGCCATTTGATTGTTTTTTTACAAAAGTAGCGCTTGTATCGATGGCTATCAACTAAAGGGCCAAAAATCGACCTAAATAGTTACCTCAAGTACTTTTGCACCCTCGGTATTCAACACTATTTCAGTACAATTTGCAGGGACCAAAACGGTTTCCCCTTTTTGAATTTGTGCACTGCCACTAGTATTGCTAACCTCTAAAGCACCACCAACACACATGTAAATGGTAAAAGAATCTCTTTGGGAGACATCTAGTTTCAAAGACTCGCTTAGGTTTAGAAAATTTGTTTTGAAATACGGACAATTCACCATCTCGTTAACCTGGTTTATAGCCGCCGGATAATCTATCTTAAAATCATCTTTTCGTGAATAATCTATAGCATCAAGTGCTTGCTCGGTATGCAGTTCGCGAAGATTACCATTCTTATCTCTACGCTTGAAATCAAAGATACGATATGTCACATCAGAGGTTTGCTGTATCTCGGCCAATAAAACCCCTGCTCCAATCGCATGAATCTTTCCGGTATTAATAAAAAAGGTATCGCCTTCGGTTACTTTTTCGTAATTCAATAAATCCAACAATGAGTCATTTTCTAGGCTTTGAGCGTATTCCTCCTTGGTCACATCCTTATTGAACCCTACAATTAGCTCAGCGTCCTTATCGGCATCCATGACGTACCACATTTCTGTTTTACCAAATGAATTATGGCGCTGTTTGGCCAATTCATCATTTGGGTGCAATTGAACTGACAGGTCTTTTTTAGCGTCGATAAACTTTATGAGAATAGGAAACTCCGTACCGAAGCGCTCATAGACGCTCTTACCCAAAAGATGCTCTTTTTCGGATTCTATCAATTCCTGTAAGGAGGTACCTTGTAGTGCTCCATTTTCAATGACTGAAATATCCCCTTGAACCGTTGATAATTCCCAACTCTCGCCGGTTATCTCGCTCTTAATGGGCTTACCCAAGACATCACGTAATTTTTCTCCGCCCCAAAGACGTTCTTTTAAAATGGGTCTGAATTTTAATGGATACATATTTTGTTATTAGCTGTTTAGAAAAAAGGGTTAGTTACCTTTCTCAATCGTAGTTGTACTACTTAACGTATTCAAAGCCATTTTCATATGTTGCGAGGCATTGATACTATTAAAGGCCATTGCAATTTTCCCTTTCAAATCAATAACAAAGGTTTCTCTTCCAGGCAAGAAAAATAAATTGTTCTTCACTTTAAATAAACGCCTGACTTTTTTGTCGGGGTCGGCCAGCAATCTAAAAGGCAACTCATATTTCTCCGCAAATTTACGATGCGACTTCTCGGTATCTGAACTAATTCCGACGACAATCGCACCCCGATCGGTAAAATCCTCATAGCTGTCTTTGAACTGACATGCTTCTTTGGTACAGCCGGGCGTATGGTCTTTAGGGTAAAAATAGACGACCAAGTACTTCTCGCCAATGTAGTCCTTGCTGTGAAAAGTTTTGCCATGTTGGTCGGTAAGTGAGAATTCTGGTGCCCAATCTCCAACTTTCAATCCCATAACTATCCTGAATAGGTTACAAAGTTTCTTGGGGTTTCATAGAGTACGACCTCAAGTTCTTTTGCTGAAGCAATATGTGGTCTCAACTTGTTCCAAATAAACACTGCAATGTTTTCGGCGGTAGGATTTATGGTCTTAAATTCTGGAACCTCAACGTTAAGGTTCTTATGATCAAGTACATTTTCTACCTCGCTTTTAATCAAATCTTTCAGCACCTTCATATCAATCACAAAACCTGTCTTAGAATCTACTTCACCTGTAACACTTACTACAAGTTCATAATTGTGACCGTGATAGTTGGGATTGTTGCAGAGTCCAAAAACAGTGTCATTTTTTTCAAAACTCCATTCAGGAACATACAAACGGTGTGCCGCATTAAAATGGGCTTTTCGACTTACTTTTACCTTCATAATGCAGAACTGTTTTGAACCAAATGATCATAGAAACGTTCGAAAATAATCTTAAACCAGGCCGTATAGGTAGCCGGATTCTTGGCAATATCGCTTTGGATATCTACAGGTTTCATCCATTTCCAATCAGCAACTTCTTCAGGGTTAATGACGGGAGACTCAGTATAACTGCCTACCATTACATGATCTAACTCATGCTCCGTGAGACCATTATCGAAAGGAGCTTTGTACACAAATGAAAACAGCTCTTTTAAATCAACAGTAAAGCCCATTTCTTCTTGCAATCTTCTTTTACCCGCTTCAATGTTCGTTTCGCCTATGCGCTGATGGCTGCAGCATGTATTCGTCCACAATAAAGGAGAATGGTATTTATGGGCTGCGCGTTGCTGCAGCATAGTTTCCCCTTTTTCATTCATTACAAATACCGAAAATGCCCTATGCAAGATGCCCTTTTCATGGGCTTCCATCTTAGGCATTGTACCTATTTGTTGGTCTTCCTCGTTAACAAGTATTACTTCTTCTTCTTTCAATATATATGCAATTTCATAGCAAAAACACTACGTGTCTTCTTGTAAAAATAATACCTTTCAAGTTTTATACCGCACTTGCACTATAAAATAAACCTATATCCACATCATCAAAGTGGTTCAAAATGCTTAGTTCAAAAGCATAAAAAAACCCTGATATTTCTACCAGGGTAATGTTAGTTGCCATAACATTAGTATTATTAGTTTAGATACAAGTAACCTTTTAGCTGTTTCATTGAACCATCAACATCTTCAAAATCGAAAATATAGAAATAGGTTCCTGTAGGCAGTCTTCCGTCTTTACCAACTGTTACTCGTGCTTTTGATGAACCATCGAAGGCATTTCCGTTCGTATTGTATCTTTGGGTTGAAAAAACCACTATTCCCCATCTATTGAATATTTGAATACCGTTATTTGGTCGAGAATCAAGACCGGTAATGGTTAATATATCGTGAACACCGTCATCATTAGGTGTAACAACATTAAACACCTCCACATCTTCCACAACAGGCGGTTGATCTGGATCTAGGTAATCTGGAATACCATCATTATCGAAGTCATCGTTACTATAATCACCATCACCATTCACATCTTCATCAACGGTATCTATACCATCGTCATCATCGTCTGTGTCTCGATAATCAACCTCATTGTCACCATCGGTGTTTGGCAGATCATTGATAGGGTCATCGATCTCGTCGTTCACGTCAGTGTCCAACTCATTGCTTCCTTCAAACATGTCATCAAGCCCATCATCGTCTTTATCAGAACCTAAGTATTCGACATCAGCAATACCATCATGATTGTGGTCATGCCCTTCGATCGCGTCGGGCACATTATCATTATCACTATCCAAATCCAAATAATCGGGTTCGTCGGTGCCATCAGAATTAATAGGGTCTAAACCAAGATTACCGTTTATTTCATAAGCATCATCCAAACCATTGACGTTATTGTCTTGTAGACTTGGTGCGATGTATGTGGCCGTTGGCTGCGCTTCGACATTATCAGGTATTCCATCATTATCGCTATCTATATCCAAATAATCGGGGTATAAATCCCCATCTGTATCGGTCGGATTCGTAGTTGGGTCATTATCACCATCAGTATTCGCATCTTCGACCGAATCGATAATGCCATCATCGTCGGCATCTAAATCAATGTCATTATCCGTTATCGTTCCAACGCCATTGGCATCTACCATCGCAACAAGTGCATTGGTAATATTGGATAAGGTGATGGTTAGGTTCTCATCTACCTCGAGCAGCGCATCATCGATAATCGTAACGGTAACTACCTGAGTGCTTCCTGTCGCAGTATTCGCCGGGAAGCTTAGATTGCCCATAGCTGATGATACAGTATAATCATCAGGGGTAATTGCAGTACCATTGGCTACGATAAAGTCTACAGTAAAAGCATCTGCTACCGTAGGACCAGTATAGCTAACCACAAAATCTACAGTGCCTATATTTTCATTAACCGTGAAGTCAGCAACAGCTATTCCATCGCCCGCTACCGCACCATCGTTATCCGTTATCGTTCCAACGCCTTCATTATCGCTAATGGTAAGTGCAGTAGCGCTACTTATTTGCACTACATATTGCTCGGTTCCCTCTAAAAGAGCATCATTTAAAGCTAAAACATTAAAAGAAACTGAAGTTTGACCAGCCAATAAAGTAGCAGTATTTGGGCCACTATAATCTGCGGATGTTGTAGAATTATTTGTATAGGATAAATTAAATACTATGTTTTCTGTGCTGCTTTGCGTTGCCGTTATCGTATGTATTAGCACAGCGCCCTCCAATGCTGCTGCATCGTCGATGCTATACGTAGTTTCGATTGCATCCCTGAAATCTACATCACCCCCGGTGCTTGCATCGCTATCGGCATCAGGCAGAAGTACCGGTGCGGTTAAGGGATTATCAATAGTACCGCCAACATCTGAATAATCGGCAGTGGCATCGGTAGCATCATCAAGTCCATCGTTATCAGCATCATTTCCTGAAAGTGTAATTCCCGCTTCAACAGTATCATTTGCTCCCTCGTTATCAGAATCAAGGTCTAAATAATCGGGATTATCGGCGCCATCAGTATTGGTTGGTGTTAAACCGCTTAAATAGGCAGAATTTACACCATTGTTTGCAAGATAAGTAGCAGCATCGTCTGCATTTGGCGCTACATAGCCAAGAGTGGTTTGCGCTTCTACATTATCGGGTATACCGTCATTATCTGAATCAAGATCTA
>CALIJE010000056.1 GCA_938017825.1 uncultured Flavobacteriaceae bacterium
GAGGAGCGCTTTATTTTATTTTCGCAAGATTATAGCCCCTTGTATTTTGATAAGGTAATGAGCATTTGTGAGGATGCTGGTTTTACCCCTAAAGTGTCGCACCGATCGGTTCATGCCCAGACCATTTTTACCTTGGTTGAAAATAAATTGGGAATCGCTATTATACCTACATCCTTGCAATATGGTTTTGACCTGAGGGTAAAATTCATCGAACTTAAAAAAATAAAACAGCGTGCACAGTTATCGGTCATTTGGAAAAAAGACAACCGAAACCCGGTGCTGAAGCACGGTATAAATTTGCTTTTGAACCGGGCATGAATTCTTGGGCAAAACCCTAAATTTGAATTCAATAAAATTGACATGGCTTAACAAATACACTAAAACCGCTCGTTATGATATTCGACTTAATACAAAAAAGACGCTCTGTTTTTCCATCAACCTATATTGCCAAACCAATAGCCAAGGCCGATATTGAAAAAATTCTGGAAGCTGCCAATTGGGCACCTACCCATAAGAAAACAGAACCTTGGCGCTTTAAGGTGTTGCAGGGCGAATCGCAGGTACGATTAGGTAATTTTTTGTCCAATAAATATCAAGAAGTAGACCCTAATCCGAAGCAGATCAAGATTAAAAAGCTACTCGAAAATCCGGCGAAGGCCGGAGCCCTAATAGCGATCTGCATGCAGCGCGATGCCAACGAACGGGTACCCGAATGGGAAGAAATCGCGGCAACGGCCATGGCGGTTCAGAACATGTGGCTGTGCTGCACCGAAATGGGCATAGGAAGCTATTGGAGTTCACCAGGACTCATTAAATACATGGATGAGTTTTTTGATCTGAAGGAGGGGGAACGCTGTTTGGGCTTTTTTTATATGGGCTACTCTGAAACCGATTCGGTAACGGTAACCCGCTTGCCAATCGAAGAAAAAGTGGTTTGGATGGATTAGTTTTCCAAGGCGTTCAATTTCAGCTTTACTGCATCTACGAAGTACTTTTTACGATCAATATGTAGTAAGAGGATATCGCACTTCTCGCTAAGGCCATAGATCTTTTCGATAGTTTGAGGCGTTCTAAAATAGATGGCAATATTGTGACCGGAACTTTCCTTTGAAATACCTAGATTCCCGATTTTTAAAGCTTCTGACTGCAGTTCTTTTGAACATAGTGCAATTTTTTCTATCGCATTTAGATTGATGTTCATATTGGCGATAAGGCCATTTTTCAGATGTAATTCATTGTCAAGAAGAACTGTTCTGCGCCTCAATAGGGCTTTCATATGGCCTATGATCATAAACGCCGTATATATGCTGGTTCCGGTTAGAATCCATGCCGCCCAGCTGCTCCATTTCAGTAGAAGAATATGAAAGGTATAGGTTTCTATGCCAACCAGCAGTAGCAATGCGCCAGCCAAGGCAATTGAAGCGTTTTCTTTATAGTTGGTAAACTCATTGGACTGTTGTTCTTTCTTTTTCCAAGAGAAAAAGGCATAGTACATCATAGAAAGCTCGGAGCAAAAGAAGGATGCATACCTTGATTTTCCAAACAGTTCCTCAGAGCTCTTTTTACAGACTTCATAAAAATCTCCAGCGTATTTTGAATTGGATTTTAAAGTTCTGAAAGCAAGGTAAATTTTTCGAACGATAAGGGTCAACACAACGACTTCTACAATAGGTAGAAGGTAGGTTTTTATGTAATTCAGATGTTCTTGCCCGTTTTCGGGTAAAAGGTAGCCGGCTAAAACGATACCTCCTATGAAAAATGGTACCGCCTTTAGTTTAGAAACCTTACTTTTTCTCGATAGCATCAGAAAGAACAAAGGTGCCGTTAGGGTAAGGTCATAGGTAATCGCAGTAACTAATTGGGGATAGGCCTTTATCAGTGGGCTTAGGGCAATGATCACAGATACTCCGATTACGCATAGGGGAATTAGGTAGGTCATCAGTGCTCCACTTTTGGCATATATTGCTCGCATAAGCTAGTATGTTAATTACTCTTTTGTAAAAAGAAATTCGCCTCCTCCTTGTTTTAAAGTCATTTGATTTTTCTCGGGTACAAATTCCAAGACCACGCCGGCCGGTGTAAATTTAAACACGTCTTTGGCTGTGCAGGTTACGGGAAACGATGATTGCCCGGTAGCCTGTGCGATCAAGCTTTTTTCGGTTTTGGTAATGGTTATTTTCAAGGGTAGTTGCGTACTGGCATAAACTCCTAAATAGGGATCCATTTCTTCCGAAGTCAATTCGATTTCCGTAAACACGGGGAGCTCAAAAGGTTCCCCTAAGGCTGCACTAACGGCAGGTCTTAGTATTTCATTGTTTTCATATATGGTGCCGTTAGAGGTTAAGGCTACGGCGATCTTATCATCGACCAAATATCCCAGAAACGAGGAGAAACCATCGATGCCTCCTCCGTGACCGTAAGAAGATTTGTTTTTGAACGGAAATTGAAAAATGCCCAATCCAAGACCATTCTTTAGGGTAAGCATTTGTTCCAAACTCTTCTCGGAAATCAATGATCCATTGAATATTGATTCGATAAAGGTGTTGAGGTCAGACGGCTTTGAGACCATGGCCCCTGCTCCCAGCGGGATACTCATATCCGTTTCATTTTCCTTTGCCCATTCGCCCCTAAAGGTATACGAATTGCATTCCGAAGCTGATAACTTTATCTTACTCCCTAGATAAGTTGCGTGAAGCCCTAAGGGTGTAGTAATCTGTTCTTCGACCAAATCTTTATATGACTTATTGTGCAGATCTTCGAGAATAAAGGTCAGCAGTACAAAGTTGGCATTGCTATAATCTGTTTTTTCGTTCGGCTTAAATACTATTCCGCCCTCTTTGATGATTTTTAAGAGATCATCCCTTGATTTGGGCTGGGTGTTCCAAGCCAGATAATCGGGTGAGTTGGTGAAATTAAAAATGCCGCTACTATGGTTGAGCAAATTGGTCATGCTAATACTATCCGCATTTTCAATATCCGGGAAATAGGTAGCCAAGGTGGTGTCTAAGCTTAGTTTGCCTTCTTCGACCGCCTTTAAGATCAGTACCGAAGTAAACATTTTGCTAATGGATCCAATTCGATATTTGGTAGCCGTAGTTGCTTTCAAACCCGATTCGATATCGGCATAACCGATGGCACGAGCATAGAGTTCCTCACCATCTCGCGAAATTGCGATACTACCCATAAATTTATCGTTGGTTTCAAGGATATCGAACAGACTATCCAGCTTTTTCGTATTGAACTCCTGGGCTTGAACTAGCATGCACATTAACGGCAGTAGTACGGCGGTAAGGATATATTTTCTCATAGGAACGTTTTAATAAAAAAATGGGAATAAGGCTTCGCGGTAATCCCATAATTTGCCGATGAACAATCCAGCGAATATGACCGATGTGATGAACTTTAAAAATGTACCCGTTAAAAATCCTAAAAATGACCCAAAAGCGGCCTTGGCCGCGGCTGACTTATCAGCGTTGTTCATCATTTCACCGATAAATGCCCCCACAAACGGCCCGATAATGATTCCACCTGGAATCGGGGCCAATAAGCCAACTATGAGGCCTATCGTTGTTCCTATCATGCCATACTTACTGCCACCGAATTTTTTGGTGCCAATGGCGGGTATGACATAATCCATGGCAAAAATCAGAACGGCGACCACTGCGGTGATGCCCAAAAATGTCCAGTCATCGGGAACAGCTTTGGTGAGGTGCAAAAGCAACAATCCCAACCATCCGATAGGCGGACCGGGAAGCACCGGCAAAAAGCTTCCAATGATTCCTAGAAGCATCAGTAGCAATCCAATGACAAGTAAAGCAATATCCATACGATTTATTTAACTGTTTGACGAAGATAAGCATGATATGTTACACATTTTTAGTGCCAAAAAATGTATTATTCAACTAAAAATTTAGTTTAAACTAAAAATTTAGTTATATTCGTTGTGTAGTTCAACTAAAAACTTAGTTCAAAATGAAACAATTGACCAAAGCGGAGGAGGAAGTAATGCAGATTTTATGGCAGTTGCAAAAGTGCAATGTCGCGGCCATCATCAATGAGTTGCCCGAACCCAAACCTGCTTATAATACGGTTTCGACCATAGTGAGGATCCTAGAAAGTAAAGGCTTTGTAGCTCATGAACAAGAGGGCAAGGGCTACCTGTATTATCCCTTGCTGAAGAAATCGGATTACAGCAATCAATCGATCAACAAATTGGTTGACGGTTATTTTCAGGGCTCCTTTAAAAGTATGGTCTCCTTTTTTATGAAGAAGAACGATATGAGCTTATCTGAATTGGAATCAATTCTAACCGATATTAAAACTGCCGAGCCGGCAGAGGCGAATAAAAAGTCAGCGAATTAAATCGATCCTTATGATACAGTACATTTTAGAGTTGGTCGCCTTTCAACTGGTGTTCTTAATGATTTATGATTTCTGGCTAAAGCGAGAAACTTTTTTTCAATGGAACCGGGTGTATTTGATTAGCACCTATGTTTTAGCAATGATTTTGCCTTGGGTAAAGATTGAAGCTTTAAAAACGACTGTTCCTGATACCTACTATGTCTTCCCCGAGTTTTTGTGGAATGCAAATGATTTGGCAGTTTCGGCAGTTGTCGAAACCGAGTCGGAAGGAATTTCTATTTCTTCGGAATACCTTGTGTTTTTTGGAGGTATGTTTTTAGCTAGCGTATTCTTTGCTTATAAAATACGTCAGTTATATCTGTTGAAAAGGAACGGTAAAATAGAACGTTTTTCAGAGTTTACCCAGATTATTATCGCTGATAGTAAGGTCGCCTTTTCTTTTTTCAGGTTCATTTTCCTGGGCGACAAAATCCTTGAGCGGGATTATAAAAGTGTCATTGCCCATGAATTGGTACATATTAGACAAAGGCACACTTATGACCTCTTGTTTTTCGAATTGATGCGAATTGTATGTTGGTTCAACCCCTTGGTTTATGTGTATCAAAGCAGAATAGCCGAACTACATGAATTTATTGCCGATGCCCAAGTAGCCAAAACGAACAAGGTGGCCCAATATCAACTTTTATTATCTCAAGTTTTTGAGACCCAGCATATTTCGTTCATCAATCAATTTTTTAAAACCTCATTAATCAAAAAACGAATCGTCATGTTACAAAAAACGCAGTCTAAGAAAATTTGGCAATTGAAATACTTGTTGTTGGTTCCTATGGTTTTGGGGATGTTGATTTATACTTCTTGCAAAAAGGATAAGGACAGAATTATAGAAAATATAGTGAAAGTAAATGACCTTGCTTCGTTAACTGTTGCTGAAGAGAAATTGGTCTTCGATAAATTAAATGAACTTTCAGATAACAAAAAAGATTGGGAATTATTTGTAAAGGATGAAAATTCTGCATTACGCTATCAAAATTCAAAAGACGGATCATATTTATATGGACCTGATGGAAAAAAAGTTCTTGCCAAGGTCGGAATTGATTCAAGGTTAAGAAGTGGTGTTGTTTTCAAGGAAAGTAATAGGGTGAGGGGCTTTAAACATAATTTTTTAATTGGAGAAAGAAGAGAATTACTGAAAACTTTAAAGGAGGATGATCCAATTTTGGTAAATCTAAATAGGAAAATTGATACCGTAAAAAAAGAAATGAACCAGTGGTTGAATGATGTAAATGCGTTTAATGGATTTTTTCCAATTGATGAAATTGAGAAACCCCCAATATTCCCTGGATGTAATCAAACGATTGACAAACTGGATTGTTTCAAGAAAAAATTAGCTTCTCACATTAAAACAAATTTAGTTTATTCTAAAACAGGGAAAAATGAAGAATTATTAGGCGAGGTGGTCTTAACAATCGCAATATCTGAATTTGGCCATGGCCAGCTTATTAATATAATTGGAGGTAATTCTGCAATACGAACAAAGATAGAAAGAGTAATTGAACTACTTCCTGAAATGCAACCTGGTAGTTGGGAAGGAGACAATTGGGGGGTATATTATTCTTTTCCTATTGAAATTAATTATAATAGTTAGGATAAAAGGTGAAATATTCTTTGAAAAGAAATCAACAAGCAAGACAATGATACAGTATGTCTTAGAGGTCATCATCTTTCAATTGGTGTTCCTCCTTATTTACGATTTTTGGTTGAAAAGGGAAACGTTTTTTCAATGGAATAGGTTGTACCTCATTGGCACCTATATCATGTCATTGGTATCGCCCTTGGTAAAAATAGAGGCGCTAAAAACCACGGTTCCGGAGGAGTATTATTTCTACCCCGAGTATTTGTGGGAAGTGCCCAATGAGGCCACAGTATCGATTGCGGCAACTGAATCGGCGGGGTTCTCCGTTTCTTGGGAATACGTAGTCTTTTTTGGCGGTATGATATTGGCCAGTCTGTTTTTTATCTATAAGATCCGTCAATTGTACCTGCTCAAGCAAAAGGGTGAAATACATCGCTTTGCCGAATTCACCCAGATCATTATCGCCAATAGTCAGCTTGCATTTTCCTTTTTCAAGTCCATTTTTATCGGAGATCGCGTACTCGAGCAAGACTATAAGCGTGTCATTGAACATGAGCTGGTACATATCAAACAAAAGCACACCTATGATCTATTGTTTTTTGAATCGATGCGTATTTTGTGTTGGTTTAACCCTTTGGTGTACGTCTACCAGACCAGGGTTGCCGAATTGCATGAATTCATAGCCGATGCCCAGGTGGCGAAATCAAACAAAAAGGAACATTATCAACTATTGTTGTCGCAAATTTTTGAGACACAGCATATTTCATTCATCAATCAATTTTTTAAATCATCATTAATCAAAAAACGAATCGTCATGTTACAAAAATCACAATCAAAGAAA
>CALIJE010000057.1 GCA_938017825.1 uncultured Flavobacteriaceae bacterium
CATCTATTTACGCCTTGCCGAGGAATCTTTACATTTTAGAATCGATTGAGCCTTGAATTAACAAATGTTTATGCTAGAATTAACCGTTTATTGGCGGATGATTAACGTCTTGTTAGATTATTCAACTGTTCATTTCAACTAGTTTTGGTTAAGAACGTTGAACTAAAACAAACCAAGATGACAAGAAAATTACTCCTAGCAATCGTACTACTGTTTACCATCAATGGGATAGCCCAGGACCAAAGATGGAGCGTTGAGGCCAACTATTCCGTGATCCCTCCAGAGGGTCTTGGTGGGCGAGACAATATAACGGATTTAGGGCTTAGATATCGCTTTATAGACTTAGAATTTGTAGCCCTGGGTGTTGGATTAAATGCCGGTTTTTCAAGACTACGGGTTAAGGACAATGTGGCTACTCTTTCCGATACCAAGTCATATTTTGTGCAACCAAAAGTATTTGCCGAATTCCGTATTCCAGGAATCAAGAGATTGCGGCCCAATGTTGGCCTAGGCTATAGCATTGTAAATCGCGATTTTGAAAGTAACCTTAGTGCTTGGAACGATACCAATGGAGGATTAAATCTAAATCTCGGACTTTCGTACGATATATCTAAGCGATTTTTTGTTCAGGTTCAATACGACTTTATTAATCTCAGGGATAAAAATGATTTCATATTCAATGGAAATGAGATACAAATTGATGATGTCGACAAATTGAATAATCTCAAACTCGGTATAGGAATTCGATTTTAATTGTTATTCTCTTTACTAGAAATGTTTGTGATAGTCGGTATCTTTGCAAATCAATTGAATAGCGATGTTCGACTTAAAACAAATCCGCAAAGATTTTCCGATTCTTGCCCGCGAGGTGAACGGTAAGCCCTTGGTCTATTTTGATAATGCGGCGACTTCCCAGACACCAAAACAGGTAATAGATGTTATCGTGGATTACTATTCCAATTACAATGCGAACATCCATAGGGGAGTACATACACTTTCGCAAGAGGCCACCGATATGTATGAACAGGCGCGCCAAACGATACAGAAGCATTTTAACATCGCCAAAGCACAAGAGGTAATTCTCACCTCCGGTACAACACATGGTATCAATTTGGTGGCCAATGGCTATGATGCCTTCTTAAACGATGGTGATGAGATTTTGGTTTCCGCAATGGAACACCATTCTAATATTGTGCCTTGGCAAATGCTTTGCGAACGAACAGGGGCAAAATTGAAAGTGATTCCCATGAACGAGAAAGGCGAATTGCTCCTTGGTGAATATCACGATCTTCTTTCGGAAAAAACAAAATTGGTTTTTTGCAATCACGTTTCCAACGCCTTGGGAACTATTAATCCCATTGAAAAAATAATCGAAAGTGCTCATAAAGTCGGCGCGGCCGTTTTGATCGATGGTGCACAGGCTGCCCCTCATATCAAAGCCGATATGCAAAGCTTAAACGTTGATTTTTATACGGTTTCTGCCCATAAAATTTGTGGCCCAACAGGGGTAGGGATGTTGTATGGCAAAGAAGAATTGCTCCAAAAATTACCACCTTATCAAGGTGGTGGGGAAATGATCGCTGAGGTAACATTTGAAAAAACGACATATGCCGATCTACCTCATAAATTTGAAGCAGGAACCCCTAACATATGCGGGGGCATTGCTTTTGGGGAAGCTTTAAACTATATGAATGCCATAGGTTTTGATGCAATTGCAAAATACGAACATGAACTGCTAGAATACGCTACAGAAAAGTTATTGGAAATAGAAGGGCTCAAGATTTATGGCACCGCAGCGCACAAAACAGCAGTCATTTCATTCAATATAGATGGGTTGCACCCCTATGACATTGGTTCTATTTTAGACAAATTGGGTATTGCCGTAAGAACCGGCCATCATTGTGCGCAACCTATTATGGACTTCTTCAAAATTCCCGGTACCGTGCGCGCTAGTTTTTCATTCTACAATACTACCGAGGAAGTAGATATTCTTGTAGCGGGTGTTCAACGTGCAAAAAACATGCTTCAATAGTCCGTTTAGATTTAATACTTGCGATTTCGCTTCATTTTTTTTGATAAAAATGCGTAGGCATAACCCTACTATTTTCAAGGGTTTCTCGGTAAAATACCAAATTTTTGCGACTGATTAATTCGCAAATTTTTTAACAGTAGCCTAATTATTTGTTAAAAAATTATATATTCGCAACTGTCTAATTTTAAATTAATCCCCTAATAATTATGAAAAGAGTAATTCTATGTTTAGCTGCCATAGCGGTAGTATTGGTGTCTTGTGAGCAAGATTCAACTGATTCACAAAATGAAATCCTAGCTCAGGAAATTCAGGTTGACATGAGTGATTTTTACGTGTTTACCGAAGAAACAGACAGCGACCTTGCCTCTAAAGGCAACCAAGGCAAGGACTGCGCAACCATGCGTGTCTTAAACGAAAAGCTTAAGACAAACAAAGGTTTGGAGCAAAGAATGTTCAACATTGAAAAGAACGCAAGAAAATTTATCGCCTCTAAAAAACCAGACAAACCAGGCAACGGCAACGGTAATGGCGGCGACGGCGATGGCGGTGGCGGCGACCCTGTAGATGATGGTTTTGGGACTATCAGTATCCCTGTTGTGGTGCATGTTATTTATAGTAACAGCAATGAAAATGTGAGCAGTGCTCAAATTCAATCTCAGATAGATGTTTTAAATGAAGATTTTAGAGCTGCAAACGGTGATGTAAGCCAAGTACCTTCTGAATTTGCAGACAGGGTAGCAGATTCAAATATTGAATTTACTTTGGCGCAAGTTATTCGCGTTTCGTCCTCTAGAACATCATGGGGAACCAATGACGCGATGAAATTTTCTTCTAACGGAGGTTCTGATGTGGTATCGCCTAACACACATTTAAATATGTGGATATGTAACATCGGTGGTGGAATTTTAGGATATGCACAATTTCCTGGAGGCTCCTCCTCAACTGATGGTGTGGTTGTCTCTCCGCAATATTTTGGAACGACTGGCTTTGTATCTGCTCCGTTTGATGGCGGAAGAACAATGACCCACGAAGTAGGTCATTGGTTGAACCTAAGACATATTTGGGGCGATGGTAGATGTAAAAGAGATGATTTTGTATCAGATACGCCCTCTTCAGATGGCCCTAACTATGGCTGTCCTGGTTACCCGACCGTGAACTGTCGTTCAAATGATATGACGATGAATTATATGGATTATGTTGATGATGCCTGTATGTACATGTTCTCTGAAGGTCAAAAAACGAGGATGAGAGCTATATTTGCTGATGGCGGTCCAAGGGCCGATTTCAGATAAGCACAATTCATTTTATAATAAAAGTTTAAAAAGGCGCTTTTTAGAGCGCCTTTTTGTTTACGTTCCGCTAATTGTAACTTATGAAAAATTTGATAATATTGATATTGATTCTTTCAACCCAAAAGGGCTGTGGCCAGTTTCCAGAACAATCTTCGGTTAGCTCTGTAACCTATACCGCCATGACACGTGGGTCTAGCTACACTTGTATTGTTAAAAAGGAAAGTATCCATATAGATTCTAGTGTAGACAAAGAAAACCAGAAGCGAAATATTAGCCTAAAAGAATGGGAATCGGTAAGTGCCCTCATCGATTCAAGTACCCTAAACGACATTCATAAATTCGAGGCCCCTACAAAAGAAAGTGCTACCGATCGTGCCCGTATTGCAACTTTGGTTCTCATGGTCGAGGGGAAGACCTATGAGTCTGCCCCTTTTGATGAAGGCAATCCACCTGAAGAGCTACGACCATTGATTGAGATGATACTGAGATTGGCCAAAACTGTTGAATAGCTGTTATTCTTATCGTATTTTTGCGACCATATACATGAATACTTCACCCCCTTTGATTTAAGATAAGAAGGAATGCCAATAAAGGATATACAAAAAGAAATCGTGGACGAGTTTTCGATGTTCGAGGACTGGATGCAACGGTATGAATATATGATCGATCTGGGCAAAGCATTGCCTTTAATTGACGATCAATACAAAACCGATGATAACATTATCAAAGGATGCCAGAGCAAGGTTTGGGTACATGCAGAACTAGAAGATGATAAACTGGTATTTACTGCAGATAGTGATGCGATCATTACCAAAGGCATAATTGCCATTTTGATTCGCGCGTTCAGTAATCAAAAGCCTCAAGACATTATTGATGCCGATACGGCTTTTATAGATGAGATAGGCTTAAAGGAACATTTATCGCCGACCCGTGCGAACGGTTTGGTAAGTATGATCAAGCAGCTGAAATTATATGCAGTGGCCTATCAAACACAACTAAAGTAAAACAACATGAGCGAAGAAGCAACGATAGATACACAAGAACTGGGCGAAAAAATCGTAAAAATCCTTAAGACGATCTACGATCCGGAAATTCCCGTTGACATCTATGAATTGGGGTTGATATATGACGTGCTGGTCAATGAGGACAACGAAGTAAAAATTCTAATGACCCTTACTTCTCCCAATTGTCCGGTTGCCGAAACCTTACCCGTTGAGGTAGAGGAAAAAGTGAAGTCTTTGAATACCATCAAAGACGCAGAGGTCGAGATCACCTTCGATCCGCCATGGACCCAAGATCTTATGAGCGAGGAGGCCAAGCTAGAATTGGGACTATTATAGATGCCAATTGTTAGGCCATGAAGTTCCCGATCCTAACAGGTTTTATTATTTGGCATACCATTTGGGCACGGGGGTTTCAACGCTAACCTAATTTTTGATGTGTGGAAGACGAAATCGTAAATAGAGTAGCGAATAGCAAGTTGCTGACCTTTGACCTAGAGGAGCATTATCCTGCAGGCGATAGGGTGTTGTTAGATATAAAAGATTGGCTGCATGAAGGGTATATTCTAAGGGAAAAAGAATTTAGGGCATATATAAATGACCACAACTGGGAGCAATACGATAATGCCTACGTGGCTTTAACCTGTTCTACCGATGCTATTGTGCCTGGTTGGGCCTATATGCTTTTGACCACCAAGTTAGAGCCCTTTGCCAAAAAAACCGTTCAAGGAAATCTAGAACAATTGGAAACGGCCATATATCAAGAAATCATTCAGAAATTGGATTTATCGGAATACCAAGACAAATACGTAATTGTCAAAGGATGTAGCCATAAACCTGTGCCTCCCAACGCCTATTTGTTAATAACTTCTCGTCTTCAGCCAATAGTCAAAAGCCTTATGTATGGGGAGGCCTGCTCTTCTGTACCTCTATATAAGAAAAAATAATTGTTAATAAACTTGTTCATTATATGTTAGCAATTACTATTTTTGTCTTCTAAACACTTAAACTAAATATCATTATTATGAAAAAAGTAGTATTTGCAATTGTTTCCCTATTCGCTTTTACAGCGACTTATGCACAGACTATTGACGATTTAAAAGCTGAGCAAGGGGTCAAAAAAGATTCTATTGCGGCCATACAAGCAAGAGTCGATGCGTTGCAGGGTCAAATCGATGCTTTCCCCGGTTGGAAGACTGGTGCTTTTGGTACTATTGGCGCAAACCTTTCTGGTTTTAATAACTGGTACGGCCAGGCAACGGCAAATAACTCTGCCGGAAACATTGGCGCAACCTTAAATGGTTTTGCAAACCTAGACCGCGAGAAGTATTTCTGGAAGAATGGTCTTAATGTGAACTTACAATGGGTGAAGCTAGATAATAAAGATGATCCCACGGATAGCGAAGACTTTAACGGAACCACAGATGTATTCAATATTACATCATTGTTCGGTTATAAGATAAGCGAGAAATTCGCAATTTCGGCCTTGGGTGAATATCGTACTTCAATTATCAATAACTTTAATAATCCAGGTTATTTGGATTTAGGTGTCGGTGCGACTTGGTTGCCAATAGACGGTATGACCGTTGTTGTACATCCTTTGAACTACAACTTTATTTTTGCGGATAACGATGCGGCCTACGAGTCTTCTACCGGTGCAAAAATCGTTGTGGATTATACAAAGCAGTTTGGCGGGCTTAACTTTAAGTCGAATTTTTCCACCTTTCAGAGTTATAAGAGTGGTGATCTCTCTAACTGGACATGGATCAACTCTCTTGGGTATACCATCTGGAATGGTATCGGCGTAGGCTTTGAAGCTGGTCTAAGAGGCAACAGACAAGAGTCTTTCGCACTAGGTGCTAACCCAGGAGCAACCTTGGGCGAAACCGATGTTGATACACAGACCTATTGGATGTTCGGTCTGAACTATGCTTTCTAATAGAACACTATTTTATACAAAAAGAAATCCCCGACTCTCGTCGGGGATTTTTTTGTTAAGTAGATTTCGTAGAAATTGGTTACACAATCGTCAAAATCGAACTTTTGATTGAACGTCGATTTGGGAATCAAACATTAAATCTTAAATCAGAACTAAGGTACTAGGGGTACCAGCTAATCATAAATTTTTGTTGTGAAACACGAGCCAGGCGTTGTGAAATGCGTTAAAAGTGACTTTTGTTCGATGAAATGCATTGTTTTAGGGGCTCTTTATTCTGAAAGGCAAGTGCTCTACTAATGAAAAACCCAGCTGGGGAGCTGGGTTTTTTCGTCAAGTAGGTTTGATAAGTTGTGTTTGGTTAAAGTAGGTCAGGTCGGTGTTTGCTATAATTTCTTTTTTTGCAATTCGGTCAAGCTCATGGTTGGGGCCTGAAAGCTATCAGGATTAATTACAGTGTAAATGTATAGCCGTCCTTCGAACTTTCGAAATTATTGTTGTGAATCTATGCCATGTTGTTGTGAAAAATACCAAAGGTTTATTTTGATCGATGAAAGGGAGGTATAATAATTTGAATTTTGCGCAAGGGGAAGGAGCGACATCTTTTTCGAAACGAAAAAATACAGCGGAAGACCCGACCGCGATCTTACTCGTGGTTGCGCCCAAAACCTATTTAGTATTCGTCTAAATTTTCGGGGTATAAAAAGTTGTTATACGGAAAGCGTGTTACGTGAATTTCACGAACCTCATCATAAACACGTTTGCGAAATGTATCAAGATTTTCTTTGTTCAGTGCAGAGATGAAAAGGGCATTGTTCCCCACACGGCGCATCCAAGTATTTTTCCAATCTTCCAAAGTGAAGTGCTTGCTTGTCTTTACCGTAACGAGGTCATCCTCGTCAATGGTTTCAGCTTGGTACTGGTCAATTTTGTTGAACACCATTATGGTTGGCTTGTCAGAACTTTTGATTTCACCCAATATCTTTTCTACGGATGCAATATGCTCTTCGAACTGCGGATGTGATATGTCTACCACATGCAACAAGAGGTCTGCTTCACGAACCTCATCTAGAGTACTTTTGAAACTCTCTACCAATTGAGTGGGCAGCTTTCTAATAAAACCTACGGTATCGCTCAAGAGAAAAGGCAAATTGCCCAAGACGACTTTGCGAACGGTTGTGTCTAGAGTAGCAAAGAGCTTGTTTTCTGCAAAGACCTTGCTCTTACTTACCACATTCATTAGTGTTGATTTACCTACATTGGTATACCCTACCAAAGCTACCCTGACCAATGCCCCGCGATTACCTCGTTGGGTTTCCATTTGACGGTCTATTTTCAAAAGCTTCTTTTTTAGAAGACTTATTCGGTCGCGAACTATACGTCTGTCGGTTTCGATTTCAGTTTCTCCGGGCCCCCTCATTCCGATTCCTCCTTTTTGACGTTCCAGGTGTGTCCATAAACCTGTGAGTCTTGGAAGTAGATATTCATATTGCGCAAGTTCTACCTGCGTACGTGAATAACTGGTTCTCGCCCGTTGGGCGAAAATATCGAGAATAAGACTGGTGCGATCCAGGATTTTACAGCGTAATTGTTTTTCTATATTGCGCTGTTGCGCAGGCGTTAGCTCGTCATCAAATATAACCGAACCGATTTCATGCTCCTTAACATAGTTTTCTACCTCTTGCATTTTACCGCTCCCGATCAGCGTTTTGGGATTGGGTGTATTCATACGTTGCACAAATCGTTTGTATACTTCCCCTCCTGCGGTATAAGTAAGAAACTCTAGCTCATCTAAATACTCACGGACTTTTACGTCATCTTGCTGCTGATTGATAATACCAATCAATACAACACCTTCATATGCAATCGTTTTCTTTTCTAACATACTTGTGATTAGACTGCAAATCTAATGAACTCGACTTGACTTTTTGTACATTGTCTACCCAATAGAATTTTATGCTATTCTCATTTTTAAAAAGAAAACCCAAGATCAATATCTATACCGTTGCATTTTACAATCTCGAAAACCTTTTCGATACGGTTCATGATGAGGGAAAGTTAGATACAGACTTTACCCCAAAAGGATTCAAGAAATGGTCGATGAAGCGCTATAAGCGAAAAGTATATAAGTTGGCCAAAACAATTTCTGAGATTGGAAAAACAAATTCTACAACTCCTCCGGTCTTGGTGGGTGTTGCCGAGGTAGAGAACGACAGGGTCATTGAAGATCTTCTTGATGCTGAACCGCTGCGCAAGATTGATTACGGTTATGTACACTACGAAAGCCCCGATGAGCGCGGTATTGATACCGCACTGTTATACCATAAGAAATATTTTGAAGTACAGTATTCAGAACCGATTACCTTATATGTAAACAATCCTGATGGCGAACGAGACACAACTCGTGATATTTTATATGTACGCGGAAAGTTGAACGGGGAAGAAGTGCACGTTTTTGTTAACCATTGGCCGTCTCGTCGCGATGGAGAAATGGTAACTGATTACAAGCGATTAAAAGCTGCACATACCATTCTAGAATTCATGACCAAGTTAGAAACGACCTATACCAACGCCAATTACCTAGTTTTGGGGGATTTTAACGATGACCCAAAATCAGAAAGTATACTTGCTCTGGTCGATGGCATGGGATTGTATAACCCTATGGACAAATTGCACATACCAGTGCAACGGGGCAGCGCCAATTATAATGAGAGCTGGAGTCTTTTTGATCAGATAATGGTGTCGCATAGTTTCTTGAATCATGAAAAGGGGACGCATAGCTTCGCGCATGCCAATATCTTTGATGAAAACTTTTTGGTAGAATACAAAGGAAAATACAAGGGGAGTCCGTACCGCACTTACGCAGGGCGCAAATATATTGGAGGTTATAGCGATCACTTTCCTGTGTATATTCAGTTGAAATACAATAGGTGAGCTAAACACTTTTAATTTCATCTTCTTTCAAGAGCTCGTCATTACGCAAACGTAGAAAAACCTGGGCCGTAGTTACAACATCCAACTCGCAATAGGTAATGATGCGGTCAAGATTTTTTTCCTCGTAGTAGATTTGGCGAACCATGCTGCCGTCAATGTCTTGTTTGGGCGATGGAATGCCAAGAATTTTGGCCATGAGTTTCAGGGACGTAAAATGTTTGTAATCACCGAATTTCCAGAGTTCCATCGTGTCTAAATGCGGAATTTCCCATGGTTTTTTACCGAACAGGTTTAATTTATAAGGGAGTTCAATACCATTGATGATCATGCGGCGGGCGATATACGGGAAATCGAATTCCTTTGCGTTGTGACCACAGAGCAGATTCTTGCTCTTGCTGAAATGCGTGATCAAAAGGTTTTTGAATTCCTTTAGCAGTTTGGTTTCCGTACCATGAAAAGTAGTGGTCCTAAACGAGCGGATTTCGCCTTGAAATTTAAAATATCCTACGGAAATACAAATGATCTTACCAAA
>CALIJE010000058.1 GCA_938017825.1 uncultured Flavobacteriaceae bacterium
TTGAATTTTGTGGCACGCTGTTTGGTATATCTAAGTCGAGTGTGAATAGTTACACTCATAATTTAAAACCTTATATCATGAAAAAGCTACTATTACTTTTTTCAGCCTTAATTTTCGGTACCTCTGGTATCATGGCTTCAGCTACAACAGATGATAAGGTTGCTCCACGCAATGCTTATCGTTATGACAACTCCTTTATTTTTGTCGAAAATGGCATTACGTTTTCGGTTTACCCGGATGGAGAATTCGATTTTTACATTGACAATTATGTTTCGGGTCGCAGAGGAGGAGTAACTTTCAATTCTGGATTCGATTACAGTCCTTATGCTCAGTACGACGATTACGGAGCGGTAATTCAAGTAGAGAACGTACCTATCTATTATGACTTTTATGGTCGTGTAACACAAATCGGCGATGTTGACATCAACTATAACCGAGGCCGTGTCCGCAGAGTCGGTGGTATGTTCGTATACTACAACCGAAGAGGTTTGTACGATTACCACACAGGATTTATAAACAGGTACAATAGGTTCTATACGTACAGACCATTCCACGCATTTTTTGCGAGACCGGCACTAGGATTTTGCTTAGTGTACAACAATCCATATAGAAGATTCTATAATCCGTTTAGGTATACGTATTATCGTCCGTACCGATTCAATAATAGAAGGGCTTTTGCCAAATTAGGTAGAGAGCACAGGTACAACAAAGTACGCAAGCAAAGAGCTTCTGTATATCGCAATGATAAGAGAGTTGCTGTCCGCGAAAGAAATGTTCGCAGCAATAGAACAGTATCTCGAAGCAATAGAAATGCGGTTACCAATCGTAGAGCTGTTCGAAATAACAATTCCAATAGAGGTAATGTAAACCGAAGCACGCGTGGTACGATCAGAGGTAATGCGAATACACGTTCAGGACGTTCGAATGCCAAAGTTGCAGGAAGAACTGCGGTAGACCGTTCAAAGCGTGTTAGCACAAAGAACTACCGAAAAGGTAATTCGCGTACCAGTACCGTACGTTCTCCAAGACAGAACAGTGTAACGAAAAGGTCTACAACCGTTCGTTCGCCAAGACAAGGTACCGTGAACAAAAGAACGGTTACGCGAACGCCAAGAAGTAAGACCGTAACGAGAAGTACGACAAAGTATAAAAGGCCGCAGAGCAGAACCACCAATAGAGCGGTTAGCAAAGCACCTTCTCGAAGTAGAACTACAACTGCTAGAAGCAGCAGTTCAAGAAGAACAGTAAGCAAAGCTCCTGCTAGAAGCAGCAGAAGCAGCAACTCTAGATCTAGCTCAAGCAGAAGTTCTAGAAGATATTAAGATAGTTTTTAGGTTGGTTAGTTGTTTACCTCCGCAGTGGATTCGTTCACTGCGGAGGTTTTTTGATTAGCAACTTGGCACTACTCATTCTTTCTCTAGAGTTATCTTTATCGACTTACTGATAGGTGTTCGACTTTTATCGGCGAAATGATTGTAAGGTACTAAGACATTGGTCTCAGGAAAATAGGCTGCGAGATTACGGGACGGGATTCGATACGGAATCACCTTAAACATATTTGCGGTACGTTTTACACCATCATAAGAACTGTGCAGATGCACTACATCAAATTTGGCAAGTTTCATTTCCTGCATATCACTGGCGTTCATAAATAGTACCCGCCTTTCGTTATAAACGCCACGATACCGATCATCCAATCCGTAAATGGTGGTATTAAATTGATCGTGCGAACGAATGGTCATCAACATAAATTCGTCATTCTTGAGCTTGTGATCTGGTAGTTGATTTAGGCTGAGTTGCGCTTTGCCGTTAGGAAGCATACTAAAATCAAGTTCACGCACATTGTTAGGCAAATAGTAGCCTACCCCTTTTGAACGCTCTTTGGTGTTTTCAAAACCCTTCACCACTTTATCGATACTTCGGCGTATCAGTTCATAGTTTTGACTCATTGATTTCCAATCGACAGGATGGTTCCCCTTAAAATAGGTATCCGCCAACTCAGCGATGAGTTCTGGCTCGCTTTTGATATTATTGGATATAGGCCGCAATAAACCTTTGGAGCGCCGCACACGCCCCATACTATCTTCCATGGTCAGATAGCGAATATTGCCATCTTTCATATCTTTTTCCGAACGCCCAAAAGTTGGTAAAATCAGTGCTGTTTTACCCGTAACCAAATGGGTGCGGTTCAATTTTGTACTTACTTGAACCGTCAAATCACAATTCTGTATGCCCCGGGCGGTGTATTCCGTATCAGAGGCGGCCATGAGAAAATTACCTCCCAAACAGATAAATATTTTTGCATCCCCTTCATACATTGCTTTCATCGCTCCCACGGTATCCAAACCTTCTTCATCAGGAGGTGTAAATCCTAAATGTGTTTTGATTCGTGCATTGAAATCATGATTTACGTGGTGCATAATGCCAACGCTGCGATCTCCTTGAACATTGCTGTGACCGCGAACCGGACAAGTGCCTGCGTTAGGTTTACCAATGGCTCCCTTAAGCAATAATAGATTTACGTATTCCTTTATGTTCTCAACGCCATTTTTATGCTGGGTCAGTCCCATTGCCCAGCATACCACAATTTTAGAGGCATTATGCAATAGCCTAACCGCTGCAGTAATATTATCTGTATCTATGCCACACTTTCGTAAAAGGTCTTGCTCGTCATAAGTCGCCAAATCCTTGATCAATTCAGCGTAGCCATCTACATACTGTTCGATAAACTCATGGTCAAATACGTTGCCTTCAGTTGCATCTAGGGATGCCAACTTCTTTAGTAGTAATTTAATCAAGGGGATATCCTGATTGATACGTACCGGCAAATGTAAATCTGCAATATCCGCTCCCTTTCCAAAAAGCCCGCTGGCCTTCTGTGGGTTTTTAAAATTTACCAATCCGGTTTCCTCTAGCGGGTTAATGCTTATGACCTTTCCTCCATTTCGTTTACATTTCTCCAAGGCCGAAAGCATTCGTGGATGATTGGTACCGGGATTCTGGCCTACCACCAATACCACTTCAGCTTCATAGAGGTCTTCCAACTTTATAGACCCTTTTCCTATTCCCAATGTTTCGGACAAGGCTACTCCACTCGATTCATGGCACATATTGGAACAGTCGGGCATATTATTGGTACCAAATGCTCTAGCGAACAGTCCGTATAAATAGGCTGCCTCGTTACTAGAGCGGCCTGAAGTATAAAATATGGCCTCGTTGGGATTTTTTAATTGATGTAACTGATCTGCAATAAGTGTATATGCTGCTTGCCATGTAATCGGTTCATAATGAACGCTATCGGACTTGAGCATCAATGGCTCTGTGATTCTTCCGAATTGATTTAACTGATAATCGCTTAGGCGTGAGAGTTCTTCAACAGAATGTTTTTGAAAAAAGGCGCCGTTAATGTACTTGGTGGTGGCTTCATCAGCAAGGGCCTTTGCGCCATTTTCACAATACTCGGCCACCTTGCTCCCCTTTTCAGGATTCGGCCAGGCACAAGACGGACAATCAAACCCATCTTCCTGATTCATTTCGGACAACGCGCGAATTGACCGTGCCACGCCCATTTCCTTAAAGCTATGTTGCAAAGCTACCTTTACCCCTAGCATTCCTGCCGCGGTCTTCATGGGTTCCTTTAATCGAATATCCGAAAATTCTTCTGAGCCCCTAATCGATACCTCGCGTTTCAACATTGACACTTTAGCTTCTTTTTAGAAAATTACGCAACATTCCGTAAACATCTTCTGAAATTCTAAATCGATACAGCACCCCGAGATAAATGGCTACAATCAAAAAACTCTTGAGGACAATGTTTACGGCTGGCTGAAAGGGAAATTTCAAGAAATAGAAAATGAGCGCAATGCTTCCTAGCAAAGCGATAACCTTTAAAGTATCTATGGTAAAAGGAGAAATGTTGAACTTTGTACCAATGTAGAAGAACTTTATACTGTTATAGACAAAAAAAGCGATAAAGCTTGCAATGGCCGCGCCATTTAAACCATAGGTAGGAATCAACCATAAATTCAAAAGTATGGTTAAAACTGCCAAGCCTACCCCCATAAACAATATAGCCCTATAGTAATCGGAATTATACAGAATAGCATTGCTATTTCCCATTAGGGCGTCAAAAACCTTGGCAAGCCCTATCCAAAATACGATTTGAATACCTGAACTATAATTTTGAGGAAGCAAGGCATAAATGTCGTTCAAATTCAACATCAGCAAGACAAACAAAATTCCCGAAACTATAAATAAGGTCAAGGAACTTTTTTGATACAATTCCAATAGACCAGTTGAATTCTTTTCGTTCAAGATCTTAGCGGTCAACGGGTAAGTAATCTGATGCATAGCCCTACTCGGTACAGAAACCGCTACAGCCATAAAACCAGCTACGCTGTAATAGGCAACATTTTCGATAGCGATATATTGATTTATCATTACCTTATCTACCTCCAATAAGATAACCGCAGCAGATCCTCCAAGGATAATCAAGGTGCTATATTTTAGTATCTCAGCAGTATTTTCGGGAAAAGTAAACGAAATCTTTGGCATCCGAAGGCGATAGGCATACAACTTCAAAATAAGCATCCGTGCTACAAACAAACCAACCAAAGCCTTTAGAAAGAAATCAACATCGATGATTCCGAAGTACAACAATAGGAGTAAAATGGTTTGTCCGATCCGTGTAAAAATCTCCTTTAGAAAATTTCCGAAAACAGATTTCATACGAATTCGTGCCCATGCGTAAAAGATTTCGAAATAGGCCATGGCCAAAGCGATAATGAAAATATACCATAGATATCCATTCACCAAGGGGTTTTTTTGTGATATAAAACCACCGATCAGATCGGATGCGAAATAGGACAAGAATGCAATGGGGATAATTAGAATAAAAGGCAAAAACAGCATCATACCCAAAAAGTCGTCCGCAGACTTCTCATCTGCGAAACCGCTATAGAACTTTATAAGGGCATTTGGCACACCAAAGGCCATGATGGGCATAAGAATCAAAGAGGCCGACAGAATAACGTTAACGAGCCCGTAGTAGGCCTCTGACATAAAATTTGTGTACAGAAACAACACATTGATCGCCCCAATACCAAAACCAATAAAGGTGATCATGGTATTGCGTAGCGATTGTTTTAGTACTATTCCCATTACAATAGATCAGCTAGTTCTTTAGTCAAGTTCTTTCGACTGTATTGATTAATATCTTTGGAATCGACTTTTAAATTACCTTTTTTAAATTCAGCATAGGCATTTGAAATCGACTTCTTTAAACTTTCATTCTCATCATACGAGAAAACCGTACCTGAACCTGTTTGGGAGACTATTTTTCCGGCATCCCAATCCTTTGGCCCTAATGCCAAAATAGGCCTTCTTGCAGCCATATATTCGAATAGTTTACCAGGAATTATTCCTTTGGTCTCATTTGAATCGATTTCTACAAGCAAAAGCATTTGTGCGCGTTGTTGTCTTCTTAATGCCTCAGCATGCGACACGTATCCCCTTAGTTTTATATAGGGTGCAAGTTCATAACGATACATACTATCTAGCACGTCCTTACTTACTACTCCGATAAATTCCAAACAAAGGTCAGCACGAAACACTTCATTTTCCCTGGCGAGATCTTGTAACGCTTTCCAAAGGTTTGTCGGATTGCGACCTGTCAACAATGAGCCAATATGGGCAATGGTAAAACGTTCGTCTAAATTCGCGCCGCCTAAATAGTCAGATTCATACCCGTTTGTGATGACATGAATAGGTTTTTGGGTAAGCCCATCAAACTCGTTTTTAGTAGTTTCACTAGTCACTATAATTTTATCGGCAGTAGTCAAGACCATCTTTTCAAGGGCCTTGTGTTTTTTTCGAGATGCGGCGGTAAGGCGTAATTTTTTGTGATAGCCAATGGTAGTCCAAGGATCTCTGAAATCAGCGATCCAGGTCACCTTTAGTGCGTTCTTTAATCCGTGACCGATCAAATGCACACTATGCGGGGGGCCGGTAGATATTACCGTATTGATTTCTTCCTTGGCAACAATTTCAGAGAGATACTTAATTGAGGGTTTTACCCAATATTTACGGGCATCAGGAATAAAGAAGTTACCTCTCACATAGAGTAAGGCCTTCTCTAAAAAGGACTGGTTTTTAGTTTCGATGATGCCTGAACTAATGCGCTTTGTTTTCTTTGATGACAGTATTCTCGCCAAAGCATAAGGTTCTTTGATCGGGTGGTCTAGAATTTTAATTCCTTTAGGCACCTCACTTTGCAGGGACTTGTCTTGAATGGGGTAATGTGGGTTTGCGGGGATATAAACTATTGGCTCGATATTGAATGTTCGCAGATAGGTCACAAACTTTAACCATCGCTGTACTCCAGGCCCGCCTGCCGGCGGCCAATAGTACGTGATGACCAATACCTTTTTCATTAAGACTCCGTTTTTTCGGCTTTTGTATTTCTGTAGTACGAAAATCCTATACCCCCAAGAAGGATTAAACCAAGGAGAATGGAGCTCCCCAGAGTAATTTTACGCCCGGTCTCCACCACTTCAGGTTCAAATTTGAATTCGATATCATGCCGGCCTTTCGGAATTTCCATTGCTCGAAGCACATAATTTACCTTAAAATGCGGAACCGGTTTCCCATCTATGAACGCATTCCAACCATGCGGATAGTGCATTTCTGAAAATACGGCCAAGCCAGAATATTTGTTCCTTGTTCGATATTTTAAATGATTGGGTTGGTAGTCAGTTAAGGTAATACTGGCTGTAGAATCTCTTTGGAAATTGAATCTGGCCAAATCTTTCACCTTGTCTGAATTGACCACCGCTTCATTTGCGGTATTCAAATCCGCCAAGGCCTTAATCTCTGCGTCAGCATTGGGTACCTGGGTCAATTTTTCTACAAACCATGCATTGCCATTGGCCTCTTGATTTATCGCCGGATAACGTATTCCTTTTTCATCTTCTTGAACAACGTACTTTACATTGAGCATGTTCAAAATGCGCATGTTTCCATTCGCAATATGGTAATAGAACAAATCGTTCATCCCCGCAGGCATGGCCGCATGGTACCCACCAATTGACTTATGGTAGTATGATGTTCTGGCACCAGAACCGAACGCTTCATTCGGGTCGAAAACTCGAAAAATACCGTCGTCTTTTCTGATTTGTTTGTCTACCGCTGATTCTTGAAAAGGCTGCAACATACGTCGCTTGGATACAAAATTATCCTTGTTTACATATCGTAAATCCACACCCACAAGGTCAAAAATCATTAGTGCCCCAATGACCAATAAAGCAACGTTCATCTTAAATTTTTCCTTTAGAAACAACCAAATTGCGGTTGCGGTCAATAGCACATAAATCAAAGAGCGAAGCAAGTCTGTTGTATACACTGATTTTCTGTCGGCAATAAACATATCTGCCAAATCACCCATACCTTGACTTCGTAAACCCGCATCTGAGGAGGCTTCGAAATCAAACGATCCTTTAAACAAAAATAGAGCTGCACATATCCCTATGAAAGTGAAAAATGAAATCTTGAACGCATTCAGTTTTCTCGATTTGTCCACGGCAGGATTGAACAGGGAAACCAAGGCCAAAATGGCCAATATGGGTGCACACAATTCAAGAATCACCTGTATAGATGAAACCGCCCTAAACTTGTTGTATAGCGGAAAATAGTCGATCATAAAATCGGTCAACAAGCTGAAATTCTTTCCCCAACTCAACATCAGTGACATCAGAACACCACCTAAAAGCCACCACTTTGCTTTTTTCCGAACCAAAATCAACCCCAGTATAAAAAGAAAGAAAACAACCGCCCCGATGTAGGCAGGGCCCGAGGTTACAGGTTGCTCTCCCCAATATAACGGTACTTGATTTACAATGTTCAAGGCATTATCTCGAGGCAATCCCTTATCGAGCAAAAATTTATATGCTTTAGAATCTTCACCAAGGTTTTCATAACTCCCGCCACCGAACAAGCGCGGAACGAACAAGTTCAGTGATTCGCTAATGCCATAACTCCAATTCGTAATATAATCCTTGCTTAAGCCCTCTACGCTTTCCTTTTTATTGCCAAAGGCATCCATACTCAACTCGGAGGTTCCCCTAGTACTCCAATCGGCATATTCTTTCGTAGCCAATAAGCCTGTGGCATTGGCTGCAATACCTAAAAAAACTGCGCACAGTAATATCGCTACGGAAATGAAAAAGTGTTTGAGGTATTTTTTTCGAATGGCGTCTATCAAATAAACCGTGCCTAAAATCAATACCAATAGCATAAAATAATAGGTCATCTGGTAATGATTTGCCCTGATTTCCAAGGCCATTGCCAAGGCCGTAAGTAGAAAGCCCCAAAGATATTTTTTACGAAACACCAAAATAATTCCTCCAAGTAAGATCGGCAAATAGCCAAGGGCATGCGCCTTCGCATTATGGCCCGCACCAAAGATGATAATCAAATAAGTAGAAAAACCAAAGGCCAGGGCGCCTAGTATTGCCAAACGGTATTCAACCTTCATGCAACATAATAAAATGTAAAATCCTATAAAGTAAAGAAAGAGATAATCTGCCGGCCTAGGGAGAAAACGAATGATGCTATCTAACTTTTTAACGTAATCATTAGGATAGTAGGCGCCCAATTGGTAGGTCGGCATGCCACCAAAGGCACTATTGGTCCAATAGGGTTCTTGCTTAAAGTGCTTGCGAAAATCGTTTTGCTCTTTTGCCATGCCCGTATACTGGGCAATATCATGTTGATAAATAACTTTTCCTTGAAGTACGGGATGAAAATAGGCCAAAGCGGCCAGGACAAAAAAAACAGCAACAAAAAAGTGTATGAGTAATGCTTTGAATCCTTTTTTCATTGAATGCTAGTGGTGGTTGGTTGCGTTAAAATAATCAATCGATTTCCTCAAAGTCTATATATTCCCCAACTTTTTCTTTCGCTTTATTATTTACAGATTTCTTCTTCTTCAAAATAACATTGCCTTTTTCATGGTTTTGGCCTTGTTGAAAATCTCCAAACTCACCAAATCGTTCCCTAAAATGCTGCTCGGTTTTCTTAGCGGCATAGCCCATAATTTTCGGGGCAAACATTCGCAATACCATCTTTAGAAGGTAGTACACCAGCAGTACAATCAATATTGTCTTTAAAAAAGCCATGTTTTTTATGGTTTATTATATCAAAAATACAATTCTAACGTTTTACTGTTAGGGCAAAACTCTTAAAATAATAATAAAACAGGTTAAATCGACCCGTTTATTCCTTTTGTCCTGATTACACCAAACAAGTAAAAGAATGAAAAAGCTTTTTTATCTAATCCTTTTCTCCCTTCCATTTCTGGGAATTTCCCAATATACCGATGTTATAAATTCCAATCGTCCAGGGCTTTCAGTCAGTGCTTATGCCGTTGGCCGTAATGTACTGCAATTCGAGGCAGGTGCTTTTTTCGAACAGAGCGACCATTCCTTACTTGGTACTCAGTCTAATATATGGGGAGGAGATTTTTCGCTGCGCTACGGACTGCTTTTCGAGTCTTTGGAAATCAATTGGGAGGGCACATATCAGAACAATAATGTAACCTTGACCGACACGGGAATATCTTCGAACCTTACCGACTTTTCTAGAAACAGAATTGGCCTTAAATTCTTGATTTATGACCGATATAAAAATCCTGACAGGAATAAACCTAATTTATATAGTTGGAGAGCAAATTATAAATTTCAGTTTAAAAACTTGATTCCGTCAGTTTCGCTTTACGGTGGGGCGACTTTCAATTTGGGGGATAACCCTTTCTATCTTGGTGACCCAACGGTATCCTATAGAGCTATGGTTGCAACCCAAAGTAGGCTTTCCCCCCGTTTTGTGTTGATTACCAATATTGCCTATGATCGCATAACATCACCTTTTCCAGAGCTCAGTTATTTGGTTTCATTGTCACATGGTTTCAGAAATCCAAAGTGGAGCATCTTCGTCGAGAATCAAGGTATTAAAAGCGATCGTTATTCCGATACCTTGTTACGCGGAGGTGTCGCATATTTGTTTACCGACTTTTTTCAAGCGGATCTTAATATGGGGGCAAGTTTTAAGAACACGCCTTCACGCATTTTTGTAACAGCCGGGGCATCCTATCGCTTAGATTTTCATAAAGACAAATTAAAGCCAATCGATGAACAGGAGGCCGGTGAAAATGGTGGACCCATTAAGAAAAACGCCATGAAAAAGAAAAAGCGCGATGCCAAGAAGGATGGTTCTGGCGCTGAGGATATTGATTTAGGTCCGTCAAAAAAACAACTTCGAAAACTAAGAAAGGAAGAACGAAGGAAAAATAAAGGCAAGAAAAAAGATAGCGGCGCTATAGATTTTTAAAACCCAAAGCGGAGTTAAACCATATCTTTAATTTTCTGAACTTATCAATAATGCCTAATATTGACCTGAGAAAAATCTACCGATGGTCACCCTTAAAGAAGCAGTTTCCAAAGCGGAATTAAAACGGTTCGTTACGTTTCCGTTTTCGCTATATAGAGATTCGCCATATTGGGTACCTCCAATTATTTCTGATGAGCTTGGCACTTTCGACAAATCGAAAAACCCCTCTTTTCAACATGCAAAGGCCTGGTTTTTTATGGCCTATAAGGACGGTAAACCCGCTGGGCGTATTGTAGCGATTATCAATAAAACAGAAGTTGATCAGCAAAAAGTCAGCAAAATGCGCTTCGGCTGGTTCGATTTTATAGATGACACCGAGGTTTCCGAAGCTTTGCTCAATAAGGTTATAGCCATTGGAAAAGAACACAAACTTGAATTCACCGAGGGGCCAGTAGGTTTTACGAATTTGGATAAAGTCGGCGTACTCACCGAGGGTTTCGATCATATTGGAAGCATGGTCACATGGTATAATTATGCTTATTATAAAGATCACTACGAACGTCTCGGCTTTAAAAAAGAAAAGGGATATGTTGAAAATAAATTTCCGGCCAAAAATGCGGACCCCAAGCTATTTACACGACTAAACGACCTTATAAAACGAAGGTACAATTTGAAAGAAGTGAACTTTAGTCGAACAAGTGAAATCATGCCTATGGCCGATAAAATGTTCGACTTGTTCAATACGACCTACGCAAGTTTATCTTCATTTGTTCCGATTTCGGAAGTGCAAAAAGCCTATTTTAAGAAAAAGTACATCAGCTTTATAAATCCGGAATATATAAAGTTCATTCTCGATAGTGAAGATAAACTAATAGCATTTGCCATTGTTATGCCTTCGTTTTCGCGTGCCTTGCAAAAAGCCAAGGGCAAATTGTTTCCGTTTGGTGCATATCACCTGCTACAGGCAAAGAAGAAGAATAAGGACGTCTATTTTTATCTTATCGGAATACATCCAGAATATCAAAATAAGGGGGTCACCGCCATTATTTTCAATGAATACCACAAAACATTCTCAGAGAAAAAGGTGAATATGTGCTATAGAACCCCTGAATTGGAAGATAATATCGCCATTCGTCAAATGTGGAAGCATTTTGAGCCCAAAATTTACAAGCGCCGCTGTACCTACCGCAAGAACCTCTAATAGAACTATTCGCCCATTGCCGCCGCAACTGCTGCTGACAATCTCTTATATGTTCCATTTTCAAGGCGTTCTCGAATAGCGGAAAAAGCCTCTAAAGTCTCTTTGATATCTTCTAAGGTATGTGTGGCCGTGGGAATCATTCTAAGTAGAATTAATCCTTTAGGTATAACAGGGTAAACAACTATAGAACAGAATATTCCGTGATTTTCCCGAAGGTCTTTTACCAAGGCCATAGCCTCAGGAATACTCCCGTTTAGGTAAACTGGGGTCACACAACTAGAAGTAGTACCAATATCAAATCCTCGCTCTTTTAATCCGTTTTGCAAAGCATCTACATTCTCCCAGAGCTTGGCTTTTAATTCTGGTTGGGTACGTAGCATATCCAACCGCTTTAAAGCGCCTTTTACATAAACCATAGGCAACGATTTTGCAAACATTTGCGAACGCAGGTTGTACTTCAGGTAATTGATGATTTCTTGATCTGCTGCTACAAAGGCACCGATACTTGCCATTGACTTTGCGAAGGTTGCCAAATAAACATCTATGTCATCCTGCACCCCTTGCTCCTGCCCAGCTCCTGCTCCGGTCTCACCCAAAGTACCAAACCCGTGGGCGTCATCGACCAATAGCCTAAATTTGAACTTTTTCTTTAAGGCAACGATTTCCTTAAGTATCCCCTGTTCTCCCCTCATGCCGAATACACCTTCAGAAATAACCAAAATACCTCCTCCTGTTTGCTCGGCCATTTTGGTCGCACGTTCCAGGTTTTTTTCAAGACTCTCTACATTGTTATGTATGAATGTAAAACGCTTGCCCATATGTAATCGAACTCCATCAATAATACAAGCATGACAATCAACATCATATACGATAATATCGTCTTTGGTAACCAAAGCATCTATGACCGACATAAAGCCTTGGTAACCAAAATTCAAGAGATAAGATGCCTCTTTATTGACAAAAGCTGCCAATTCCTGTTCCAATTGCTCGTGAAAATCTGTATGTCCGCTCATCATTCTGGCACCCATCGGGTACGCTGAACCGTGCTCCAAAGCCGCATCACCATCAACTTTCTTAATTTCTGGCAAGTTTGCTAGGCCTAAGTAATCATTGATACTCCATGTGATTACCTCTTTTCCTTGAAACTTCATTCTATTGGATATAGGACCTTCAAGTTTAGGAAAAACAAAGTAGCCTTCGGCTTGGGAAGCCCATTTTCCCAAGGGACCCTTATTCTCAATTATTCTTTCGAACAAATCTCTCATACTCGTGTTTGTTTGAACAAAAATATATCTTTTTAACTAGCATTCATAACGGCCCAGCCCTAGTTTTTAAACAATTTTATCGACATCAAAAAAAAGCAACAGTCTTTATGACCATTGCTTTAGACGCTTTCAGAAATTTGTTTTTACCGTACCGTTTGTACTTTTGGAGTCTCTTCGACTTCATTATTATTTAGGAAACCTTGGGCCTCCATCCATTCATCACTATAAATTTTACTCATATAACGCGATCCATGATCTGGGAAAATTGCCACTACTTGGCTTTCGGAATCGAATTCATCTTTTTCCGCTAGTTGCTTTATCGCTTGCATAACAGCCCCACAGGTGTAGCCGGCAAAAATACCTTCGGTTTTCGAGATTTCCCGTGCCGTATGGGCGCTTTCTTCATCGGTAACCTTAATGTAATCATCGATAGTGTCGAAATCGGTCGCGGATGGGATTAAATTCTTGCCCAAACCTTCGATGCGGTACGGATAAATTTCTTCCTCATCGAATTCGCCCGTATCATGAAATTTCTTAATGACACTACCAAAGGCGTCTACACCGATAATCTTAATATCTGGATTTTGCTCTTTTAAGTACCGAGCCGTGCCCGATATAGTGCCACCTGTGCCGCTACAGGCAACTAGATGGGAAATCAGACCATTGGTCTGTTCCCAAATCTCAGGACCAGTAGTTTTGTAGTGCGCATCTATATTCAGCTCATTAAAATATTGGTTGATGTAAATACTACCCTTGGTTTCTTTATGTAAGCGTTTTGCCACTTCATAATATGATCTAGGGTCATCTGCGCTCACATGCGCAGGGCAAACATGCACATTGGCACCCATAGATCTTAGCATGTCAATTTTATCTGGGCTTGACTTAGAACTTACGGCCAATATACATTCATAGCCTTTAATAATGCTTACCATCGCAATACTAAAGCCAGTATTACCAGATGTAGTCTCA
>CALIJE010000059.1 GCA_938017825.1 uncultured Flavobacteriaceae bacterium
ACAAAATCACGAAGCTTGTTTTTGGTACCCGAATTTATTTTGAGATCTATTTTATCGAGATTCTCGATAACTTCAAAAATTGAGCGCCCATAGTGGTTGGCCGCAACAACCAATTTGTCTATGGTCGTTTGCCCGATGCCTCGGGTGGGAAAGTTAATGATGCGCTTTAGCGCTTCCTCGTCTTTGGGATTGATGACGAGGCGTAGATACGACAGTACGTCTTTGATTTCCTTGCGCTGATAGAAAGACAGGCCACCATAGATCCGGTAGGGTATATCGCGCTTACGCAATGCGTCCTCTATAGATCTAGATTGTGAGTTGGTACGATATAGAACGGCAAAATTCCCGTTGGTCAATTGTTGTTGCATTCGTAGTTCCCAAATTGAACCGGCTACATATCGACCTTCCTCTGCATCTGTGGGACTGCGATGTATTTTTATGAGTCCACCTTCATCATTGGCGGTCCAAACTACCTTTTCTAGTTGGTTCTTGTTTTTCGCAATTATTGAATTGGCGGCGTTTACAATGTTTTTGGTGGAGCGATAGTTCTGCTCCAAACGATACATACCTACTTGATCATAGTCGCGCTGAAAATTCAGGATATTGCTAATATTGGCCCCTCTAAAGGAATATATACTCTGTGCATCATCACCAACCACACATATGTTCTGGTACCGGTCTGCCAATGCCTTTACGATGAGGTATTGGGAATGGTTGGTATCTTGATACTCATCGACCAGTATATATCGAAAACGGTCTTGATACTTCATTAAAACCTCTGGAAAACGATTGAGCAGTTCGTTCGTTCGTAGCAAGAGGTCATCAAAATCCATAGCCCCGGCCTTAAAGCAGCGATCTACATAATTCTGGTAAATATCCCCCATTCTTGGCCGCTTAGACATGGCATCGGCCTCAACCAACTCGGGATTGTTGAAATAGGCTTTTACGGTAATTAAGCTATTCTTATAGGAGGAAATACGATTTTGAACTTGTTTGTATTTGTACACATCCTTATCGAGCCCCATCTCTTTGATAATAGCGGAAATCAAACGTTGGGAATCTTGGGTATCGTAGATCGTAAAATTACTCGGAAACCCCAATTTGTCGCCGTCGAACCGCAGCAACTTTGCAAAAACGGAATGAAAAGTACCCATCCATAAATTCTTGGCCTCGGAACCACCAACGAGTTCGGCGATTCTTTTTTTCATCTCGCGGGCGGCTTTGTTGGTAAAGGTCAATGCCAATATATTAAACGCATCAACCCCCTGGCCCATCAAATGTGCGATGCGATACGTCAGCACACGGGTCTTTCCTGAACCTGCTCCTGCGATGACCATCAAAGGACCATCCTTATGCAAAACGGGTGCCTTCTGGGCATCATTCAATTGTTCAATATACTTTTCCAATGCCTAAAATAATGTGGATTTATGGGAGGGTGAATTTAGCCATAATAACGGTTATTGAAAAACCTCACCCTAATAATTATGAACAATGGCATGGGGTTTTGGTGAATTTGAATATATTTAGCCTTAGAACAAAAACCGATGAAAAAAACAGTAGCTCTTCTACTCCTCATGAGTATTATTTTTTCGGTTCCTACTTTCGCGCAAACCAAAGAAGCAGGCCCGGTAATCAAGAATTATGGCAAGGTCTGGAAAATCGATAATCAAGATTTTAAAGTAGACCCTAGCAAAGAGTATAAGGCGGTTTTTGATATTATGAACTCCCCTGGCTCGCACGCAGAAGTTAACAAGACCATAGAAACGGCAGCTCGTTTCCTAAATATGCATGCCCAAAGCGGTGTGCCGATCACCAATTTAAAGGTGGTTTTGGTGGTGCATAACAAAGCCTCCAAAGATTTGATCACCCATGAAGCATATCAGAAAAGGTATCGGGCAGACAATCCCAATTTAGAACTCCTTGAAGCGCTAATGGAGGCAGGTGGCGAGATTATCTTCTGTGGTCAATCTTCCTTATCCAGAGATTTCCCGAAAGAGGAATTGATCGGTGGTGTTCAAATAGCACTTTCGGCCATGACGGCCTTAATTCATTTACAGGACGAAGGGTATCAACTCATAAAATTTTAAATAAAACCAATATGAATAAATTAGTACTATGTGGCGTAATGCTGTCCATGACCGCTGTTTTTGCGCAAGGTCCGAATTTGGAAAAAGACTATGGGGCCATTGAGAGTAAAGTGATAGAATGGCGTCGCGACATTCATCAAAATCCAGAATTAGGCAATCGGGAGTTCAAGACGGCCGAAAAAATCGCCAATCATTTAAAGGCCTTGGGCCTTGAAGTACAAACGGGGGTTGCCCATACCGGCGTGGTAGGTCTTCTAAAAGGAGACCAACCCGGAAAAGTAATCGCTCTGCGTGCGGATATCGACGCACTCCCAGTGGTAGAACGAAACGATCTTCCATACAAATCGACCGTAACCTCTGAATTTTTAGGTGAAAAGGTCGGGGTAATGCATGCCTGCGGTCACGACACCCATACGGCCATTCTAATGGGCGTGGCAGAGGTATTGTCAAAAAACAAGGACAAGATTAAAGGAACCGTAAAGTTCATATTTCAGCCTTCAGAAGAGGGTCCGCCACCAGGAGAGGAAGGTGGTGCCTTGCTCATGGTAAAAGAAGGTGTTATGGAAAACCCAAAAGTAGATGCCATTTTTGGTCTGCATATAAATTCACAGACTCCGGTAGGCATTATCAAGTATAAAAAGGGGGGCACCATGGCGGCGGCCCAGAGCTTTACCATCAAAGTAAAGGGAAAACAAAGCCATGGTTCACAGCCATGGTCTGGTGTAGATCCCATTTTGATCAGTGCCAAGATCATTGACGGCCTACAAACCATTATCAGTAGGGAAACTGAATTAACCAATGAGGCAGCGGTCATTACCGTAGGTAAAATAAAGAGCGGGGTGCGCTTTAATATCATTCCGGAGGATGCTGAAATGATCGGAACCATTAGAACGCTGGACTATGATATGAAAGACAAGCTCAACAAACGCATGATCGAAATGGTCGAAACCATTGCGAAGGCTTACGGCGGTACCGCAACCTGCGAAATCAAAGATGCAACCGAAATTACGTATAATGAACCCTCATTGGTCGATCAGATGTTACCGACTATTCAACGCGTGGCCGGCGCTGAAAATGTGCAGACCCAAAAAGCGATAACAGGAGCCGAAGACTTTTCATATTTTCAAAAGGAAGCACCTGGATTTTTCTTTTTCCTAGGGGGTATGACCCCAGGAAATACAGAATCTTTCCCGCATCACACGCCTGATTTCAAAATTGATGATAGTGGATTGATTTTAGGGGTTCGCACCCTGACAGAAATGAGTCTGGATTATCTGAATATGTAAGTGATCGTTTTTAATTATTAAACCAAACTTAATGGAAGCCTTTCTTCAAGTGATATCCGCCATTCCTTGGTGGGGCTATGTATTGGGAGTATTGGGTTTAGTTGCCATCAGAGATGTGTTCTTTCAAAGGGCCCACACCATTTCACATAATTTCCCCGTAGTGGGGCATCTGCGCTATTGGATGGAGAGCATTGGTCCGGAAATGCGACAGTATTTCGTGGCGAACAATAGGGAAGAACTTCCTTTTAATCGCATCGAACGGGGATGGATCTATGCCTCGGCCAAAAAGGAGAACAACTATGAAGGTTTTGGTACAGATCGCGATATCTATGCCCACCATCATATTTTTATCAAGAATCAGATGATGGCCTATAAATTACCCGTTGGCCACCCCAATCTTGAGGACAATTGTTTTCTGCCCTGTGCCAAGGTCATGGGTGCGTACAATCAGCGCCGTAAACCCTATCGCCCCGCATCGGTCATCAATATTTCGGCAATGAGTTTTGGCTCCTTATCGGCGGCTGCCGTTGAGGCCATGAACAAGGGGGTTCTTAAAGCCAATGCATATCACAACACAGGAGAAGGCGGGCTCTCCCCTTATCATAAACAAGGAGGTGATGTAGTCTTCCATTTCGGAACGGGCTATTTTGGCGTTCGTTCAAAAGACGGGAATTTTTCCATGGAAAAAATGGAACGGCTTGTTGCCGATAATCCATGTATTAAAGCCATAGAAATAAAACTGTCCCAAGGCGCAAAACCAGGAAAGGGCGGTGTACTGCCAGGTGCCAAAATTACCAGGGAAATCGCTGAGATTAGAGGTGTGGAAGTAGGCAAAGATGTCCTCTCCCCTGCCACCCACAAGGCTTTTAGCAATGTGCCCGAATTAATGCAGCTTATTGAGGATATTGCAGAAAAAACCGGCCTCCCGGTAGGCATCAAAGGTGCCATTGGGAAACTCGACCAATGGGAAGAACTGGCAGATTTAATGCTGAAGACCGGAAAAGGGCCCGATTTTATTGCCGTTGATGGCGGGGAAGGTGGCACGGGTGCCGCTCCCCCATCATTTGCAGACCATGTTTCCTTACCTTGGGTCTACGGATTTTCGAGCTTGTATCGACTGTTCAAGGAGCGAAAACTCACCGAGCGCATCGTATTCGTTGGTAGTGGTAAACTAGGGTTTCCTGCAAAAGCGGCCATGGCCTTTGCCATGGGTATCGATTGCATTAATGTGGCGCGCGAAGCCATGATGAGTATCGGCTGTATTCAGGCGCAGATATGCCACACGAACAGGTGTCCGGCCGGTATCGCAACACAGAGCAAATGGAAACAACGCGGAATCGACATACCCTTAAAATCAGCTCGTTTGGCACAATACTTCAGAACGTTTAGAAAGGAATTTTTGGAAATTACCCATGCTGCCGGTTACGAACACCCCTGTCAATTTACGATGGACGACGTACAGGTAAATGTTGATGATATAGATTTGACCAAAAATCTTAGATCAACCTATGGGTACCATAAAGATCCGGTACCTTTCGAATCGATCGCCCGTTTACAACAATGTGAATATCTCGGTGGGCACCGAAGCGAAAAAACTGCTTAATAGTATATTTTTGTGGTGTTGAATTTATTTTTCGCCTAAAAATATACCCTATGAAAAAACTAGTACCCTTAGTATTTTTATTGATGCTATCCTCGGCCTTTGGCCAAAAAAAGAGCGAGTTACTATCTCAAATTCAAAGTTTGCGCATTCAGCTCGATTCTGTTCAAGGCCTTGTTTCCGATGCCCAACGCGGCGAACGGATAAGTGTTTCAAAGGCCGAAGCCTTGCAAACCCAAGTAAGCGAACTGCAGGATGCCAATGCCACCTTGCTCAAAAATCTAAACAGTTTTGCGACCGTTTCGAGTAAAAATTCTGAGAATATCAATAAAGCCATGGAAAGCTTGCAAGCCAAGGAATCCCAATTGCGTATGGTAAATGATGCCATAGCGCGAAATGATTCAACTGCCATCGTAGTGTTGACCAATGCCAAACAAACCTTGGGTGAAAATGCCAAAATCGGGGTTTCGAACGGTGCCGTGATCATTACGAGCGATTTAACGACACTTTTTGGTTCTGACAGTGGCATTACCATACTCCCTGAAGCGGAGACCTGGGTTCAAAAAGTGGGGCAGGTACTCCAAGTCAACCCTGAAATGGCGGTAACGATCGAAGGCCTGAGTATGACCGGGAATTTGGATTTGCCGGCCCAACAAGCGGCAGCCGTTGGGAGTGCCCTGCAACGTCTTGAAATTGCTTCAGATCGCATCACCACCTTGGGAAAGGACGGCAACCTAAAGGAGGGGGTAGTCATTAAGATACACCCGAATTATGCTGCTTTTTATTCAATGGTCAAAGAGCAGGTGAAGAATTAGCTTAGCAATTTAGTTCCGTAACCTGTCTATATACTTTTTACAAAAATCAACCGTTTTAATTGCATCAACCAGAATCGATGTAAATCGAGCTAAATCCAACCCATATGAACGGAGATCAAATTCTACAGATGTTCGGCTTTTTATTACCGGCCGTTGTTACAGGTGTAGTTGCATTTTACTTCTTTAAAATGCACACCAAGAACGAGGAAGGCAGACGTCGCTTTCTAATTCATAAAGACACCCAAAAAAATACCTTGCCGATTCGCCTGCAGGCATATGAGCGAATGGCCCTATTTTTAGAACGCATCGCCATCCCCAGCTTAGTGGTACGTGTAGGTCCGAAATCGGACAACAAGGGGGATTATGAAAATCTCTTGATACAAAGCATCGAAAAAGAATTTGAACACAACCTCTCGCAACAGATCTATTTGAGCGATGAGTGTTGGAACGTCATTAAAGCGGCCAAAAGTGCCACTATTCAAATGATACGTAAGGCCGGCTTAAGTGAAACAGCTTCCGCGGATAAGCTTCGCGAAGATGTTCTGACCGAGACGATGGATAAACCTTCGCCTTCTGCTACGGCCCTATCTTTTGTAAAGAAAGAAGTCGGCGATCTTTGGTAAGACACGGTGTATGATCCGAAGCTAAGGTTGCAGCACTAATGTAGGAGCTTACTCATGCTCATTCGGTTCGATCGGATTGGTTTCCTCGTTTTTGTTCTTGGCATATAAATAGCCACGTTTCCACCAGAGGGTCATTTTCTTTTTATTGAAAATCAACGAATTGGTCGTCAGAATAGTGGGCGTATAATAGAGGTTGATGATTGCATTTTTTTGATTCGCCACAAACTTGCCGATTCTAATATTTTGGTATTCTACACGATCCAAAATAAAACTCAACATCGTTGTCAGCAATTCAAAAGGGTTTCGTGACGGCATACGGTTCATATAACTCACCTCGGTATGCAGCACAATGACATCGACTTCGGTCGCCCCTCTTTTTAAGGCTTCTTCAATAGGCACGATACTCCCTAGTCCGCCGTCGGCATATTCACATCCATTTTTACGTACCAAGCTCATAAAGGGCGTATAGTTCGCCGAAATCCATATCCAATCACAGAATTCGTCATAGGTGCAATCGTTAATGCTCTTATATTCTACCTGGTTCAAGGATAGATTAGAAACCGTTACAACCACATCATTCGGACCATTTTTCAATTCTTCGAATTCCTCTACGGTTAAACTCTCGCGAATGTGCTTTCTCAAATTTTCGCTCTCCCCAAAAGTCTTTTTGCCTTTGAAAAAGTTCTTGGCAACATTCCAATGGTTAATGGATATCTCATCGATACCGTGTTTTTTGGTGACTACGAACGGAAAATTATTAAAGATGGTCTTTTGATCCACGTTCGAGTAGATTTCCTTGATCTTGTCTACTTTGCCCAAGGCCAAATGTGAAATCAGTAAACTTCCTGTAGACGTGCCCACGAACAAATCATACTTGTTGCCCGACTCTTGAATAAGAAATTGGGCGACCCCGCCAGCAAAGGCTCCTTTACTACCACCGCCTGAAATGACCAATGCTCTCATTCGCTTCTTAGTTTACTTTTTAAATAACGTGTTTCTTTAGGTTTTAGTTCGTTTGCCAATACCTCTAAACGTGTTTTGTAATCGGCATCCAACAGCAAACCATCCAGGACCTCACGCGCATATTTTCGAAACTGCCAGGAATGATGCGTCGAGGCTCGAACCAAACTGCTAAGACTCTGATCATTAAATCCAAATGCCTCTTTCAGGTAAAAAAAGGCTCCTTGCCTTATTTCAAACGAATATTCGAATTTCGTATAATTGCTTAATTCATCAAAATAGTCTTTGGTCTTTAAAGAATTATAACCTTCGGTCAGCATCGCTAAGGTCAGCCACATCAATCGAACGTTTTTGTTTGGCAGACCTATTACCTGCTTGGTCTTTTCAAGATATAATGACCTATCCTCGGGATATCCCTGCCATAAGCTGAACAAAGCCATCTCCTTTGTAATATAACTATTGTCATCCAGTAAGGCCAACAAGTATTCTTTTGGAAGAAAATTTGGCTGTGGCGCTGCATCAAGAAGTGACTGACGAATAGGAATAGAATCAGCTTTCATGGCCAATTCCAAAACGGAAATAGGCATTGATTTTCCGTGTTTTTTGAGAAGGTGTTTCTTTAAATGAATCGAATTCGTTGAATTCCAATACTTTAGAAAATCGACGGTTTTATTTTGGGCAGCTTCCAATTCGGTCTCTAAGTCAAAAAGTATTTTGAGCGAAGGAGCACGTTCTACCATTTGTAATTTTGCTTTTTCAAAGGGAAGGTCGCTACTTTCTAACCATGTTGCGCGAAAATCGGAAAGACTTTTTCCACTTGCGCTTTCCATTTCCTCTAAAAAACCGTCGACCGTTACATTCGTAAACCGATACTTCCCAAGGTACGCTTTAATGCCCTTTCGAAAGGCATCGTCCCCTAGTTCATTTCGAAGTATGAACAAAGCCCATGCGCCCTTTTCATAAAATGTAAGACTGCTTGCTTTAGGGTCTAACAAACTGCTACCCTCTCCCCGAGCGACTTGGCCTTGCAGTTGTTGCAATGATGAAAATAATTTCCAATAAAAATGATCATCCCCAAACAGTTCTTTCTCAGCCAAATAGGCGTAGTAGGTTGCAAAGCCCTCATGCAACCAATGATGGTTGCCGTCTTTTTCGGTCACCAAATTTCCGAACCATTGGTGCGCCATTTCATGGGCATTGACGTTTACATAATTCTTGTCTATAAAGGCAGTGGAATCGATAACAAAAGCATCCGAAAAAATGGTAGCACCTGTATTTTCCATTCCGGCATAAAGAAAATCCCTAACGGGAAGTTGTTTATAATTCTGCCACGGATAAGGCACCCCTATTTCCTCTTCCAAAAAATCAAAGATCTCTTTGGTAAAGCGAAAAGTGGGCTCCACCTTTAAGCTGTCTTCGGGGTAGTAATAGTTTTCTAGTGGTATACCGCTATTGGCGGTCAATAATTGTTGATCATAACGCCCAATTGCAAAGGCCAAAAGGTAACTGCTCATAGGTTTTTGCATGTCAAAAATCCAGAGTACGGTATTCGGTTCTTGATTATCTTTCGAAACGAGTTTGCCGTTGGCAATAACCCTAAGTTTTTCATCTGCGATTACACCTAAATCATACTCGACTTTTTGTTGCATATCGTCAAAGCTTGGTAGCCAATGACTTGTATATTTTCCCTGACCCTGTGTCCAAATTTGTTCATTGCCCTTAACTTCATCCTCATGACCCAAAAAGTAAAGTGTCTGTTTCGGTGTTGCCGAATATTCAAGAGTTAGGGAATGCTCCTTTCCTACTTCAAACTTTTCATAAATAATGATTTTTGAAGCGGTAGTTTCATACTTCACCTTTTTATAATCTAACAGGACTGAAGAAAAATCGATGTTATGAGCATCTAAGAAAACCGAATCAACCGCTCCCATAACCTCCATTTGATAGGTGACCACCCCTTTTACCGAGGCAGATTCAGCAATTGGTTCGATACGTATTTGAGCCTTGTAGAAGTCTACCTTATCTTGATGCTGCGCCCCAGCGTAGGCTGATGACAAAAAGGAAAGAAGTAGCATGATTCGTTTCATAGGTATTCGTCTACAATGACCGGACCAAATTTACCACTTTAGTTTGTTGCAATAACTTCGAACGCCTAAATTCGTTTTATGGATCCCAATTTCCTGCAAACACCCATCACATATCTTAAAGGCGTAGGCCCCAATCGGGCTGAAACCTTGGAGGGAGAATTGGGTATCCGCACCTATCAAGACCTGCTTAACCTGTTTCCCAATCGCTATCTGGATAAGACACAATATTATAAGGTTTCCCAATTGCAGCGTAGCAGTGCCGATGTGCAAGTAGTTGGTAAAGTCATCAATATCAAGACCATTGAACAGAAAAAAGGAAAACGCCTTGTGGCGACCTTTGTCGATGACACGGGCAAAATGGAGCTGGTTTGGTTCAGGGGGCAAAAATGGATTCGAGAAAACCTTAAGCTGAATATTCCCTATGTAATTTTCGGGAAATGCAATTGGTACAACGGTGTATTCTCTATGCCGCATCCCGAAATGGAACTGTTGGCCGATCACCAAAAGGGGCTCAAAATTGCCATGCAACCCATTTACCCTTCTACCGAAAAATTGAGTGCCAAAGGCATCACCAACAGGGCTATCAGTAAAATGATGCAACAGCTGTTCCTAGATACCAAGGGCAATTTTTCCGAAACACTTACCGAAGCAATTTTGCAGGATTTGAAACTATTGCCGAAAAGTGAATCGCTGCTCAATATTCACTTCCCAAAAAGTCAAGAGCTACTGGCAAAGGCACAATTTCGATTGAAGTTTGAAGAGCTTTTTTACATTCAATTGCAATTGATCACTAAAAAGATCATCCGTAAACAAAAAATAAAAGGCTTTCCCTTTGATCAGGTCGGGGAACGTTTTAATGAGTTTTATGAAGAACACCTGCCTTTTGAATTAACAGGAGCGCAAAAGCGTGTCATCAAGGAAATTCGTCATGATTTAGGGAGCAATGCCCAAATGAACCGATTGCTACAAGGCGATGTGGGCTCTGGGAAAACCATTGTAGCTGTCATGTGCATGCTCCTGGCCATCGATAATGGATATCAGGCCTGTCTTATGGCCCCAACCGAAATTTTGGCCAATCAACATTATGCGGGTATTAAGGCTTTACTTGATAAGATCGGCATCAGTTGTGCAATCTTAACCGGGTCGGTCAAAAAGTCTGCCAGAAAAATCATCCATGAACAACTGGAAACCGGTGAGCTTCACATTCTTATTGGCACACATGCCCTCTTGGAAGATAAGGTGCAGTACAAGAACTTGGGCCTGGCCATTATAGATGAACAACACCGTTTTGGGGTGGCACAGCGTTCTAAACTATGGCATAAAAATGAATATCCTCCGCACATATTGGTCATGACCGCTACGCCGATTCCCAGAACCTTGGCAATGAGTTTGTATGGCGATTTGGATATATCTATTATCGACGAACTTCCTCCGGGTCGAAAACCAATTAAAACCGTGCATCGCTTTGATGCCAATCGCCTAAAGGTGTTTCGATTTATTCGAGATGAGATCAATAAAGGGCGACAGGTGTATATCGTATATCCGTTGATCCAAGAATCCGAAGCGCTAGATTATAAAGATCTAATGGATGGCTTTGAAAGTATTGCGCGCGACTTTCCCCTACCCGATTATCAGATATCGATCGTACACGGTAAAATGAAACCAGCGGATAAGGATTATGAAATGGAGCGTTTTGTAAAAGGTGAAACCCAGATTATGGTCGCCACGACGGTCATTGAAGTGGGCGTAAACGTGCCCAATGCCTCTGTCATGATCATTGAGAGTGCAGAACGTTTTGGACTATCACAATTGCATCAATTGCGAGGCCGGGTCGGCCGTGGTGCCGATCAGAGTTTTTGCATTCTGATGACCGGACACAAGCTGTCGGCAGAAGCCAAAACGCGCTTGGAGACCATGGTAAGCAGTAACGACGGCTTTGAAATTGCAGAGGTGGATCTGCGGTTGAGGGGTCCTGGAGATATTATGGGCACCCAACAAAGCGGTGTTCTGAACTTAAAGATTGCAGATATTATCAAGGATAACGATATTCTAAAATCAGCACGTTACTATGCGCTTCAATTGCTAAAAAGTGACCCAACCTTAGAAAAGCCCGATAATTCGGTAGTTCGTTTTACCTATGCACAACTGGCAAAATACCGGAACATATGGAACTATATAAGTTAAAACAGTTTCATGTCATGATTTAAATCGGTGCAAACGCTGGTTACACCTTCATTGCCTTGGCTTCCACTCCCCGATAAGAGTACTATCTATTTAGCTTGACCTTGCATCGGCCCTATTTACGTATCGGTTTTGAACTTCACTTTAAAATAAAACCCCTTTTTGCACTAGAACTTAACAATTGGAAGAGATAATGTTGAACATCGTAATTTTCAACTACAATAATTTTCGAAGAACTCCTTCTTTCCTTAGCTTTGCTTGCTTAGAATTCAAAGATTTATGAGCTCAGGAAAAACATTATTCGACAAAGTTTGGGACTCGCATGTGGTACGCCAAGTAGAGGACGGGCCCGATGTATTGTTCATTGACCGGCACATGGTTCATGAGGTAACAAGCCCCGTAGCCTTCCTAGGACTAAAAAATAGAAATATCAGGGTAATGCATCCTGAAAAGACCTTTGCGACGGCGGATCACAATACGCCTACGATCAATCAACATCTACCTGTTGCCGACCCGCTTTCGGCAAATCAATTGAAAATGCTCGAGGAAAATGCCAATGAATATGGTATTTCCTATTGGGGCTTGGGTCATGAAAAAAATGGAATCGTACATGTAGTAGGTCCTGAATACGGTATAACCCTCCCGGGAGCCACCATAGTTTGCGGAGATTCGCATACCTCTACTCACGGAGCCTTTGGGGCAATTGCCTTCGGTATTGGAACCTCAGAGGTCGAAATGGTATTGGCCACGCAATGTATCATGCAGCCGAAACCGAAAAGCATGCGTATTAATATAACGGGGGAATTGCAATATGGCGTTACGCCGAAAGATGTTGCCCTCTTTATTATTTCTCAATTAACCACTTCGGGTGCTACCGGATATTTTGTGGAATATGCTGGCGAAGTGTTTCGGAACATGAGCTTGGAGGGACGCATGACCGTCTGTAACCTAAGTATCGAAATGGGTGCCAGAGGAGGAATGATCGCCCCCGATGAAACAACATATCATTATATCAAAGGTCGCGAGTTTACGCCAAAAGGTGCGGCTTGGGATACGGCGATGAATTATTGGCAAACCCTGTATACCGATGAAGGGGCAGAATTTCACAAAGAATTGACTTTTGATGGTTCACAGATCGAACCGATGATCACATATGGCACCAATCCGGGTATGGGTATGGGCATTTCCAATGATATCCCCAATGCGGAAGCAGTTCAAGGTGGCGCTGCCACCTACAGGAAGTCATTGCAATATATGAAGTTCGATGAGGGGGATTCAATGCTTGGAAAACCGATCGATTTTGTTTTCTTGGGGAGTTGTACCAATGGCAGAATAGAAGATTTTAGAGCTTTCGCTTCAATTGTAAAAGGTCGCCAAAAGGCCGCCAATGTAACGGCATGGTTGGTACCTGGAAGCCATAAAGTAGAAGCCGCCATAAAGGAAGAAGGTATTTTGGATATATTGACTTCTGCAGGATTTGAACTTAGAGAACCAGGATGCTCTGCATGTTTGGCAATGAACGATGACAAGGTGCCTCCAGGAAAATTGGCCGTGAGTACTTCCAATCGAAATTTCGAAGGTCGACAGGGTCCAGGTTCAAGAACCATATTGGCTAGTCCGTTAGTGGCAGCAGCAGCAGCCGTAACCGGCAAAGTAACCGACCCACGGGAATTAATGGAAATGGAAACAGCCTAATACCTGCACTTAAACAAATAACCCTTACGTAGTAACGACTTAGATTATGGCATACGATAAATTCGACATATTAACCTCTAGTGCAGTACCACTGCCTATAGAGAATGTAGATACCGATCAGATTATTCCTGCCCGTTTCCTAAAGGCAACGGAACGAAAGGGGTTTGGTGACAACCTTTTTCGTGATTGGCGTTACAATCAAGACAATTCACCAAAGTCCGATTTTGTGTTGAACAATGAGTTATATAGCGGCAAGATTCTTGTTGGCGGGAAAAACTTTGGCTCGGGATCAAGTCGTGAGCATGCGGCATGGGCCGTTTATGATTACGGGTTTCGCTGTGTGATTTCAAGCTTTTTCGCTGATATTTTTAGAGGTAACTGCCTAAATATAGGTGTGTTACCTGTTCAAGTAAGTCCCGAATTTTTGCAAAAAATATTCGATGCCATTGCGGAAGATCCAAAAACGGAATTTGAAGTCAACCTAGCAGCTCAAACTGTCAAGATCCTCACAAGCGGTGAACACGAAAGTTTTGATATCAACGACTACAAAAAGGGGAACATGACAAACGGTTTTGACGATATTGACTATTTGTTGAATATTAAGGATGATATTCAGCAATTTGCAAAGTCTAGGCCTTTCTAAGATGAAACGACACTTAGAAATCATGGATACCACCCTACGGGATGGTGAGCAGACCTCAGGTGTCTCCTTTACGGCTTCTGAAAAACTAACCTTGGCCAAACTTTTGTTGGATGAACTTAAGGTTGATCGTATCGAAGTCGCTTCAGCACGCGTTTCAAAAGGAGAATTGCAAGCAGTGCAACAGATTACCGATTGGGCGCGAAAAAATGGCTATGTAGACAAGGTTGAAGTACTTACCTTTACCGATGGCGGGGTTTCCTTAAAGTGGATGGAAAAGGCAGGTGCGAAATCGCAAAACCTTTTGACCAAGGGATCATTGAACCACCTCAAATATCAGCTCAAAAAAACGCCCTCGGCACATTTTAAGGATATTGCCAAGATTTTCAAATCTGCCGAGAAAAAGGGAATCATCAATAACATCTATCTAGAGGACTGGAGCAATGGCATGCGGAATTCCAAAAAATACGTTTTTCAATTCCTCGACTTTTTAGCCACACAACCCGTAAAAAGAGTCTTATTGCCCGATACATTGGGCATTCTTACCTATCAAGAAACGGGGGATTATCTTTCAGAAATAATAGCGCGTTATCCTGACTTGCATATCGACTTTCACGGGCACAACGATTATGACCTAGGGGTTGCCAATATCATGGAAGCCGTTAAAGCTGGCTGTAATGGTCTGCATCTTACGGTAAACGGCATGGGCGAACGCGCGGGCAATGCCCCAATGGCCAGTGCAATTGCCGTTATAAATGATTTTTTACCCGAGGTAAACATCAAGGTTAATGAAAAAGCCTTGTTCAAAGTCAGTAAATTGGTTTCTGCCTTTACTGGGGTGGGGATTCCTGCCAACAAGCCCATTGTGGGCGATAGTGTGTTTACACAAACCGCTGGAATTCATGCAGATGGAGACAGTAAAAACAATCTTTACTTTAGTGATTTAATGCCAGAACGTTTTGGACGAAAACGTAAATACGCCTTGGGCAAAATGTCTGGCAAGGCAAATATTCAGAAAAATTTACAAGAACTGGGTCTTACCTTGAATGATGAAGATCTAAAAAAGGTCACCGCTCGAATTATCGAACTTGGAGACAAAAAAGAACGGGTCACCAAAGAAGATTTACCCTATATCATTTCGGATGTTCTGGATACTGATTTTCATCAAAAAGTATTTGTAAAGTCGTATGTTTTGACACATGCCAAAGGCTTGCAGCCCTCCACTACCCTTTCCTTGGAAATAAATGGAAAACTTTATGAAGAAAATGCATCAGGGGACGGTCAGTATGACGCTTTTATCAATGCCCTGAGAAAAATATACAAATCTCTGAAACTAACATTGCCAAAATTGGTAGACTATGCCGTTCGTATTCCCCCTGGAAGTAGTTCCGATGCGCTTTGCGAAACGATAATTACATGGGACTTAGACGGAAAAGAGCTGGTCTCTAGAGGATTAGACTCAGATCAAACCGTTTCGGCGATTAAAGCGACAGAGAAAATGTTGAATATAATTTAGAACCAAAGTCAAGAAATGAAATTAAATATAGCCCTTTTAGCCGGCGACGGAATCGGACCAGAAGTTATTGATCAAGCCGTAAAAGTTTGTGATGCCATAGCAACCAAATACCAACATGAAATAACTTGGCAACCTGCACTGACGGGAGCTTCGGCTATTGATGCCGTGGGCGAACCATATCCAGATTCTACTCATGAAGTGTGCGCGAACGCAGATGCCGTGCTCTTTGGTGCGATAGGGCATCCTCGTTTTGACAATGATCCTTCGGCCAAGGTACGACCTGAACAAGGTTTGCTGAAAATGAGACAAAAATTAGGGTTGTTCGCTAATGTGCGCCCTACCTTTACCTTTCCCTCGCTTATTGATAAATCACCGCTTAAGAGAGAACGTATAGAAGGAACCGATTTGATTATTCTGCGTGAATTAACCGGTGGAATTTACTTCGGAGAGCGTGATAGAAAAGACGGCGGTAATACAGCATTTGATACCATGACCTATGAGCGCCATGAAATAGAGCGCTTGGCAAGAAAGGGGTTTGATATGGCCATGAAACGTTCAAAACGTTTGTGCTGTGTAGATAAAGCCAATGTCCTAGAGTCTTCGCGTTTGTGGAGGGAAACTGTACAGGGCTTAGAAAAAGAGTATCCAGAGGTAGAGGTTTCCTACGAATTCGTAGATGCAGTGGCCATGCGCTTAGTGCAATGGCCCAATGCCTATGATGTTATGATAACGGCTAATCTTTTTGGTGATATCTTAACCGATGAAGCCTCAGTTATTTCTGGAAGCATGGGCCTAATGCCTTCATCTTCAGTAGGAAGCAAGGTTTCTTTGTACGAACCAATACACGGTTCGTATCCGCAGGCAGCCGGAAAAGATATTGCCAATCCTTTGGCAACGGTACTTTCCGCCGCCATGCTTTTTGAGGATTTTGATTTAACAGAGGAGGCGCAAGCCATACGTGATGTTGTAAACAAATCGTTGGCAGAAGGCATTGTAACCGAAGACTTGGCAGCAGATGGCAAGGCCTATAAAACCAGCGAGGTCGGAAATTGGTTAGCAGAAAATATCTAATCAAGGCAAAAGGCCTCATTGATTTAAAATCTTGAGGCCTTCTTTAGTTCAATAAAAAAATGTTATCTAATCTGCCAGCAAGGATTTTACTTTCAAGGTAGTCACGTCCTTTGCTTCTACCTCACTAATCACTTTTAGGGTTTTAAGCATAGAATCGGGAGTTACCGAAATGGTATCGATACCTTCTTCAACCAAGAAAGCAGAGAAATCTGGAAAATCTGATGGCCCTTGACCACATATACCTACTTTGGTATTGTGCTTTTTGGCTGCTGTAATCAAATTTCGGATCATACCTTTGACCGCCTCGTTGCGTTCATCATAAAGATGCGCCACCAGACTAGAATCTCTATCTAGACCTAACGTAAGTTGTGTTAAGTCGTTGGAACCGATAGAAAAACCATCGATCATAGGAGCAAATTGCTCGGCCAGCATAACATTGGATGGCAGCTCGGCCATTAAATACACTTCTAGACCCCTGTCGCCCCTTTTAAGTCCGTTTTCCTCCATTATCGCCAGTACTTTTTCAAGTTCTTGAGGCGTTCTGCAAAAAGGCACCATTATGGTCGTATTTTCCAAGCCGTATTCGTCCCTTACTTTTTTCAGCGCTTTGCACTCCAATACAAAGGCTTCTTTAAATGTTTCTGAATAATAGCGTGAGGCACCCCGCCACCCTATCATCGGGTTCTCTTCTTTTGGCTCAAAATATTTTCCGCCTAACAAGTTGTAGTACTCGTTTGATTTAAAATCAGAAAGCCTTGTGATCACCCGACTGGGATAAAAAGCCGAGGCTATTTTGGCAATACCTTGAGCCAACTTATTGATAAAGAACTCTTCTTCAGTATCATACCCTTCCATTAATTTGGTAATGGCTTTGGTCAATTCCTTATCGTTCAATTCTTTATGCTTCAATAAAGCCAATGGGTGAACTTTGATATAATTATTTATGATAAACTCCTCTCGGGCCAGACCAACTCCCGCATTTGGTATTTTACAGTATTGGAAAGCCAATTCTGGCGAACCAACATTCATCATAATCGGGGTTTTGGTTTTAGGGAAGGCATCGTAAGCGGTTTCGTGCAGCTTATAATTAATGGCTCCTTTATACACCTTACCAACGCTACCCTCTGCACAGGACACTGAAATCTCCTGGCCATTTTCCAAAATATTCGTGGCATTTGCGGTACCTACTAAAGCCGGTACACCAATTTCTCTGGCTACAATGGCGGCGTGACAGGTTCTACCTCCTTTTTCCGTAATTATGGCGGATGCTTTTTTCATCAACGGCTCCCAATCGGGATCGGTCATTTCAGTTACAAGTACCTCACCTTCTTTAAAATCGGTTTCATCAGAACTTCCATCCCTGCCATCAAGCGTTAGTATCTTCCGCACTTTACCGGTTCCGATTTTGTCTCCGACTGCAACTCCTTCTAAAATCAATTTGTCGGCAAGTTGATTCGAATCCTCGATTTCATATTCTTTAATCGTTTCGTTCTGAACTTGTGAATGAATGGTTTCAGGGCGTGCCTGTACTATGTATAACTCGTTTGAAAGTCCGTCAATCGCCCACTCTACATCCATAGGACACCAGGAACCTCTAATCTTACTATAGTATTCTTCGATTTTCTGAACCCATTGGGCCAGTTTCACAATTTGTGCATCATTGAGGCAAAATTGCTTTTGTATTTTCTTATCTACGGGAACTTGTTTGACGGTTTCGAAAGGCTTGTTACCATAAATCATTTTATGGGTCTTTTTTCCTAGTTTTTTATCAATTATTGCACTAAAACCCTTTTTCAAAGTTGGTTTAAAAACCAAAAATTCATCTGGTGATATTTCACCACCCACAACCAATTCGCCTAAACCATAGGCCCCATTAATCAGTACAATGTCTTTAAAACCACTTTCGGTATCTAGTGAAAAAGCTACACCAGAAACACCCAAATCGGATCGTACCATCTTTTGAACACATACAGATAGTTTTACTGAAAAGTGGTCAAAACCCCGAGATGCCCGGTAAGAAATGGCTCTATCGGTATATAATGACGCAAAACAACTTCTAATGGCGGTCAGTAACATTTCGCCGCCACGAATATTTAAATAGGTAGATTGCTGCCCGGCAAAAGAGGCATCGGGCAAATCTTCGGCAGTAGCAGAGGAACGTACAGCAATGTCTGTAGCTTCTTGCCCGTAATCCTCAGATAATTTATAGTACGATTCTAATATCGCTTTTTCGATCGATATCGGAAACTTACCATTAGATATTAGCTTTCGTATTTGAGAGCCAGTCTTTCGAAGCTGAACTATATTCGTCTCATCAAGACCTTCAAGAATAGTGTTGATCTTATCTTTAAGGTTATTCTCTATAATAAAGGCATCAAAAGCATCGACTGTGACTGCATACCCCATCGGCACTTTAATGTTCTGGGAACCTAAATTCTGTATCATTTCACCAAGAGAAGCATTCTTGCCCCCCACTTTAGGTAAGTCTTGCATGCCCACCTTGTCTAGAAATAAAATGTAATCAGCTGTATTTTTCATAAGAATTCAATGGTTAGGAATAGGGTTACGAAAACGTTTTCGCAAAGCAACTAAGAATTCATCTTAATTCTAAAAATATTGGTTGACTTACATGAAATAATCTTTGAAGATGCTATTTATAGCCAAACAAATTATGGAAGAAACTGTTGCTTGACAATTTAACCAATGCGTAGCACTCTTGAAAAAAACAGTGACTAAATACTTGTTAAAGAGTTAATTACAAAAAGTATATTTATTAAAAACTATACGGGTTAGAGTTCTATTTGAGCTATGAAATACTATTTAAGGGCAGCCTTTCGAACCATAAGACAATCTACATTATCATGTTTCCAAAGCCAAGTCGCGGGACAATCGTTGGAAATTTTTCTAGATAGTAGTTTCATGGTAGCCGCTTCCTTACCCTCACCTGCAACCAAGAGAATAATTCTTTTTGCAGCAAGGATATCTTGCATTCCTAAGGTCATCCCTTTGGTAGGCTTGGAGGTAGAACTCCCCAACATGTCGTGTTCCTGTGATTGTGGTGCTAAGGTCGCAACATGACAATGTAATCCTAATGCAACCGCTGGTTCATTAAAACCTAAATGTCCGTTTTTGCCCAAGCCCAAAATGCAGACATCGATAGGGCCTTCGCGTTTCAATAGTCCCTGAATTCGATCACACTCGTTTTCAAAATCCTCTATATCCGTATTAAAGCCAAAATATCGATCTTCCGATATTTTCAACGGATCTAATAGGTATTTTTCGATAAAAGCGTGACAAGAGGCCTCAGGAGTAGGCAAATCAATCCATTCATCGAGCGGAATAATGCGCATCTCTGTGAACAATTCTGGCAATGTGGCCATATTGTTATACAGGCCTTTTGGCGAATTTCCTGTTGCCGTGCATAACAACAGTTCAGGATTTTGCCGAACTGCATCAAAAACAAAATTTGCCGCAGTTTGACTCATTGCTTCACTGTTTTCAAAGTATTGAATAGTCATAAGTGCTCCTGTGTTTTTGAAGATGCTACTAATTTAAGGGTCAGCCAGCCGCTTAAGGCCCCTATAAGCATTAATGTTAGCGCCATACCATAGCTACCTAGCACCAAATGACCTATACTAAACAGTATACTATTTAAAAATAGTACACCTGAAACAAAGCCTAGCCAGTCATTTCGGCTACTACTATGGTCTACCAAATCGGGAACTTGAGCGGCAATTGGACCCCACCACCCTTTCGGGCGAACTTTCCTATAGAACGCAAGTAGTTGTTCATTAGCAACAGGTTTGGTCAGAAACGTGACTACTAAACTAATGGCCGTGCATAGCAGCAGGATCACGGTCGCGCGAATTAAGGCAACATCATCTTCATACCATGTATTCACCTTGGCAAGAACACTATCGTTAACCCAGCCAAGGGCATGTATCCACTTGATCCACAAGAACCCGTTGGCCAAGAACAGGGCCGAAATCATGCTGGCAATTTCTGACCAGGCATTGATACGCCACCAAAACCATCGCAGCATAACTATAATCGCAATACCCGAAACAATTTCAATAATATAGATCCATGCACCTGCAATACTGTCCATTTGCCAAGCTGCAACACCAGACAATAGCAATAGCATAACAATGCACACACGTGATACGAATACATAGTGCGCATCGCTGCCTTTCGAATTTACAAAACGCTTATAGATATCGTTCACCATGTACGAACCACCCCAACATAAATGGGTGTCGATGGTGCTCATAAAAGCAGCCATAAAGGCTGCCACTAAAAGACCTTTAAGACCAACAGGCAAAATTTCCTTGATCATCATGGGATAAGCCAACTCTGGATCAAGCACTAGGGCTTCGGATGCTTCGGAAATCGGCAAGATTACAATGGAACCCAATCCGACAACAATCCAAGGCCAAGTAAGAATGACCACTCCGGCCACCGCAAACCACAGCGAGGCTTTGATCGCATGTTTTTCTGTTTTTGCAGAAAAAAGACGCTGTACGATATACCCATCCCCTTGTGCCTGTCCGAGCCATAAC
>CALIJE010000060.1 GCA_938017825.1 uncultured Flavobacteriaceae bacterium
GTCTTCATATCGGCATAGCGTGGATCGGGCACATAATTTTGCTTTTCCATTTTAATGACCTCGATACTCAAAAATCCAAATTCACTCACCACCTTGCCATAAAAACGATAAATGCCCTTGCCCCTAAAATAATAGTTGGCCGCAACAGGCGGAAAAAGCACCGTATCGAACACCTTGCCTTCTTGATCTATCGCCGTGGCAAAATGCATACGTTTTCCGTTATGGGTATTGGTGTTTTTAACGGTGACCAAATAGCCGTAGATATCGATACGACGATTTAGAAAACGCTCAAAATCTTTGGCACAACGATTACTGCGGGGAGTTTTTTCCAACAATTCAAACGGACTGCACAAACAAAAGCCCAAAAGTTCCAACTGTGTAAAAGCCATTTCTAAATCGGTAGTATGCAATTGTGGGATCTTAAAATTTTGATGCCTGGGAGGAAACAATTTCGGATGGTCGATTTTTACATTTTTATTGAGGAACAAATGTGCTTTCCAGAGTAATTTATGCTTATTCACACCGGTAAACCTGAAGGCATCGATACGAATCAGAATACCTACCTGATCGACCGTTATAAAAACCCGGTCTAGAAAATCCTCTAAAGAGGTAAATTTCCCATTTGACAAGCGCTCATTTAAGACGCGCTCGGATACACGGCTTTCCAAATCGCGCAGATACGCAAAGCCCAAATAGATATGGGTGCCATAAATTACAGTTGCATTGAAACTTTTATTGACACAAGGTGCGTGTATAGTCGCCCCCATCATTCGGGCCTCGTGTACATAAAATTCAGAACGGTAGAACCCGCCACCGTTATTCAGGACGGCCACCATATATTCCAAAGGATAGTAGGCCCGTAAAAATAGCGTTTGATAACTCTCTATGGCATAAGAGGCCGAATGCCCTTTTGCAAAAGCATAGCCGGCAAAACTGGCAATTTGTTCCCAGATTTCCTGAATCAATTTTTCTTCGTACTTCTTTTTTCTACAGTTCTCAAAAAATTGCTCTTTTACTTTTTGGAACTCTTCGCGTGATCGAAACTTTCCGCTCATCCCCCGGCGCAATACATCGGCCTGGCCCAAATCTAAATCCGCGAAAATATTGGCCACTTTGATTACATCTTCCTGGTATACCATGACCCCATAGGTCTCGGGCATGATGTTCATCATAACCGGATGCGCTTTTTCCGCGGCCCTACCAGGATTGCGATGCCGTAAAATGTATTCTCGCATCATTCCGCTTTTCGCCACTCCCGGTCGAATAATAGAGCTGGCCGCTACCAATCCCAAATAGTTATCGACCTCCAATTTTTTGAGCAACATACGCATGGCAGGGGATTCTACATAAAAGCACCCCATGCATTGTGCAGTTTTCACAAGTTCATTGATGACCGGATCTTTAAGGAATTTCTTAACATCATGAATGTCAAAACTATCTGCTTCATCAGGTCTATTGTATGTGATGATCTCTAAAGATTCCTTGATTTTCGCCAATCCGCGTTGCCCTAAAATATCGAACTTGTAAAGTCCCACATCCTCGGCAATGACCATATCGTATTGCGTGGTAGGAAATCCTTTTGGAGGCAGGTTCGTGGCCGAAAACCAATGCAGTGGTTTTTCACTGATCAAGATGCCGCCGGCATGAATGCTCAAATAATTGGGCATGCCTTTTATCAAACGTCCGTACTTGACGACCAAGCGAGAAACCTCGTCTAATCTCGACCTGTCATACCTTCCTGTGGAAAGGAAATCGATCTCACTTTTTGGAAGGCCGAACACCTTTCCCAATTCACGAATAACCCCTTTATCCTTGAAGGTGACATAGGTACCCAAAAGCGCAACATGTTCGAAACGATCAAAAATATACCGGGTCATTTCGGGGCGGTCTCGATGTGAAAAATCGATATCGAAATCAGGCGGATTGGCACGATATAGATTAATGAAGCGCTCAAAATAAAGATCTAGGTCTATAGGGTCTACATCTGTAATACGCAACAAATACGCTACGATACTATTGGCCCCACTGCCCCGGCCCACATAAAAGAAGCCTCTTCTCCGCGCTTCGGAAACAATATCCCAATTGATCAAAAAATAGGAGGTAAAACCCTTTTCCCTGATCATACGAAGCTCTTTTTCCAAGCGATCGTAAATTTTATTTCCAGGCTTCTTGTACCGATAGGGCAAGCCTTCTTGGCAAAGTCTTTCGATCATCTGTTCGTCTTCTTCCTGACTCCCGGTATAGGTTTTCAAGTTCTGCGGTTTTCTTCCTTTGGAAAAATCAAAATGAATAGAACAAGTGTTCAGCAATCGCTCGGTATTTTCGAGGATAAAAGAGTATTCCGAAAAAGCCGCTGCCAAATTTTCTACAGGAATCATTTTTTCGTCCTCGCTGGCCTCTTCGGTTTTTTCTAGCTTGCTGAGCAAGATGTTATTGCCAATGGCACGAAGCAATCGATGTGCGTTAAAGTCTGCCTTGTTACGAAATGTAACAGCCTGCTGTACAACCAGTTTATCTTTCAGCTTCAGTAATCTCGAAAAAGGTAAACGCCTTAAGTCCGCAATCGAGATTCCTATGAACTCATGGGCATCGAATTCGCACTGATTGTTTTGCAGCACTTTTTCAAAAGGGTAAACCACATAGGCATGCGTAAATTTCGGGGCAATGAGAGGCAGTTCCTTGTCTTCGTGCAAATGCGCCGAGAGAAAATCGTTCAGTTCCAAATACCCTTCATTGTTTTTGGCAATTGCTATAAAACATTGGTCTGCACCGTTTCGAAAATCGATTCCCAGCATGGGTTTAATACCGTATTCAGATGCCAATCGCACAAAATTGAGTCCGCCCGAAGTATTGTTGATATCGGTCAGCACCAATTGCGTGACATGATTTTTTTGGGCAAGCCTCAGGAGCTCCTCTTCGGAAAAGGTTCCAAAGCGCAGGCTGTAATATGTGTGACAGTTTATATACATCGATACGCGGTTGTATGTATTATTGCGTTCGATGCGCCAACACGATCGGGGGTTCCCCATTAAACGGATTATGCATTCGCCCTATGGTATTTTTGCCCATTGCCGATGCGCGTACGATACTTCTATCGCCGTATTTATTTCGAATATGATCCATCGCCTGGTATAAGTTCAGGGCTTCTTCGGTATCCTCGAATAAGTTGATCTGATAGTTGCCACTCACCAAATGACTAAACCGAATACCTATTAAGCGAACCAATAGTCTTCGGTTATAGAGTTTTTTGAAGATATCGAGGATCTTGGGAATCAAAATATGATCTGCACTGGTATAGGGAATTCGCATTTGTTTCGAATAGGTATTGAAATCGGAGTATCGAATCTTTACCGTAATACAGGCCGTTAATTTTTGGCCCCTGCGCAGCTGATAGGCCAAATTCTCGGTCATGGCAATCAACAAGCCTTTCAATTTCACAACATCGATGGTGTCTTTGTCAAAGGTGCGTTCATTGGAGATAGACTTCCGTTCCCAAAACGGAATTACGGGCGTATGGTCGATACCGTTGGCGCGTTTCCAGATTACAGTGCCATTTTTACCCAGTACACGCTGCATGACATCCATAGGCATTTCCTGTACGGTGCCCACTTTTCGCAAACCTAGATTGCGGAGTGTTTGATAGGTTTTATCGCCTACCATGGGAATTTTTTTGATAGACAGTGGTGCCAAAAACGTTTTTTCGAGACCTTGATCTATTTTCAGTTGGCTGTTGGGCTTGGCTTCGCCCGTTGCTACCTTAGAAACCACTTTGTTGACCGATAGTCCGAAGGAAATAGGAAGCCCGGTTCCCTTTATGATCTTTTGTCGCAATTCGGATGCATATTTATATGCTCCGAAAAAACGATCCATTCCTGTAAGATCAGCATAAAACTCATCAATACTCGATTTCTCGAACAAGGGTACATGTTCCTTGATGATCGCGGTAACCAGATCAGAATGTTTACTATAGGTACCCGCATTGCCTTTGATCCGTATGGCCCCGGGGCAAAGTTCCTTTGCCATCTTCATGGGCATGCCCGAATGAATACCATAGCCCCTGGTTTCATAACTACAGGCCGCTACGACCCCACGGTCGCTCAAACCACCGACAAGAATCGGTTTGTTTTGTAGGCGGCTGTCCAATTTGCGTTCTACGGATACGAAAAACGTATCGAGATCCAAATGTAAAATGGTTTTGTTCATGAGCTATCCAAAAAAGGATAGCTAATATATGGATTATATCCTAATTTATGGAATATATCCTAATTATAATTGAAAGGGCAGCCATATGGTTTCGGTTCAAAACAAAAGCACGCATCAAAAACAAGGCATATCACAGCAATTGAGCCGGTTGAAATCGCGTCTGCTATTCCATAAATTTCAACCAACCTACGTCCATTATAAAGATACCGGGCAAACTCGCGATCAATATCAAAGAAAGTAGTCCTATATTATCTCCTTTTACCAGAATCAGGACTTTTTTAAAATTCTAAACTGTAACATTGGGGTCGCAAATCGCAACCAGCGGTCGCACAAAAAATAAGAACATAAGGTCATTAAGAATTGCCTTCGGGCAATAGATTTTATTTCGATAGTCTCAGGTCAAATTGGTAGTATAGGTTTTGACCTGTTGCCTGTACTAGGTAGCATTTTCATATTCGGGGGAACTTTTGAGGTGCTACCTTAGAACGGGCGTATCGAAGATGTTTACGGTTTGGCTAACCATATCCATTTGATTCGCACCGCCGGCCATAGACATGATATTCATGTTCGTTTCTGAATACTGCTCTTCGATGTCCTAGTTAAATGTACGTATTGTAATATTGGTATCTGGATGAACAACATGATACGGTTCTGCAAAAAGAAATTTCACACTATAATTCCCATTCGAAACATTAAAAGTGTAATTCAAAGATTGATTTTTGGAATAGCGCACACTTTTAAGTGGTCGTTCTATCACCGGTAAAAGTGATACCACCGTATACGACATGAGCGCCATATGTATTCCTTTGATACCTTACGGCCGCAGTAAATCCACAATTGATGCGTTTTACAAAGTTTGTGAACTAGGCAGGCCGTGAAGAAAAACACTACCAGTATACTGATGAAAGAGTAGTATTTTTTTATTCTTTCTAGATTTTATAGTTCGTGAATTTATAAGCTGTGATATAAAAAGCGTTTTTACGCCATGCATTTTTAACCAATAAAACTTATGTGATTTTGTTTTGTTTCTATAAGATCCAGACTGTTTGTAAGCGCCGAGTACTGAAAACAGGAATAGTGAAGATTCAGGACAACTTTTTTAGACGTCGGAACTGAGCTGGGGTTTGCCCAGAGAATTTTTTGAATGCAGTGTAGAAATTTGATTTGGATTTGAAACCCGATTCAAGTCCGATCGATTCAATTTTATAGTGGGCAAATTGTGGGTTTTGAATCATCTCTTTGGCAACATTTACCCTTTGCTGATTTATATAATCGCTAAAGTTTTTACCAGTATGTGAATTAATCAATTTAGACATATAACCGGCGGTTATTCCGAATCTACTAGCAATATTATTCAAAGAAACATTAATGTCGAGATATTTCTCTTCTTCAATTATATAGTCGTTAATTCTCTGGAACATATCAAAACCACTTATGATTTTCTGTTCCTTTTTATTCGAATCATTCACTAGTTCCGCCTTTGTAATACCAGCATATCCTACCCAGTAAATACTAATAGATAAGATTATGTAAAAAGGATAAAGAATATGGGGTGAGTACAAATCAAAATAGGCCATGATTGTGAGAGTCACGACCCCAACAGAAACACATATTACAGCTAGTGCAATGATTCTTCGGTACATCAAAATTTTATTCTTTATCAATTTTGAAGCACTTCGAGACCTCTTCAAATAGGCACCAATTGTTCTAAATATTAGATAAATAACAATTCCATTAAAAGCAAAAGAAGCAATGTTGGTATATAACAGAAGCCCCTCTTCATTAAAATCTGGGAGGGTTTCCAATTTTTCGCTTGAGGTGGCGTATAGAAAATGTATCAAGTGTATCACTGAAACCAGCAAAAACGGGAATACCAAAAAAAATGAACTCTTGTATTGGAGTGAATTTCTATGAAGAAACTCATTTATATGTAAATAAAGCATGGGCAAAATCAACCATTGAATAGGGATGTACAGTTTTCTTAACGCATTGTCTTCACTCCAAACATTGGTGTCGATCAACATATGTTGTAATAGACTAATGGCGGTGAAGAAAACAGTAAGGCCAAGAAATAGGTTGGTTGTTGTTCTATACCTTTTGCCAACAAATATAATTGTACTAAAAATCAAGGCCTGTACGGCACCTATGATTATAAGGAGTTGATATATGTTGATATTTAGGGTTTCCAACGCGTATTAAATATTGAACACGCCGGTATATGGCATTGCGCTCAACAGATTGATTATAAGTACAACTGAATATAACACAATAATAATTTGAGTAATAATTAGCAACGGTGTTTCTAGTTTTGGCGGGTAAAATTAGGCAAAAAAATTAGTTGTCATATGGTAAATCTTACATATGGGTGGTTTCTTACGATATTCGAGTAGATTAAGTTTGAACGTTTAGAATAGCGCATTACAACGAACCAAACCGAGTTTATTTTTGACCGATTAAACCAGCAATACAATATTGAGGTACAACAAAAATCAAAACTACTTTCAACTTTAATGGAACCCTTGATTATCGTTATCGTTGGCATACTGGTAGGCATCATCCTAATTGCCATGTATCTGCCAATGTTCAAATTGGGCAGTGTTTTAGGTTAGAAAACCCCATTTCCAATATTTAGGAAACAGGGCTTTCACTCGAACTAAACTCAAATTTGATTAACTACTGCACGGTAAACTCGAATAGTTCAGATTGGGATATGTTCCCGACCGCGTCCTTGGTAAATATGCGCCAGTAATTGTATTTGCTTATTGCCCAAATTTATAGCCCAGCGTCACCATGAGCATAATGTTTTTCAAATTCGATGTATCTGTGGTTGAAATATCCAACAGTCCGAATTCGGTACCAAGACCTACTTGAAAGCTATCATTGAAAATTACCCCTATCCCCGTATTTAGACCCAGGTCTAAAGTCTTAAAGTTATCATCATTGGTATTGCCAATGTTCAATTTGTCACCATCAAATCGTGCAGAGACCATAAAACCTAGATTCAATCCTGCTGCGGCATAGAAATATCCCGAACCGCCTATTTCAAAAATATCATACCGGGCCCCAACAGGCAACTCAATGTATAGGAGGTTAAAATTACCCGAATTTGAAGAGGCTCCTTTTTTTGCAAAACCAAGTCCGGATCCGATATAAAGTTCATCTGTGATATCAAATTCTATAGTACCAGCAACCTTGGCCCCAAGGGTTCTACCAAACAAATCGTTGGTATCCTGGTTTGGAGAAGTAATATTAGCAAGACCAACACCGCCTTTTACACCAAAAATTTGTGCTTGTGCCGATATGCTCACTAAAGCGAACATTAAAAATGAAAGTAATTTTACTGAATTTTTCATAATACCTGTTTTTAAATTTCATGGACTTTTCGTGTTCCCGAATTATCCGATTATTTGATGGTACCAAGGTATTTTGAAATGCTCATCCGTGAAATACCCCGTTGGTCGTATTTTTTTCTACTGGTTTACCAGTATATTGATTATAAGCTGTTTATTGTACCATATAGTTATAGTATATTGGCCTACTGAAAAGCAAAAAACCAAAATCATGAGATGGGTAAACCTCGTTTGTCTTTCACTTTTTAGCTGTTGGATCAGTGCCCAAACGGGACGTGAAAATCGTATCGATAGTTTGGAAAATATGCTGACCCAAAAAATTCATGATACTACACGTGTTAATGTTCTATCGGAACTTGCACGAACATATGGCGGCGTAGATTCGTTAAAGTGTTTTCAGCTCGGTTTTAAAGCACTTGAACTCAGTAAGGAAATCGAATATCTAAAAGGAATGGCACGAAGCCATATTGATATTGCAGGCGGATATCTCGATTACGTGGACCCAAAAAATGCAAAGAAGCACTTTCTAAAGGGTAATGAATTCGCGAATAAACTGATCAAGAAAGACTCGAGCAGGGATAATATGAAAATATGGCTTCGCGGGCACTATAATCTTGGAGTCGCCTATGGCTATCAAGGTAATATTCAAAAGGAAATAGAGATGGCCGCCATGACCATACCCATTGCCCAACGTATGGGCGATAAAATGTTCGTTGCCAATGGCAATACCAGTTTGGGCATTAAATACAACAACTTATCCATCTACGACAAGGCATATGAAATGTTTATGCTGAGCCAAAAGCAATTTGAGGAAATTGGTGGTCCTGAAGATATCGTGTACCACAGTCTTGCTTTTTCCCCTGCCTTGTTCAGCATGGATTCGTTAGTGAGAATGAAGGAGGTTTTGGATTTGGCCAAGAAAAACCTTGATCAAATTCCCAATTCGTTCTACCAACCCAGTTATTATGGCGAGTTAGGACTTTACTATGGCGGTGTTAAAGAATACAACAAAGGGATAGAGGCCCTGAACAAAGCCAGGGACTACTTTGAAAACAATTCTAGAAACTATTATCTCAGATTGTTGTTTCAACGTTATGCGGATATCTATTATAAGATGGGCGATTTTAAAAAGGCCAGGGAATATACCTTGAAGTACTTGAATTTTAATGAAAATATACATTCAAAGGAAGACATCGTTGGTTCCTACGCAAGATTGGCGGATCAAGAAGCCCATTTGAACAATCACGAAAAGGCCTATGCCTATTTAAAGGATTATGTTACTGCGGTGGATAGTATGCGCATAGAAAATCTAAGTGCCGATATGCAAAATTTAGAGGTGCAGTACAAAATGGCAACCAAGGAAAAAGAAATCTTGGCCCTGCGCAATGAAAAAAATGAGGCCGCGCTCTCTTTGGAAAAGAAGAAATCACAGGCCTATTTGCTTGGGGTAGTAATAAGTATTCTTGGTTTACTTCTTTTTAGCGGGTATTATTTCTATAAGAGAAAATTGTCTAAAGCGAATAAAAAAGAACAGTTACAAAAAGCAGAGGTACAATACTTAAAACAGGAACAACAGAACAAGATTTTCTCTGCTATGATAGAAGGTCAGGAAAAGGAACGCAAACGGCTCGCCATAGATCTTCATGACGGACTCGGGGGAAGGCTCTCCGGAATTAGCATGAATCTTTCCAAATTGGATAAGGACGAACCAAAACAGTATCCCAAAAAACAATTGCAAAAGGTCATCAAGGATATAGATGATTCATTGACCGAGTTGCGAAGTATTGCCCGTAATATGATGCCGGAAACTTTAGTGAAATTCGGTCTACAAGCAGCATTGAAAGACTATTGCAGTAGCATGACCGGCGGCAACACTAAGGTAACCCTTCAATTTTATGGTTCCGATAAAGGCATTATCATCAATCAACAAGTTACCATGTATCGTGTGATTCAAGAATTGATCAATAACGCCATTAAACATGCACAGGCAACAGAGGTACTGGTACAATTTATAAGAGAAGGAAATCAGGTAGACATTACCGTGGAAGATAATGGGGTTGGTTTTAATAAAAGTGAAAGACTAAGCAATACATCTTCGGGAATGGGCCTATCGAACCTACAAACAAGGGTAGCCTACCTGAAAGGAAATATTGATTTTGAAAGTGAAGAAAATGAAGGCACAACCGTCAACGTACATATCGACATCGATGCAGCATAAACCAATTAGCGTTCTAATAGTGGATGACCACCCTATGGTAATAGAGGGGTTAAAAACCCTATTGAGCGACAACGAAACGGTAAAGGTCGAAACCCATTTCACCAATGGGAAAGACACCCTCGAATTTCTTGAAAAAGAAATTGTGGATGTTATTTTGCTCGACGTAAATCTACCCGACATCAACGGCGTTGAAATGGTAAAACTGATTCTTGAAAAAAGGGCGACCATAAAAATATTAGGGCTAAGCACCTATAGCGAACCCAGCATCATTAACCAGATGATCAAAAACGGCGTAAAGGGCTACTTACTTAAAAATGCGACTTCAGACGAGCTGGCCACGGCTATAAGCCAGGTACATGACGATAATTTTTATTTCGGCAGCGAGGTACAAAAAATTTTAGCCGATTCGGTTGCTCAGGAAAGTAAAGATCTACCGAAACTCACTAGACGAGAAACGCATATTCTGCGTTTGATCGCAGAGGGCAAGACCACCAATATCATTGCCGAAGAACTTTTTATCAGTCCGTTGACCGTAGAAACCCATCGTCGCAATCTTATGCAAAAGTTGGAAGTATCAAATGCTGCTTCACTCATAAAATTGGCAGTTGAAAAAAAGTTGATTTAACCTTTTGTCACAAAAAAACCTCCCAAAATTAGGAGGTTTTTAGTTGTACTCGAGGTGGGAGTGCCGTTATTTCTTTTCAGCACCGTGTATATGCGCCTTTGAAAGGATTGAAATTGGAGTGCAACCGAATCTGCAACCTTTAACATAATTTTGTGCTTTCCAATAACAAATCGTAACAAAACACTCCAAATAAAAGCTGCCTATTAAAAAACAGTACAAACTATAGCGGCTCGTCATAATTTCTCTCCGCCATGCTCTTAAGGTTTTCTAGATAGCCAGAAATTGGCCTAGCCGCTTCTTGTTTTATTTCATAACCCTTTTCAACAAATTTTTTAGCTTGCGCTTTCCAGTTTCTTATGTTTAAACCCCTTTGTAATTTCCAGTTTCTAGATTGGTAGTAGGTAAAGAATTTCCTGCCCTCGATTTCAGACCAATTGTTTTCTTTAAAAAAATCCAAAACTTCCAATTCATTTCTTGGCTTCGCCAGTTTATTTAAGTTTTCTTTTGTTTTATGTTTATAAGAAGGTACCAGATTTTGGCCTGGTTCTGGGACGCTGCTGGCCAAATTTTGGTGCGCTTGTGTACCAGAGCTTGTCCCGAATATGGGCATCCTCACTTTTGAACCTCTTGCCGGATGAAAAGAAGGAAAATAGTCTAGATAGTCCCAATCATTTAAATCCTTTAAATAATTGTGATAGGTTGTCTTTGATTTAAACTTTGCCCTTTCCATAATAGATGCCCTATTTATCGTTAAGGTGTTTTTAAAGTACTCCTTATTCCATTTCTGAAAGAATGCTAGATATAAGGTGATATGTCCTTGTTTGATTCTATCGTCGTTGTTAAATCTTTCAAAAACGGCATTCAGGTGAATGATGTAGTTTACTTTTTCCATCAGTTCTCAGGGGTTTCATTTTGACTATTTCTTTCACGGTAACGCACTTGCTTCTTTTCTTCCCTAATATTTTTCTCCAAAATCAATTGCTTTTTAATTGGTTCTGACTGCTCAAAGAGTGAATACAACATTGCAGCAGTAGGTTTAGTTTGAGATTTTTCGATATCTTTTAAAATTGCAATCATACCGTTCATTCGTTTTTTGATAAGTGTCGCCATTCTTGTTTCCAGCGTTTCCATTCTCGGTCCAATAGATTCAACTGGTGAAATTCCATTTTCCTCAAAAAAATCCAACATGAGCATCAAAGTCATGGATTGAGATTTTGACATTTTCTTGCAGAATTTCCTAAACCGTATCGCTACGGAAGTCTTTATGCCTAGCTTCTCAAATCGTTCTTTTTCAAATTGATTATCCATTTTTTCTGAATTTTTGTATTGGTTTTATTGGGCTGTAGGCATTTTTTCTGAAAATTAAGGTCATTTACGATTCTCCTACCAAAAAGAGAAACCTTCAAATACCCTATTCTCATTGACGATGGAGAAAAAAATCAAAACGAAACATCGCGCCAGCGTGTTACCCTCTTGCTTCTCCATCCCTTCATTTCATTTCGTGATTTCGAACTTTTCACCCGAAGCTAAAAAGCGAATTGAATAATACAATTCCATCCTTTTTTTTAACATGGATTATATCTGTTTTTTGATGAATCCTTAGTTTTCCCGAAAAAAACAGTGACATTTACTCATTCCCTTCCCTTATAGAATTACCACCAAATCGAAGCCATATTCAATGATTTTATTTGGTGTCAATTGATTGCCAAAATGGCATTCAACCAACTACTTATTATATCCTGAGCGTTTTCCTTTTCTCTTTTTGATAGTAGAAATTTAATTTTACGGCTGTAGGTCTTTTGATAATAGCTGATATGTGAATTAGGCTTTGAGATGTTCCAATTACTTCCCATAGAGCCTTCGCTGTTACCTTTTCTAAAACGACACCTAAAATTTCGATTGCGTAAGGACTTATAAAAATGAGCTTGCGAGTGGTTATGCAGTCCGTCTCAAGCTAAATTTTAAATCTTTGTGCAAGAAAGTAGAAGCTTGCACCAGTTTTTAGCGAACGTGATTCTTAATTTTTACTTGGGAATATAGTGCTTCTTTCCAGCGCAGCGGGAAGAAGAAACGAAATGAAAAGTCAAAATTCAGGATTATGTTCAAGACCTTTTGTAGTGAAGCTCGTTTCGTGTAATGAAGCTTTTCCGTGAAATGAAAGGGAATGTGCTGAACGGTAATTGACTAATTGATAATTTTGCTCTCAACGTTGGTTGAAGCATATGATAGATTACATTTATACCAATACTATAATTATTCTATTTATGATTTTAAAAAGTTTAATTATAGGTGGGTATTATTAAACTTAGTTAATTTAATGCAAAACACCTTTATCTAAACTTTTGAACAGATTGAGGATCTACTTTAAACTTCTAGCTTTTATGAGAAACGAACTATACATTTTTTTATATTTAATATCCTTCTCAACCCCATTTTTTAAGGAGTAAAAAAAAACAGTTAACCACTAGTCTGCCTATTTACACATTCATTGTTGACCTACACACAACATATTTTTTTTACAAAAGGCACATGAGTTTATATTTACAAAAAAATAGCTAAAGTAAGAATTAGATTACTAAAATTATTTTAATCTAAAAATTATAGAAGTGCCTTTACGCTCTGATTGAGCTTACATCTCAAATGCAGATTAAACAAAACGGTTTTTATAAAACCGTAATTCTATTTTACTATGAGCAAGTATAATCACTAAGCTATCTTTAGTAGATGTATGCTTTAAAAATAGACTCTTTATTAGAATATGAATTGTTTCATTGTTTAAATTCAGGGACTTGAATCCATTTCATATGTAGTTTTCATAGTTGTGAATTCCAATTGATTTCTTGACGAAAACGCTCTATTGTTACACTTTTCTTGTAGAAGAAATGAGTGTGGTTGTAATAGTATAGCAGTAGTTTAAATTCTAGCCATTAATAAATATATAATATGAATCAATTAAAGTTCTCCAATTGTTTTAGACAGTTTTTCAATATTCTATTCTTTGTATTTTTTTCAGTTTATAGTCTTTCCGCTCAAACACCTGGCCAAATTTATGAGCCTGCTTCCCCAACTACAAACCCAATGGATCCTAACGGAGATGGTTGGATTTCGAGTTCTGGAGCAGCATTTACAGGAGGCCATGAATTATCAGAATTTGAAATTCCTTTTATTCCTGTTCCTCAATTAGCTCCAGAACCAGATGCTGACCAACAAACAGGTTCTAGCTGCGGACCCTCTGATATTGTGGGAGATGCTGCTACCGAAGCTGCAGGTGGCTACTATTATATTTCTGATCCAGACGGCATACCCGATAATGGAGATGAGTTAATGTTATTTCGTATGCGTATTGCCAGGCAAGCCAATGGCGCATTCGGATATAGCTTCCTTTTTGATACGGATTTTACATTTGGCCCATCTGACCCTAATAGTATTTCTGGTAACCCAGGCTTTGAAATAGAAGTTATATATGGGAGCGGTAACAACAATGATGTATTAGTTGAAAACGTAGATGGCACGACCGGAGGAACCAATATTAGTTCTTACGACACAGCAACTAATAGCCAAAGATCAGACGCGCTTATCACAAATGCGGGTTGCGCTAGCCAAGACCCTATTTTTATTGACTGGTATGTTCCTTTGTCCGATATTGGTATAACAACAACACAAAATTTTAGAGTTGCAGTTTCAACCGCAAGTTCTCCTTCTTCTGCCTTAGGTGGTTCAGCTTCTGATATTGCAGGGGTAGATGGTGATACAGGAGGTAGTGATGATGACCAGTTTACAGCAGCAATTTATGCTTCATCGGATATTGATGGTGATGGTATTGTAGATTCATTGGATGAAGACGACGATAACGATGGTATTTTAGATACTGTAGAGTCTGGTGGAGTAAATCCAAGCGCAGATTTAGATGGAGATGGTGTACCGGATTATTTAGATGCAGAATATCCAGGTTATATCGATTCTAATGGTGATGGTGTTAATGATAATTTTGACACAGATCTTGACGGACTGGCAAATCACATAGATACAGATGCAGATGGTGATGGTTGTGCAGATGTTTTAGAAGCAGGTTTTACAGAAAGTGGAACTTTAGCTGGTCAATTGGCAGGTACAGGATATGATACTAACAATGGTCGAGTTAATGGCAATACAGACGGTTACACGGGTACAAATACAGATGTAACTAATTCTGGGGTTTCAACGGCATGTGCTGTGGGTCCCATAGATACTGATGGTGATGGCCTAACTGATGATGAAGAAACTACAGGTGTAGATGACCCATCAACTCCAGCGAATCCTAATGGAGAAACGACAGACCCAGCAGTAGCAGATACTGATGGTGATGGTATCTCTGATGGTCAAGAAGCTATCGACGGTACAGACCCTAATGATTCCTGTAGTTCAGTAGGTGGTACGCCAGTAGGCACAGCAGATTGTGATAACGATGGATTAACCAATGATGAAGAAACTACAGGTGTAGATGACCCATCAACTCCAGCGAATCCTAATGGAGAAACGACAGACCCAGCAGTAGCAGATACTGATGGTGATGGTATCTCTGATGGTCAAGAAGCTATCGACGGT
>CALIJE010000061.1 GCA_938017825.1 uncultured Flavobacteriaceae bacterium
CATGATTGTAACAACCCAAGGCCAAGAATCAGTGCATAGCATAGCATGCGCGAAATCATGAATGAATTCCGTGGATTTTTCTTAATAGTTCTCATAATTTTGTATTTAAAGTTTGTACACCTATTGGTACCATTGGTTCTAAAAAGGTAAACATGGTCGAGAAGGTTATTTTTAAGTCCATAAGCTTTAATGGGGGAGGCATAAATCTTGGCTGACCGGCTTTTATATTTCCAATAAGTGTTTTGATTTAGACAAAACCGTTACCAACCATAGGCCTGTCTTATTGCACTTGCAATCGCACCCCTAATATTCCTATCACCATTTGTAAGGACTACTATTCCTGAATGCGTAATTCCGTTGCTGTTTATTTTGGGCATTCCCTCAAAATATGCCTTGAAACCCGTATTTGTTCCTCCATGAGAATATCTGGTTCTGGCGCTATTGACATTAACACCCATGTGATTTTCGATTAGGTTTTTTGTGGCCACGGTGCTCAAGAACCTTTTTCGATTGATAAATCCGTTATTGTTCATCATAATAATCACATTTGCCAGTTCTTTGGCATTGGTATAGAGACCTGCTGCGGCATATTGTGGATATCTTCGAATAGTATAGGCCCTTCCAGAATTATTATGTCCTAGCACGAGTTCTTTTGTATTGTAAATGCGTTCCGGTGCAACTGTAAAGGCACTTTTTTTCATATTTAGGGGGTTTAGTATACTGGTTTTCATCCAAGTTGAATACTCTTGTTTTGTAACATCTTTGGTCAATTTTTGTAATATGGTAAAGGCCTTGCCAGAATACCAACGAGAATTGCCGTTAGGCCCGGAGCTTGGGTCATATGTAATGCTAATGTTTTGCATTAAGGTATTCAAACTGGGTACTTTTGACAAAGCATCATACCCACCATAGCCACCTCCTTCTTGTGCATCTGTGGTATAATTACACCCATTTTCTAAAATCGCCCCTCGACCTTCAATACCACTTTTATGTTGAAGAATGTTTTCAACAGTAAGGTGTTTGAAGTTTTTAGTCCAGCTTTTGTTTTTTATACAATTGCTAAATGGGACATTCCACTTTAACTTTCCGGAGGTCAGCAGATTTTCGGTTAAGGAGAGCTTTTTCTGATCAACAAGTTTATGCGCACCCAAAGCGGCTATGACTTTACTGATTGAGGCAGCCTGAAACATAGATTCAGGATGTGTAGCATTTGCCCTGGCACCCATTTTCAAATGACCGTAGGCCGTTGACCAGGCTATTCTTCCATTGATTACTACGGCTACACTGACCCCGGCCACGGAGCTATCTTTCATGGTTTGCCATATCGACTTCCCGACGACGTTTCTTTCAAAACTTCTGATTTTGTCTTTTGGCCTTGTTGTTACCTTGCTATTTGAAATAATGGACCATCCTTTACCTTTTGGATTAAAGGCCACGGTATGGATCAAATTTTTTCCATTACTGAGGGAATTCATCTTTGAAAAACAGTCGTCATTGATGTTTCTTGCAAAATGATAATCTTCTGCTAGCACGACAAAACCTCCGTTTGGTGCAAAAGTCACATTTGTAATTTTCCTGGCAGCTTTTTTCCCAGGCATATCGGATTCCCGAAGATTTCTCAAAATTTGATAGCATTCGTCATCAATATTTCTTGCATAAAATCCGCCTTTCTCATAAATAATGACCCAGCTATTTCCCCCCTTTTTGGGAAAAGATACTTTAATGGCCTTGTTCCCTTTTTTAAAATCGCTCAATAGTCTTTTATAACATTCATTAGGAATGTTTCTCGCATACATAGCTCTATCGGTTAGGATGACCCAACTATTTCCTCCTTTGGGAGGAAAGGAGACATCTTTTATTTTGTGACCTTTCGCCAAAAAATCCTTGATTTTTTTTTCACATTCAGAAGGAATATTTTGTTGTTCAAGCCTTCCGTTTTTAGATACCAAGGCCCATCCGCCATTCGGCGCAAAAGCGAATGTGGAGATGCCCGCTTTAATGTGTTTTCCAATGGCTTGGTGGGCGTTGTTGGGTATATTCCTATTGAATTTTGTTTGACCATATAGGCTCGAAGAAGCTATTAGTATGACCAGCAGTATTTGTGTAACTCGTTTCATTCTTTCTATTTATTAGGGTATTTTTTCTTGAATTATTTTGATCGCAGCACTAAGTTTATTGTGATGAGATGTTTGAAATAGGTTAGGTGGTTTTGTATTGGCCTACCAACCGATCCAGAGGAAGGGCACTGATTTTAGCAGTGCCCTGCACCAATGATTTACATTTAAAAGGGCTTATCAGGTAAATCGGTAAATCAATTACAAAGACCACCGTCGGTGTTATTGGAATAATCGTTGCCCGATCCAGTGAAATTGGCGCTCGATTTCACGAGAATGCCACAACCACCACTTTGTGTAATTACTGAATTCTCAACCGTCATTTGCCCGGCTTTCACAATTAAACCAGCCTTGTCGTTGCAGCAATACACATAATTGGAACCGGCATTTCTAATTTCTGCGTGGCGGATGATGTTTGAAGCGCTATTGGTTTCAGTATGAATGCCGCGCCAGTAACCAACGCTATTTTCGAAACCTCGAAAAATAATGGGGTCGTTTGCCGTGCCGACAGCATTTAGAATACCATTGTCATATACTCCCAGACCTGAATTGGGGCTGAAAACAATTTCTACACCAGCTTCAATGTTTAGTCGTTCTGTAATGTCTAAAACTGTAGAGTCATCAACCAAATAAGGAACATCTGTTGGATAAATGGTAAGTTCAGATGTACTTCCATCGTCAGAGATTAGAATAAATTCTTGATTGTTGCCTTGGTATGAAGATGATCTGCCGTCTAATTCACCAACTCTACCTAAGCTTAAGTTCAATGGGGCCAGTTCATGGGTAGTGATGGTATTATTGGCATACCCGCTAAATTCGAAATTTTTGGTTGCAAGAATACCATGTGCCTTGCCATTGCTGATTACAGAATTTGTAATCGACGTTTGACCATCCTTTAGGAAAATAGAAGCTACCCCATTACAGCAATATACATAGTTGCTGCCAGCATCTGATAAGTGCAGATAGTCTAAGGAGTTGTCGATTTTATTGGTCTCTATATGAATGCCGCGCCAAAAGCCTTTCAAGGCATCTTGACCTCGCATAAGAACGGGATCATTGGCATTTCCACTAATCTTCAAAGATCCATTGTCATAGACCCCGAGGCCTCCATTCTCTTGAAAAACAATTTCAACACCCGCTTCAATAGTCAAAGCAGCGGTAACATCATAAACCTTGCCTTCAAAAAGGTATGGGATATTTGTCTTGTGAATACGCGTTGTTGCACCAAAATTACCGTCGTTGACAAAAATGTAATCCTTGTCATTGTTTGAATAGTCAGATGCCATACCGTCGAGGTAGGTTAGTACTTCGGGCGCGGCCCAGACTGGGTATTCTGCGTGGGTCTCTATTCTAATATTTTCATAGCTATCAAATTCTGAATTGACTCCGGCATAAAGCCCTATTCCATTCCCATTTCGTATTTCTATGTTCTTTAGTCCAATTTTAGCACCCTTTAGAAATAGGCTCGAACTTTCATTGCAGCAGTACACGTAATTTGAACCAGCATCTTCTATGCGAACGTGCTCTAGGGTATTGGAAATTGACCTGGTCTCAATATGTATTCCCCTCCATAGGCCCGAGGTACTGGTTGCCCCTTTAAAAACAATCGGTTCTGCGGCCGTGCCGATGGCTGTTAGGGTACCATTGTCATAAACACCCAAGCCTGCATTTTCATTGAACTGAATCACAACCCCAGGTTCTATTATAAGAGGGGCGGTTACATCGATAACGCAATCTATAATGTAGTCTATTTCAGCAGACCCATTGGTTAGTGTTCGTGCTTCCGAAATACTACAATCCAAGGTTTCCGTATTGGCCTGTCCATCAGGTTCAGGGGTATACTCGCCTTCGCGGACCCATTTTTGAGTATTTCCCGCCCCGGAAGAACCCACAGATATTCGTAGCGTATCATCAGCCTTCAATAACATGGTGGCTTCGTAGTAATTGTAGTCGCTTCCCAATTCTTGATGGCTATAATTTTCTGAATCGATGGCTTTGATGTCATTCCACTTGATATCGTCCACTTGAAAACCAGAACCAGCTTTGTCTACAAGCTTTCCCGTAGTACCAGACATTTCGATTATCATACCGTCTGACCCTGGGTTGTTGCTAGCAATTCGAATCCAATTGCCCGTTAAATTATCTAGATTGGCCTCTTCCTCGATTGTTTCTTCTATAGCCTCTTCTATAGTCTCGATGGTATCAATAACCTCATCTTGAGTACAAGAACTTAGAAATAGAGTAGCGCCAACAGCAATCCCTAGGAATGCCATCATCATAGGGGATTTTAATTTCGCTTTTTCAAAATGGATCAATTTCATAATTTGATTGTTTTATTGTTATTGCAACCATTTGTACCTTACCGTTAAAAAAGTAAACAGGAGAACACTAATTTTTTTGAATAAAAAGAGATGAATGCAAAATGTCCAAAACTCAATTGGGTTTTGGACATTTAATTTAACCGGCATAATGGATTTAACTATTCTAATAATTTTTCAACCTTCATTTTTTGAATATACCCCCATAACTCTTCGCCGTTCATATTAATTCCCGAGGCAATTATCAGTATTCTATTTTCAAGTTTGTATAGCAGTTGAGTGGCTTTTGTTTGTTCATTATATTGGGTTACATAGGGCTTTATATCTTTTTCATCTTTGCCGCTATATTCCATGGCATAGGCAAAATTGATCATATCCAAATCATTGGGGTTTTTGGCTGCATCTATGACATATAGGTCTATTTCTTTCTGCTGGCCCTTGTCAGCATATATTAGGTGCATATTGTTTTTATTTTTTTGCCCCCTAGGCGGGTTGCCATGTTCTTTAGTAAATACTGATAAATCGGCTAATTTATTTGGGGCCCATTTTTCAAACTTTTCTTTTGGTATCGGCGTTAAATGGAATAGTCTTTTGGCCGTTTCTATTTTTTCATCATCTTCTATCTGTCTCAATGTCCATTTTACATTTGGAGCTGAAGGCGAACTAGTGCTAAATTTGGTAGTTGTTATTTGAGTGGTTTTAGAACTTTCATCATTCGAATTTTTAGGAATCAAACGATTTTCTTCAATAAAATTCCACCCCTTTTCTAGTTCAATATTTGTAGAAGCCTCATCATAAACATCGCCTGTCTGCTGAGAGACTTTAGAGCATTGCTCTTTATAGGTAATAGCTCTATCAACATTTAGCCAAAAGTAATTGCGTTTTTTGATATGCTCTGAGCTTTCTTCTTCGACAACTGCCTCTAATGTTGCTACGTATATACCATACTTTTTTATAAGCATGCCACCCATTTTGTTTGAGTAGACATCATCATAAGGTGTTTTAGCAAATACATCTCTGTCTTTACAATTGCTATCTATTGAAAACCATTGCTGAAATTTGTTTGGTTGTAAATTTATACTATCATGAATCGCCTTAATGTCATAATCAGGTATTTTGAATTCTATAGTACCATCTGTATTAATTTTTCCGATGGTGACTCGCTCACCATTTATTTTTTTGTATTCAAATTCTAAAGCCCCTTGGGCATAATCTAATTCATCATTAAGATGATTTTCAACCTTGATAAGCGTTCGTTGTTGTTGCGCATCGCAAGATTGAAATGCCGCAAATAATAACAGAAAAACTACTTTTATTTTCATGAGTTTTGTTTTTATGAAAGCCCTAATGAACGTCATATACCAGGCTATTTATTAAATTTCTTAATCGTTTGTACCACCCATGAAATAAAGTAAACAGAATCCTACTTAGAATTTTAACTTATCTTGTGTTTACCTATCAACTAAAACGGTATTAATGACCGACAGGCAACTAATATTGCAATTGAAACAGCGCGATCGCAATGCACTAAAGGCTGTATATATTGATTATAAGACCGAGTTTTTAAAGTTTATGTCGCGTTACAATGCAGACACTGATATATTGGAAGACATATTTCAAGATGCGCTTATTGTGCTATTTGAAAATGCACAGGCTGGTAAACTTGATGCCTTGAAGAGTACATTAAAAACGTATTTGTTCGGTACGGGAAAGTTTATGCTTTTTAAACATTTTAGGGATGCCAGAAAGGAAGTGCCAACTGAAGAAACGTATCTTTTTGACAAGTACGAGCAGGCGGTTATCGAAGATGTTTTTGAAGATGAAGGGCTAAGTAATTACCAAGCTAAATTGGTTGCCAACTTTAAAAAGTTGGGAGATAAATGTAGAGAGATATTAGAACTATTCTATATACAAGGAATGAAATTGGATGAAATCACTCTCACACAGGGCTATGAAAATAAGGATGTAACCAAAAGCCAAAAAAGCCGCTGCTTAAAATCATTAAAGCAATTAATAGGAAATAGTAATGGATAAAGATGAATTGATCAACGGGTATTTTGAAGGTTCCCTCTCCGAAAGTCAATTGGAAGAGTTTAATAGTTTGCTTGAAAAGGATGTAGCTTTTACTTCCGAATTCGAGTTTCAAAAAGAACTACAGGATTCCCTCAAAAAACAGGAACGACAAGAGATCAAGGAATTGTTTTCTAATTTGAAGGATGAAAATGGGAAAACCGAAACTAAGGTAATTAAATTAAGACCCTGGCTTGCGGCCGCTTCTATCGCTTTGCTGGCGGGATTGGCTTGGTGGTTCTTATTCAATACCGGTGAAATTAACACCGAGGAACTATATGCGGCCAATTTCGCACCTTATGATAATGTTATACAACCTATAGAACGCGGCGACCAACTTGAAGACCTCAAAACAAAGGCTTTTACGGCCTATGAAAATGAGGAATATCCTAAAGCGCTCGAACTTTTCAAAGAATTACAGGGTAAACATAATGAGGCGTATATCGAATTTTATAAGGCCATGGTTTTGATGCAGTTGAATAAGCAAGAAGAAGCCATTCCCCTGCTTGAAGGGTATATAGAAAAGGGCGGTGAGCTAAAAGACCGGGCATCTTGGTATTTGGCCCTTGCGTATTTGAAGCTAAACCGTCTTGAAGATTGTAAAGAACAGTTGAACTTACGTATTTCTTCAGGCACCTATAAAACAGCCGCTGCCAAAAAGTTACTTTCTCAATTGGAATAGATTTTTCGACCGAGCAACCAAAGGCTGCAACCAGCTATGGCAAAGCCCAATAGCCACCACCAGTAGTTTGCGTTTTTTTGGAGGGGTTCCATATTACCTGAAACTACAAAACCTGCCCAGTAATAAGGATGTCTTAAAAGTTCGTCATCAGTAGTTCTTAGATACGCTAGTTTTGCTTCTTGCAACGCTATATTTTTTGGCAAACCTTCCTGGAGATATTTGTAAAAGCCCACCATTATTTGAGAAGTTTGTTTATCGGGAACTTTCCATAGACTCATTAAAGTACTAGAAACCCCTGCATAGTTAAATCCATTGGAAATACTTGCTATTCCTCGACCCTTTACATCTTTCCCTATTCCTGTTTCACATGCGCTTAAGACCACTAAATTTGCGTTTAATTCTAAAGAATACAGCTCTTCGATCGTTAAACTCTTGTCAGATGGAACTAAATTTTCATCATCGTAAAACAAGATTCTACTCTTTAAAGGATTCTCTGGTTCTGCAGTAGAATGGGTTGCCAAATGCAAAATGCCAAACTTCTCAGCATTTTCGAGAAAAGTGCTTTTCGTGGCTAAGGAGTCTAAATATATTTGGGCTTCTACGTATTTTTGAATTTCGTCGACTTCATTTTTCGTACGGCTTATTTTGCTAAAATTACTTCCCTTATAAGTAGCAAAGGGGGCTAATAACATTGCACTTTCATGCTTTGATTCTTCTTGATTTATACCCTGCGCTATTGAATTTAGTCTGTGTACCTGTGCCTCTCCCAAAAGAAAATTGCCCGATTTCGAAGATTCGACCCATAGTGATTCAATAGGAATAAAATGAAGGGCATCGTCTAATATCAAAAGATTTTTAGTTGTACGACTTATGTAATTTTTGAACAGGCTATCAAATATGAATTGACCGGCCTCCTTGTAGTCGTTATCCAATGGATTTCTAAGTGAATTGACTAAACTGTTTTTGTTTTCATTTAGTTTCTTAGTCAGGAGAATTTTATCGAATTTCAATACCTCACCATTGATTTGAAATACAAACAAAAATTGTTTGCCCCAGAAGTACTCAAGTATATTTGAATTTTTATAGGAAGTTTGAACCAAATCCTTTATCGAGTTGTTTGACCCGTACTTTATTTCATAGTATTTAGGATGTTCACTTTTTAGTTTTGATTTCAGAGCTTTCAGGTCTCTTTGTAATTCTTCAAAATGGCTTTGCCTTTTTTTTGATTTTAGGGAGCCCGTGTTAGTAGTGTTCAGGGAGTCTAGTGCAATGGAAATTTGATTTATTCGCATTCTCAAACCCACGGGAACATTTGCAAATAGATCTTTGATTGTGCTGGTCTTTAGTTCATTCAAAACTGTTAGATGCCGGCTTTCGTCTGAGATTCTAAGGGCACGATAAAACAATTGGGGATTTTCATCAGTTTCCCATTCGTTATGAAATGCCAACAAAGAATGCTCGTAAAAGGTTTTGAAGAAATCGTTGCTTAGAAATTGATCTTCATTGCTATCCTCCCCTAATTCCTTAAGAACTTCATGGGCTTGTTCAAAATTATGTAAAGAAACATTAATCATTATTGAATCAGCACTGTTCGCGCCCAATTTATTGAGTAACCTACCTTTGAAATGCAGCGTATTGGCCAAATTTAATTTATATGGCAGACCATGGTATGTGGCTTTTTTCAAGAAAGGTTCGTTTGTTCTATTATTTGGCAATAGGACTTTCAATGCGTTTTGTATTGCTACCCTACTGCTGTCAAGTTCATTGAGCTCGAGATAGGCAAGAGCTTTGCTTCCAAAGTTGTTTGCTAAATTTTCTAATTGTGTCTGTTGAAGCGATGTATCAGTGCTTATTTGCTCAATAATGTCTATTGCTTTTTGGTATTCCTGATTTCCTATATATATTTCTATAAGCATTCTTTCGATATACCATCTTCCGAAATGGCTTGCATTCTTGCCATTTCCAATAAGGGCTTTCAGCCCTGCAATAGTCGACTCGGCTCTTTCAAATTGCCTCGTGCTGATGAAGTTTTCAGTCAGGGTGAGGTAGTGCATGTATTTGTTGTAATAGGATTCCTCTTCAATTATCCCATTCGTTTGCATTTGTTTTAGAAGTAAGTCGAACTTTTCATTCTGACCACTTTTGTTATATGCTTCTAAGAGCATGTTATATGTAAAAGTCAAGCCAAGGCCGTGTTCTTTATAAAAAGAAATATTGTCTAAAAGGATTTCCTCTACTTTTAGATAGTTGTGTAGATAGTGTTGAATACCTGCCCTTGATCCGCGAACCATTCGTATGATATTGAGATTTTTGGAGTTAAAATCTGTAACCTGGCTTGCATTATGGTGCCCCTTTTCAATAAAGAATTCGGCATCTCGCAATTTTTTCTGTTCACTAAGAGAATTCGCAAGTTCAAGGTAAAACCAAGCTTTGGTAATCTTAGTCACTTGTTCATGCGAAACATATTGTAAACCTGGTCTTAAAAGATTCTCGACTTGTTCAAAGGGTTTGAACTGAAATTTCGTGGAACGCCCTATTCTGGTATAACAACTCACCACCTTATCGTAATCTTTTTGTTCAAGAAACAATTCATTTGCCTCTTCCAAGACTGCGACAGTTTCGCTATTTTTTCTCTGTTTGTGAAGCTCTTCGGCTAAGTTAAAAAGACTATCTGCCCGGCTTATGGCTGGTGTTGTATGTAGATTTGAAGGGGGATTTTTTTTTGAGTTAAGACCATTACTTTGCGCAATCAGTGAAACTGGATGCAATAGGAGGAATACAAGAAAAATAACGAAAGTCCTGATCATTGGCTTTATTTGGAGGGTTTGCTAGAGGCAAATAGGGGTCTTAAAAAAACAAATGCTAAAAGAATCAGTATCACAAGACTACCATATATAAAAGAACTCCTCTTCCACCAACTTACTGAAATCGCAGTGGAATCTCCTGATACTGTAAAAGCCGCCCAATAGTAGGGATGCTTCAATATTGGGTCATCTGTACCATCCAAATACTTTAATTTGGCCTTTCGAAGGGCTTCAGATTTTGTGTGCCCTTCGCTTAGGCCCTCATAGAAATAGTCCATGAGCTTCACCGTACTCTTATCATTGATTTTCCAAAGTGTCGTAACAAGCGATTTTGCACCGGCATAATAAAACCCCTTTGAAAGACTTAACATGCCTTGCCCTTTTTGTAATTTCCCAATTCCTGTTTGGCAGGCACTTAAAACTACTAATTCTGCGTTGAGTGAGGTATCATATAAATCTTTGATATAAAGCACATGGTCCTCTTGTTTTTCACTAAATGCCAAATAGGAATAATCTGGGAATTCATCATTGGCTGAGGCATGCGTAGCTAAATGAACGATGCCTGACTTCGTTGATAATGCTTTGAAATTTTCTAAGGTGGCCCGTTCATCTGTAAAAATATTCGTGTTGAAATAAGTGCTGATTTTGGCAACTTCGTCATCATTGAAAAGCAATTGGCCAAATTCCCTTTCCTTCGTGCTTATAGATGCATCTCCAAAACTAGGCGCAAAGGCGAGTACTTCTTCTGATTTTGTTTTTGGTTTATTGTTTAGTTCGATCAAGGTATTTATGGCATTACCGTAACTTATCGCATGGGTTTTTAAGAGTATGCCATCGTTATTCCGTAGTAGGTCAAAAGGTACGTAATGTAACATGTCATCTGGGATGATTATCAAGTCTTCACTATCGAATTGCTGCAAAGGCTTTTTTAATATCTTCTCATACAAGGCAGTGCCCATTTCTGAAATAGTATGCCCGGTCGCCTTAAGAGTTGAGCTAGAAATCTGCTTATAAAAATCACCTATCATTTCTCGGTCATAGGCCGAAAAAGGAAGTTTTAAAAACTCTTCTTTAGTGTCGTTAATGATGATAGCATAGAGGTTATCTACAGTGACGGTGAATGAAATGAGGGTCTCCCCATTGCTTACTATTTTTTCTCGAATAGTTCGCAAATCCACGGTTTTGGTTTCATATTTTAAACCATGGTATTTTGGATATTTACTTTTGATCGTATCAAGGAAGTTATAATACTCTTGCTTTAGATTGAATAGCTCATCCGAGAATGTATTGTCGTTTTCAGTTGTATTGAAGTGCTCTTTTTCAAGATGGGTAATTTTGGCCCGGAGTTGTGTTTCTCTATCAAATACGGTATTTGGAACATTGGCATAAATCGTTGCTTGGGCACCTCTTAATACTTCTAACAATAAAAAATCCTTATTCTTTTCACTTATATCAATAGCTAGTTGAAGTGTTTTGTTAGAGGGGTTAATTATGTTGGCTTTATACGCGATTTCTAACATTCTATGAAAAACAGGATAGGCTGTTTCGGCCAAGAACTGTTTATCAATCTTACTGGCAAATTCTTTTTTTAAAAGGTCGAAGGTTTGAAGAATATCATGGCATGTTGCCAAAGCCATGTCTAAAAAGGCGACATCCTTTTTGGTGGTAAACACTCCTTCAAGAAGTTGTAATTTTATATCCAACAGATTGAGGAGTTGTATTTTCGAAAATACATCGATGGGATTTGGATTTCTTGCAATATGGTTGAGTTCTATATTTCTTCCTGCCGAAGCCAATGCTTTTTGAATTTCTTTTATTCCCTCTTGAAAGCCTCCCTGTTTTAGATGTAATTCGGCGATTTTACCGTGAACTTTGGCGATGTCTTGATGCGGTTTTCGCTGACGGTATTTCGAAAATGCCTTTAATGCTTTTGTGTAGCTTTTCGTGGCCATATTGTCTTCACCAAGGCCTAAATGAATATTCCCATAGAGTAACAAGGCATCTTTATAAAAAGGATCGTTCGGAAGTAGGTACTTTTGGCTGCGGTCAAGATATAACAACGCTTTTTTTAGACTATCCTGTTTGATAAAATTCAATGTTGTTCTCTGATAAACGTTTAGAAGGTTATTCTTGAATTTTTTGTCCTTTTTATAGTAGCGTTCATAAGTATCGATGCCAGAGGTTAACAAGGCATTGGCCTTCACAAAGTTGTTGGTGTGCCCATATAATTGAGCCAAAAGCTGGTTAACGTTGGTTAAATAAGCTTCCTTATCATTTGCTAAATGCACGTTTTGATCTATTAAGGAAATGTTCTGCCGATAATATTGCTCTGACAATTCATATTTACCGGTATGTTTGAAGACGCCCCCTAGAAAATTGTTAACACTAAAGAGATCGGTTGTACTCTCTAAACTTGGTTCGGACAAGTAGTTTCGTCGATATTGTGAATGAAGCTTTAGAAAATAGCCTTTTGCCTTTTCAAACTCCTTTAGTTTATAAAAGTAGTTTCCGATATTTAAGAGGTAACCACTCTTGTATGATTCGTAATCTTCCAAGTTATTTTTGACAGTATCTAGCTCCAAAACGTTTTTGGTACGATCCAAAATAGCACGCGAAGTTGTAAGATCATAATGATAATCACTGGCATAAACGAAGTAAGACAGAATGTACAATTGCCATTCGTAGCTTTTTGCTTTTGAAGCAAGGCTATCTGCGATCTTAAAATTATGGTAGGCGCCTTCTTTATCAATAAATAATTTATCATAACCCTTATCAAAGTAATGAGAAATCAACGCGTCTATTTCTGAGTTGTCTTGAGCGGAAAGTCTGCCCATTAAAAGAAAGACCAGCAATAAAAATTTTACAAAATGTTTCATGCCCAAAAGCCTCAAATATGATTTGAGGCTTAAGTTAAAACTTTTAAGGGCACATGTTGGCACTTTATTCACATTGAACTGGAACGCTATAGGTTATCTTGCCACCTTCTGCATATTCGAAAGGTTTGGTTACCTGAATATAGCCGCCACAGCAATTATTCGTTTCCAAAGTCATGCCCACCATCCCATTGCTATCTTCTATTGGGTTGATATCAACAATATCACTACATACTTCTCCTGCACTATTTAGAAGTCTAATATCTGTATTGTCAACCTGATCCTCGGTCACCCAAATATTTAGTAATTCGGGAATTTGAATGGGACAGTTAAAATGACACCCTTTCTCTTCGGTACAGGGGTTGGGCTTAGGAGGAGGAGGACAATTTTTTTCGCCCTTGGGGCATGGTTTGGCAAGTAATTGATGAAGTACATCTTGGTACTCAAGGTTTTGCTCGATTAGACCCATGGTTTCTTCAAGATCCGGGATTAAAGCATCGTTACCATCTTCTATGCCCTGCATAAGCTGTTCTTTTTGGCAATTGAGTTCTGTAAATTCTGTTTGAAGAAAATGTTGGTGTAAAGAAAGTTCAGTAAATTCTCCACTATCCTCGAATTCGCTCCCTTGAAAATTGGTGGCTTGCAGCTCCTCCTGAGTGCTGTTGGTTTCATTGGCACAGGCGCCGGTGATTAGCACTAAGGCCATTAAAAATAAATAGTTCATTGTTTTCATAATTAGTAGTTTATATGAAGTTGGTGCTAAATTTTTGAAAAAGTAAACACTTCAAATTCTTCGGTTTGCTGTAAAAGTAATTTTGAAGCCCCTTGCTTAAAGCTCGTTTTGTGCCGATGGGAGGATTCTATGTATGGCTGGTTTAAATTGACCTACGCCCAGTAATGTTCGAAATTTGTGTGATTCTGCGCATGGTCTAAAAGTATAGGAGAAAGCATGTTATTTATGCCACAAATGTAACAGAGTATCAAAGAAATGTAACAATTTGGTGTGGTGTACTGTTAATGAAGCTATGACTGTTAAGACCCATCAAATTCATGAGGAAGTCATCTATTGAAGACATAAAAAAGACCTGAGGTATAACTCCCGGTCCTTGTTCTTTGGTTTGAATTATGATACCGCCAAACCGTACGGCTTCCAATGAATTAATACTGCCGCGTTATGCCGATCTAGGTAGTTCCCCCGAAACCTATAACCGAGCACATTAACTCCTAACAAGTTAGGCGCAATGCTTGTGTTGCGACAATTCCATTGGACGGATAGTCCGAGGACTTTCTTGTCTCTTATAACAAGTTCCTTGGGCCGTACCTATTGGATTGGCAGTTTCATAAATATTTTCTGGGTGGCATTTCCCAAAATTGATAAAATCTAGTATACAAAATCAAAAACACTTCTTAAATATCAAAGAAGGTATTTGGTGTACTGGGGGGAAACTACAACAAAAATAAACAATTTATCATCCAAAATATCTAAAATCTTGAACTTAATGAAATAATATTTCTAAAAAAAAACCTACAAATATTAAGGTTTTTATGTCAATTAGTGATTGTAAAACAATACAATTATGCAATTTTATCTGCCGATTTCGGTGGCCATTGAAAATGATTTCGAAGAATCCTCTTTTGAAATTAAGGCGGTATTAGGTCTAACATCTTCGTTATTTTCGGTGAAGCTGCTTATGAAAATTGCACAAAGCAAGAAAAAGAACATAATGATGCAATTCTTAATTGTGATGGTCTTAGTTTCCATAATTTGGTCTATTTGTTAGAAGGGAACTAAAACTTGACGTTTACAAACGGTTCGCTAATTTAAGAGAACAGAAGTGCTTTCAAATTGAAGACTGTATAAACGGTACGATTTTTTGTGTAAATGACAATCATTGTGAAAAAGGTGAAATTCACCTTCCGCTGCAGGTAGGATTTTTCATAATCATTAATGTGAATATGAACAAAGTTTCAATCGTTAAGCCCTTTCTTACAAGCGATAATCGATTTGCTTCCATTGATACATAATTCCCTAAAAAAGATAAACATCAGCTGTTTTTTAAGTAAATTACCTGTTAGAAAAATAGTATTATGATCGAAGCTGTATTAGTTGATGATGAGGAAAAAGCGCTGCAAAGTTTAACATGGGAACTTACGAATTTCAGTGATGAGATAAACGTGGCAGCTTCATTTACGAATCCGTTAGAGGCCCTTGATTATTTGGCCGTAAATACTCCTGATTGTCTTTTTCTGGATATTGAGATGCCGACTATGGATGGATTTCAGTTTATTCAAAAACTTACCAATAAAAATTTCCCGGTAGTAATTACCACCGCGTACAATCAATACGCCATAAAGGCACTTAAGAACGAAGCTATCGATTATCTCTTAAAGCCTATTGATACGGACGATCTCAACGATACACTCATAAAAATAAGAAAGCATAATGCCAAAAATTTTTCTGCTGATCGTTTAGAAAAAATCTTACTTAATTTTAATGCAAACGCCGTTCATAAGAGAATTACGCTCAATACGGATGGCAAGTTACTATTCTTAAAAAGCGATGAAATAATTTATGCTGAATCTGATGGGAATTATAGTACTATATACTTGGTTGGAGGTCAGAAAATCGTGCTTACAAAAAAGTTGAAAGAGGTAAATCAACTATTACCCGAGGAGTCATTTTTCAGAATTCACAATTCGTACATTATAAACCTTATGAAGGTGAAGGAGTTTTTAAAGACAGACGGTTATGTTGTGCTACAATCAGGAGAGAAAATCCCAGTTAGCCGGCAGAAAAAATCGGACTTCCTCGACATGATCTAAATGCATAGCTCCTCGACCATACTACCTAAGGATTCGCCGTACCCAAGATATAAGGTTTTCTGGGTCATGTTTTTTTTAATAGGCTCTTTTCAGCTGTTCTCGCAATCCATCCCAATAGAGTTTATTCAAATTAAGGATAGTCTACTTCGAACCGCTCCAAAGACCTATACGGCGATTCACAAATTGTTGCGCCCTCATCGCAATGATACCATTTTGATGCAGTATTTTGCTGATGAAGCTGCTGAACAAGGCTATCTGGCCGGACAATCGTACGCGCTAAACGAATTAGGAAGAAGATTCCGAAATCTTACCCAATACAATAGGGCGCTAGCACTGCACAGGCGCGCCTTGGAAGTTGCGAAAGAGGCAGACAACCTAGAATTCAAAGTATCAAGCTATAACAACTTGGGGGTAGTAAATCGCAGAACTTCCTCTTTGCGTGCAGCAATGGAATATAACCAAAAAGCCCTGGAGCTTGCCAATTCGGTCGAGAATCCATCGATCGGATTAAAAAGGAGTATAAATGTTTCACTTAATTGTATTGGCAATTTGTATCAAAGTCTGCAACAATATGATGAAGCGATCTACTATTTTAAAGAGTCTATGAAATTGGAGGCCGAGCTCGGCAATAAACTGGGCTTAGCGATCAATTATCAAAATCTAGGAGAGTGTTTAGAGGAACAGGACAAACTCGATCTAGCTATGGAAAATTACCAAACCTCGCTATCGTTGAACAATGAAATTAATAACAATTTTGGGCGAGTGATTTGTCGCACCAGTATAGCACAAGTACATGTTAAGCAAGACAGACCAAAAGTTGCCTTAAAGCTTTTGGAAGAAGTGCGCCCTTTGGCAAATGAATTGGCAGACAGTTTCTTGATATCCCCTATTCAAGTAACCGCGGGTTGGGCCCAAATGATATTGGGGCGTTATGCGGATGCGGAGGAGAATATTCTGAACGGCTTGTCGCTCGCCAAGGAAAGCAATAATCCTGAAATAGAATTGCATGCCCTGTTCCTAATCTCAGATCTTTATGAGAACAAGGGTGATTTTGAAAGAGCGTTACGCTATAACAAACAAGCTGAGTTGCTTCAAGAAAATATCATGAACGAGAGTACGGTTCGGTATGTCAATGAGGTTATCTACCGTTACGATTATGAACAAAAGAACAACAAGATCGAGGTCTTGGAAAAGCAGAATGAAATTACCAATCTAAAACTTCGTCAAAATCAAATCGTGCTGCTTATCGGAGGTATTGTTTTGGCATTAATGGCTGGTATTTTCTATATCCTGTACCGTCAATTTCAGTTGAAAAACGAAAAGAAGGTATTGACTTTGGAGCAAGACATGCTTCGAAGCCAAATGAATCCGCACTTTTTGTTCAACTCATTAAATTCAATCAAACTATATATAATTAACAACGAGCAAAAGAACGCAGTTCATTATTTGAACAAGTTCTCAAAATTGGTTCGTAAGATTTTGGAAGCTTCATCGGTAAAGGAAATAGCTTTGGCCGATGAATTGGAAACCGTTGAACTATATATGAATATCGAGGACATTCGTTTTTCGAATGAAATAAATTTTCAAGTAATAATTGATGAAGGCATCGACCCTCATTTGGTGAAAATACCATCACTTATTCTTCAACCATTTTTAGAGAATGCATTGTGGCACGGGCTTTCTTCGAAAAAAGGCGAGAAAAAAATTGTACTTCATGTAAGTGAACCCCAATCAGGTTCTATACAAATTTCCATTGCCGACAATGGAATTGGAAGGGCAGCTGCAGAAAAAATAAAAGAAGGCAAAGTATTGCAACGAAAGTCTGTCGGTATCGATATTACAAAAGAGCGTTTATCTAATTTTGCCAAGGAATACAGAAACCCTTATTCATTGAATATTATAGATTTGTTCGATGAGGAATGGAATGCTACAGGTACAAAGGTAATTTTGGTTATACCGACTATTTGAGATGTTCAGTGGCGACCTGTTCCAATTCGGCGTACCACGCTTCCCCAAACTTTCGTATCAAGGCTTCTTTTACAAATTTATAAATGGGTACCTGCAACTCATTTCCTAAACTACAGGCCGGATCACAAATTTGCCATTTATGATAATTTACTGCCGTGAGCTCAGTATATTCACGTACCCTGACTGGATACATATGACATGATATCGGTTTTTTCCATTGTACAGCTCCCTGTTCATACGCTTCTTCGATTCCGCATTTTGCAATACCGTTTTCTGAAAAGGTGACATAGGCACATTCGCTATTGTTCACCAAAGGGGTCTCCCATTCGCCGTCTTCGCCTTTCACAAAGGCTCCTTGACTTTCAATTACGGCAATACCTTCCGGTCGTAAAAAGGGTTTTACATCGGCAAATATATCGACAAGTATCTCGGTTTCGCTATCCTCCAAAGGTGCGCCTGCATTTCCGTCTATACAACATGCTCCCTTACAAGCAGCAAGATTGCAAACAAAATCGTTTTCAATTATCTCTTCAGATACAATGGTTTTTCCCAGTTGAAACATCGGTAGTTATTCAATGCTGTCAAAGATAGCTTTTTAGGGCATTTTCTTTGAACAAATATTTTGTTGAAAATGGATGAAAGTAGATAGACTAAAGCGTAATTTTGCGAAGAAATTAAACGACATGTCCTTTAACTTTGACATTAGGGAGATTGCAACAGCCACTATGGTTCTTTTTGCCGTTATTGATATATTGGGAAGCATTCCTATTATCATCGGCCTACGCAATAAGACCGGTCACATACAATCTGAGAAAGCTTCGATCGTAGCGGCCTGTTTGATGGTCGCCTTCTTGTTTTTGGGTGAAGAAATATTGAATTTGATCGGCATTGATGTTAATTCTTTCGCGGTTGCCGGTGCTTTTATACTTTTCTTTCTGGCCATAGAGATGATTTTGGGAATTACGCTCTATAAAGACGATGAACCTGAAAGTGCTTCAATCGTACCAATTGCTTTTCCTTTGATTGCCGGAGCTGGTACATTGACATCTCTTCTATCGTTACGTTCTGAGTTTTATGTGGAGAATATTATTGTCGCGATTATTTTGAACATTGTATTTGTATATCTTGTGTTAAAATCCTCAACACGCATTGAGAAGATATTGGGGAAAAACGGCTTGAGTGTTATTCGCAAAGTTTTCGGCGTAATATTGCTGGCTATTGCGGTAAAACTATTCGCTACTAATATCGGAGGCTTAATGGCGGGTTAGGTTTCATATCAAAAAAAATACTAAAAATGAGTAAAACCATAAGTATAGTCTTGATTGTTTTAGCAATCGCATTGATTGCTTACAATGTAACCATGTTAAATTTTGAAAACCTTTTCGAAGGTGATAGTATCGTTGCACTCATAGGTATCGTAGCTTCCTTGTGCGCGATTGTACTCTTACTCATTTATATTACGTCAAAGAAAATCCAATCCAAGTTGAATGAGGACTAAAGCGGGACTAAGTCTCTACACTGTTTGATGTTAATTCTGAATTTCGTCTAGTTCAAGCTCTGAACTTATTTTTGTGGGGTCGTCTAATTCAAGGACCCTTTGCAACATGTTATCTTCGCTGCTTTTGATTTTTGCATGCGCATTCGAATCAAAAAGTTGTTCAGCCAAGGAGGCCTTTAGATACATTTTTATTTTTTTCTCGTGGGCATAATAATCAAGTTTGTAGCGTTGTTTTAGACAATAGTCTACGTATTGATTGAACAGTATATCATCGGTCGTAAAGTCGTTCAAAAATTCTGCTCTGCTGTATTCGGCATACTGTTGACGGTTAGTGTCTAAATGACCATAAATGAAATAGGAAATTACCCCCCGGCTATCCATCACATCTATTGCTTCTTCTGAAGTATCTGCTAGGGGAACAAATTCGTCAGGAATAATTCCGCCACCGCCATACACTATTTTGCCTTTAGGGGTGGTAAATTTTAAGGAATCTGCCACCTTAATACTATCTACAGAGGCCATTTCTCCGTTACGGTAACGTTCTATAAATGTATTATAATAGTCTTTATGCCCTTTCTCATATGATTTTTGAATAGATCTTCCCGTAGGGGTGTAGTAGCGCGAAACGGTGAGTCGAACCGCTGAACCATCACCGAGTTCCATTTCCCGTTGTACCAAGCCTTTTCCAAAAGAGCGGCGCCCAACTATGGTGCCGATATCATTGTCTTGTAATGCTCCGGCTATAATTTCGCTAGCGGAGGCGGATCGTTCGTTGATAAGAACGTAAACAGGTTTGTCTTCGAAACTACCCTTACTTGTGGCATGGACCTCGTTAATTTCCCCCTTCTTGTTTTTGGTGAAGAGAATGAGTTTTCCATCCTTTAAAAATTCATCCGACATTTTTTCCGCGATTCCCAAATAACCTCCAGGATTGTCACGAAGATCTAAGGTTAACTTTGTTGCTCCTTGTTTCTCCAAAGCCGTTAGGGCATCTTTGAATTCGTTATAGGTAGATTCGGCGAAGCGATCTATTTTAATGTAACCAATATCATTCGTTAGCATATAATATGCGATAACACTTTTTATGGGAACCACATCGCGTTGTACATTGACGGTAAAATGGCGTTTTTCACTCCTGCGATATACTCCAAGTTTTACCATACTTCCTTTTCTACCCTTAAGCTTACCTACAATCTCATCACTGCTTAAATTCTTACCGTAAAGGGTGTCTGCATCGGCCATTAAGATGCGGTCTCCCGGTAAGATTCCTTTTTTGGCACTCGGCCCGTTTTGAATCGTTTTTATGACCGATATGGTATCGTTGTACGGATAAAAGCTCACCCCGATTCCAACGAAATCACCTTTCATACTTTCAGAAACTTTACTCATATCTTTCTGTGGAATATAAACGGAATGAGGATCTAATTTTTCTAAAATATTGTTCACGGTAACATCGACGATACTGTCGGTATCGATTTCGTCTACGTATTCATAGTCGATATAATCGATCAGTCGATTTAGTTTGTCTTTCTTTGAGTTTGTGGTGAATAGTTTTTCTGGTGTATCGTTAAAATGTAGCTTGCCGCCAACAAATATACCTAGGGCCAAGGCCGCTGCAATTAAAGTTGGCAATATGTAATTGTATTTCTTTTCCATACTAAAATACTGTTATACCATGGTCTCTATAATGGGCAGGTGAACCAATTCAATTCCGGCCTTATCTAAAAACCGTAGTCCTGAATCATCTTTATAGGCATTTTGATATACCACACGTTTAATACCACATTGATGAATTAGTTTACTGCATTCGCGACATGGTGATAAAGTAATATATAGGGTAGCGCCTTCACAAGACTGTGTTGAGGAAGCCACCTTGCTAATGGCATTTGCCTCGGCATGCAGTACATACCATTTTGTGTATCCGTCTTCATCTTCGCAGAAATTCTCGAAGCCTGTCGGCGTGCCGTTGTAGCCATCAGAAATAATCATGCGATCTTTTACGATTATGGCCCCGACTTGCTTTCGCTCACAATAAGATAGTTTGCCCCATTCGGCTGCCATTCTCAAATAGGCCCTATCATATTTTTCTTGCTTCTTTACTTTCATAACGTACGAATATTCTCCGCTAGTTCGAAGATACCTGCTTTACAACAGCCTTACAACCTTAGCTAGGTTAATTTTAAGTGAAAAATTAGTACGGAAAAGCGGCTATCAGCACAGGTACGGTCAACAAGATAACCAGAATCGAGGCAGCAATTACAAAAAGAGGTTGTTTTACCTTTATTATCGACTGAAAGACAAATGCAATGGCCAGAATGCACAAAACAATCAGTACTTGAGAAATTTCGATGCCAGTAGCAAAACCCAAAAGGGGCATAAATTTGTCTTCTTCACCGCCCATGAGCATCTTAAAATAGTTGCTAAAGCCAAAGCCATGTATCAATCCAAAAAAGGCGGTGGCGATTACATGAAGGATGATATTTTTCTTATCCTCCGGAGACTTTTGATAAACGATGTTGAACAAGGCCGTAAGCACAATGGTCACAGGAATCAAAAATTCAACCAAACCAACATCCATAACCAGAACATCGTATACCGAGAGGCCCAGAGCCAGGCAATGGGTAATGGTAAAAACGGTAGCCAAGAGAATTACAGGGCGCAATTGTTTAAACGTAAACGGTATGGCCAAGGCACTTAAGAATAGAATGTGGTCATAAGCACTAAAATCCAATACATGCTGCAATCCTAATTTTATATAAAAGAAAAAGTCTCCCATAATTTTTGTTATTCGTAATACATTCAAAGTTTAGAACGGCTCGATTTTTGAGCCTTGAAAGGCATAAATTATGCCTTTTGCCTAGGCAATATTACTATCTTTAACCATTAAAAGCCAATCCTCCTTGTTTAAAACGAATTCCTTACGTTCACGCATATTTATCGCCATGATTCTTCTGGTGCTGATTTCCTCAGTGTTGATCGCCAGTATTTCCGTTTATCAATATCGGGAACAGACGAAGGATTATCATAATGATCGGTTAGAGCGAAAGGAAGAACAAATCAAACAGAGCATTCATTATACATTGCGAAAAACGACCTATGCCGCTACAACGGAAAATTTAGGGTTGATTTTTCAAAATGAAATCTATGAAATTGCTGACGTGCAGAACATAAATTTCAATATTTATGATTTAGAGGGGCAGTTAATCAAAAGTTCGAGACCAAAAATCCAAACGGATACAATTGCTACCTGCCTAGACGCGGATGTTCTAAATCGACTGAATGCCAGCGCCGATAAGCGCTACGTTCAAAAAAATGCTGCTGTTGGCGACAAATACCAGGCTTCCTATACCTATGTGGTCGACAATAAGTTTAAACCAATCGGTATATTAAACTTACCGTATGTAGAGGACAACTCTTTTAATGATATGGAGTTACGCGAATTCTTAATTCGTTTGAGTGGTGTATATGTGGTAATGTTGCTGTTGGCCATTGGTTTGGCGTACTTTATTTCTAAGTATATCACACGGTCGTTACAAACCATTACCGACATGATGGGACGTACCGACTTCAGCAAACGAAATGAGAAAATCGAAGTGGAGAATCCCAGTACTGAAATCGAGAAGCTGGTTACCTCATATAATGCAATGATCGAGGAGTTGGAAGAGAGTGCCGTAAAGTTGGCCCGCAGTGAAAGAGAGCAGGCGTGGCGCGAAATGGCAAAGCAAGTAGCTCATGAAATCAAGAACCCTTTAACGCCGATGCGTTTGAGTGTACAAAGTTTTGAGCGCAAGTTCGATCCAAACGATCCCGATGCCAAAAAGAAAATGGGGGAGTATACCAACACACTAATTCAACAAATAGATACAATGAGCAACATCGCTTCGGCATTTTCGAATTTCGCCGAGATGCCTGCCCAGCAGAATGAAACCCTGAATGTTATTCGAGTTGTAAAATTGGCACTTGATATTTTCAATGAGGACTATATTCATTTCGTTGCCGATGAGGAAGAAATCGTGGCTAAATTAGATCGCACGCAGTTGATTCGAGTGGTGACCAATCTGGTTAAAAATGCGATACAAGCGGTACCTGAAATTGAATCACCGCGTATATTGGTTTCTGTATATCCAGATGGGGAATACGTTTGTATTGCGGTTGCCGACAATGGTACCGGTATCGAAGAGGAATTCAAAGAGCGTATCTTTGAACCTAAGTTCACCACTAAAAGCAGTGGTATGGGTCTAGGACTTGGTATGGTAAAAAATATAGTGGAAACCTATAAAGGGAGCATTAACTTTACCTCTCAAGAAGGCAAGGGAACGGTTTTCACCGTCAAATTTCCAAAAGAGATTCGTTTGAAATCGGTCTAAATGTCATTAGAAATTCAATTTTACGTCGTCGATGTTTTTGCCACGGAAAAATATACGGGCAATCAGCTTGCTGTTTTTATTGATTTGGAAAAAGTTCTTAGTAACGAACAAATGCTGGCCATTACCCGTGAAATCAACTTTGCCGAGAGTACGTTCGTAAGAAATATAAATAGAGATGAGAGCGTTGAAGTGCGTATATTCACTACTGAGTACGAAGTGCCCTTTGCAGGCCATCCTACATTGGGAACGGCATATATCATTGCTAAGTACCTAAGTAGTGCGCCTAGCCCTAAGGTTGTACTGCAGCTCAAAAAGGGAGCTATTCCCGTGCAGATAAACATGCCTGAGAACTTGAAAGATAGTCGCTTTACCATGAGGCAGGCGCAACCAAATTTTGGGGCTACTTACAATGCCGAATTGGTCGCTAAGGCCCTATACCTTCCGTTGACCGATGTTGATTTGTCAATGCCGATTCAGGAAGTAGATACTGGGCTGCCTTATTTAATAATTTTCCTGAAAGACCTTAAAAGCATCGGTCGCCTACAATTGAATTCTGAAAAAGTTGAACAGTTTCTAAAAAGGGAGAAACTATTTAAGACCAATAATGCGCGTGGCCTAACAACATCCTTGTTTTTTGTTTCTAAAGAAACGGTTGATACACAACATCAGTATCACACCCGTATGTTTGTTTTGGAAGGTAATGCCATTTGGGAAGATGCCGCTACAGGGAGTGCCAATGGTTGTTTTTTGGCCTATTTATTAAAACACAGGCGAACGGCTGTCAGCGCAATTGTGGAGCAAGGGTTCGAAATGGGTCGCAAATCTATCCTATATTTAGACGGAGAACTCAAAAATGACGAATATATACTAAATGTTGGTGGTCAAGTGGCAGCTGTTGCAAAGGGCTCCTGGCTTGTCTGATAAAAAACTATTATGAGCTACAATACTATTTTAATCGATCAAACAGAATATTTAGCAACGGTTACGATCAATCGCCCAAAAAAATTGAATGCCCTTAATAAGGAAACCATTCAAGAATTGCACAGCGCCTTTAAAGCTTTGGAAGAAGACAAGCAGGTGAAGGTTATAATATTAACCGGCAATGGGGAAAAAGCTTTTGTAGCTGGCGCGGATATTTCCGAATTCGCTGATTTTTCGGAAAAGGAAGGAGGCAAACTCGCCGCCAAGGGGCAACTTTTATTGTTTGATTTTGTGGAAAAACTATCTACTCCGGTTATTGCTGCGGTAAATGGTTTTGCTCTGGGAGGGGGTCTTGAACTTGCCATGGCCTGTCATTTTAGAGTGGCTAGTGACACAGCCCGTATGGGACTGCCCGAAGTTTCTCTGGGAGTTATCCCAGGGTATGGAGGTACACAACGACTACCACAATTGGTAGGTAAGGGCAGAGCTATGGAAATGATCCTAACAGCAGGTATGATTGATGCCAAAACAGCCTTAAAATACGGCTTGGTAAACCACGTTGTTTCGCCTGAAGAGTTACTTCCACTATGTGCAAAGTTGGCTAGCAGGATATCGAATAATTCCCCAGTGGCCATAGGTCATGCAATAAAAGCGGTAAATGCGGGTTTTAAACATGATAGTAACGGGTATGCAGCCGAAATAAAAGCTTTTGGCAAGTGCTTTGGGACTGCCGATTTCAAAGAAGGCACGAGTGCCTTTTTAGAAAAAAGAAAGGCAAATTTCCCAGGAACTTAGCAGGCCCCAAAACCGTACTTATGACACTTCGAAGAAGCCTGGCCCTAGTGTTTTTTCTTGTTGCCTTTTCGTTAGGAAAAGCACAAGACCTCCCTATTTCCTATACCTTAGGAGAAAAGTTTTCCGATAGGTATAAATATTCAACGGTTCTATCAATAAGTAGTGATAATAAAGAACAGAGTGTTCTTGTACGCACCTACTATGGGGGAATGCCGTTGCGTCCCAAAGGCCATTTCATTGAAGTGTATGACTCAGAAATGAACCTGGTTCGCGATTTTAATTATAAATATGCCGGTAGGCATATGGTCGAAGGTTTTGTTCGTAACCAACAATTGTACCTGCTTGAGTTACTATATAACAACAAGGAGGAGGCCTATCAATACAAGGTACATCAAAGCCCGATCGATGAATTCCGTTTTACCGAGCGCAGTATTTTATCTATACCTTCCAAAGAAGTCATTAATCCGTTGGCTGTCAATAAATACAATCGAAGTTTTGATGGTGGTTTTTCAACTGCGACTCACTTTAATGATGATACCACGGCTTTTGCCATAACGGTTCAACACAGAGAAGGCAAAAAGAGCAAATATCATATGTATGTTTTTGGTACCGATCTTACACAACACCTTAAGTACGATTTTACAGAGGAGACGGAGTTAAAGAACTATGCCTTCGAGAATATAGAAGTTTCCAAAGACCTTAAAACGGTCTATTTTATGGGAAAGGCCTTTTTTAAAAAGAAGAGAATCGGTGCAAGGGAACGAAAATTTCAATATGAGTTGGTAAGGGTAAATGAAAGTGGTCATGTAAGACAAGAGTTTAGTGATGATGGCAAATATCCTGAATCGCTAAAACCTTTATTGATTGGGGATGAATTAGTGTCAGTAGGATTTTATTCTGATCGAAAGGATAATCGATACAACGGTCTTATTCATTATAAAATGGATGCCAATAGTTTGGTCATCAAATCAAAGAAATACAACGCCTTCTCAAATCAATTTATGATTGATAAGTTTGGTCGCGATGTCGATGCCAAGGTCAAAAACCTAATTTTCAAGGACGTTCATATTACCGCGTCACAGGATATCATTTTTAGTGCGGAAGAATATTTCGTGACCGCCGGGAGCGACATTAGCGATGGGAATACAAGAAAGGTTGATTTGTACCATTACAATGATATTGTCTGCGCGAAGTTAGCGGCGAACGGAGATATGATCTGGGCTCGTAACATAAATAAAACAGAGGTAACCAAAGGGGACGAAGCTTATGCCTCTTATACGGCTTATGGGAAGGATGATGTGATGTACTTCTTTATCAACTCAGGAGAGCATCCACAGAAGTTGAGTAAGAATAGAATTATGTTCAGGCAAGGATTTAGCAAAAGCCCCAATATGTTCGTCATTAAAGTTGACGAAAGTGGTAATCTTTCGTACCAAAAGTTGATCGATGACAAAGAAGCACGTTTGCCGATTATGGTCTCACGGCCTCTAATCGATAAAAAGACCGATCAATTGCTTTTCTATGCCAAGCGAGGTAATAAGAAACAATTGGTTAAAGTAAACGTAAAAGGAAATTCAAAGACTTCCGATAGCAAGTAATTCCATTTCAATATTTCTTGGCTGTTATTGCATTTAGTTAAACTTTCAAAAAGTATAGCCATATGTCAACTATGCATGGACAAAATCCATAAATTTGGATTAAATCCTAATTTTGACATCAAAAGACCATATTAAAGGCCGGGGAGCACAACAAAATGTGCATAATCGTTTTGTACAAGATGTATATGAAACAAGAGCTGATTTTCTAGAATTCTGTAGGGTAGAAGGAGAGGAGGCCGATAATAATCGCACCCAGTACATTCCCGTTTTTCCGAAGACCATCATCAACAAAGTAAGTAGTCCCGATATCGGCATGAGCCTTTCCATGAACCCTTATCAGGGGTGCGAGCATGGTTGTATTTATTGTTATGCCCGAAATACTCATGAATTTTGGGGGTATAGCGCAGGCTTGGATTTCGAACGACGTATTCTAATTAAAAAAGATGCCCCAAGATTATTGGAGGCAAAAATCAAGTATAAAAAATGGAAGGCGAGGACCATTGTACTGTCCGGAAATACCGATTGCTATCAGCCAGCAGAGCGAAAGTTCAAGATAACCAGAGAATGCCTTAAAGTATTTTTGAAATATAGACATCCTGTTGGGATAATTACCAAAAATGCACTTATTCTGCGCGATTTGGATTTGCTTAGGGAACTTACAAAAGATGAATTGGTCGGTGTCAACATTTCGGTAACCTCTTTATCTGAGGAAACAAGGCGGGTACTCGAACCGAGAACCGTTTCCATTAAAAAACGATTGGAAACCATACGTATTTTGTCTGAAAACAAGATTCCTGTCAATGCGATGTTGGCGCCGATAATACCTGGAATCAACAGTCATGAGATAATGAACCTAGCCAAAGCCGTTTCTGAAAATGGCGCTTGTTCGGTTGGCTTTACAGTGGTGCGTTTAAATGGCGCCATAGGTCAGATTTTTACCGATTGGATTCATAAAACCATGCCAGATAAAGCAAACAAAGTTCTCAATCAGATAGCATCATGCCACGGTGGGCAATTAAACGATAGTCGTTTTGGAATTCGAACAAAAGGTGAAGGAAAAATAGCGACCCAATTGCACGATTTAATGCGAATGGCCAAACGTACCTATTTCAAGGAGAAAAGCTTCCCAACCTTAAATTCAGAATTACACGAGGCATATAAGACCGGCCAATTGCGATTGTTTTAGCGAACGGTGCTGTTCTATGTTAAGAATAGACCCAATTTAAAATGAAGTAGATACCTATGTTAACCTTTTGAACACAATGACACTAATGAGGGTAACTATAATTATAAAAACAAAAAATTATGATACATCGATCTTTACTTTTGATAGCACTAGGTTTTACTTTAAGTACATTATCAGCACAGGAATTTGATTTTGGGGTAAAAGGAGGAATTAACGTGGCCTCAATTGGGGGCGGAACTTATGCTGGCTTGGGAGGCTTGGGTTCAAAAATTGGTTTTCATGTTGGGGCAGTTGCTGCAATTCCCATTTCCGATAAATTTGCTGCCCAGCCAGAGCTACTCTTTTCTTCCCAAGGCACGAAATGGAATTTTGTTGGGAGCAGTAACCTAAGGTTAGATTATATAAACCTACCTATTTTGGCCAAGTATAGCATATTAGAGGGGCTGAGTGTCGAAGCAGGACCACAGTTGGGTATATTATTGGCCAGTAATGTCGACAAAGAAGACTACAAAGGAATCGATGTGGCCTTTGCAATTGGTGCATCCTATAGACTAACCGATGCTATATTTTTTAGTTTGCGCTATAATAAAGGACTATCCGATATTAACAATAACGATGCGATTACGGTCAGTAATCAAAACAATGTGCTTCAGATTTCTGCGGGGTACGCTTTTTAAAGAACAAATTTCAACTAGTGCCTGCTTCACGGCAGGCATAGTTGTTCTATTTATATCATGACGTAATCGTTGTTGAGGGAGCCAAAGTTAGCTCGATCAATAAATTAGCCTAACTCCCAACCTTTACGGTAACTACCTTTGACCCATTCGTTGGCGAGGTCCCAATTCGTAACTTTCATATTGGCCCCATCCCATAACAATTTACGTCGACCTGGGTATTGATACGGATCCCAATCCCCAGCTTTTTTACCTTCCTTGAACTCTTTCATCTGAAAAGCTCTGATAGCCAAATTACCCATAAGAACAGCCTCGGTCAACGGACCGGACTTACTAAAGTCAGAAGATGCCTTTGTACCATTTAGACAGGCATTTACAAAGTTGGCCTTATGGCCATTGGTATCTCCTGGTATGCGCTCCAAATACGGCTTTGGCGGCGTAATCATATTCATGGTACTCGAAGGTACCAGGCGAGCATTTCTAGAATACACATCGCAAATAAGAATACCTCGTGTGCCATAAAAAATAGACCCACCACCACCGGCACCCATGGTTTCCCCGTCTTTTAATTCGTCTGGTAAATCGGGCATTATGCCACCATCATACCAGTTAAGGGCAATATCCCCATGTTCTTCGGTATTGAATTTTAGTCGTACGAGAGAAGACGATGGGCAAGACTGGTTGTAATCGGCTTCCACAAAATCACCAACCCAGTTGGTCGTGCAGCTTGCTTCTGCTTCGGTAGGATATCCTAGATCCAAAACGCTAAACGGGGTCTCCATAATATGGCAGCCCATATCACCCAAGGCTCCGGTTCCAAAATCCCACCAACCTCGCCATTTAAAAGGCAGATAAGCCGCATTGTAATCTCTCTTTGCGGCAGCCCCCAGCCAAAGGTCCCAATCCAAGCCGTCGGGGACCGCCTGTTTTTCTGACGGTACTGGAATGCCCTGTGGCCATACAGGACGATTCGTCCAACAATCCACACGGTTTACCTTTCCTATAATGCCCGACTCGATCAATTCGCGAGCCTCTCGACTCCCATCGGCGGATGCTCCTTGGTTTCCCATCTGGCTCACTATACCATTCTGGGCTGCAACCTTTGTCATGATTCGGGCTTCGTTGATATTATGCGTTAGAGGTTTCTCTACATAAGCGTGCTTTTTGGCCCGCATAAATGGCAAAGCGATTGAAGCGTGCATATGATCGGGTGTCGCGACCACAATGGCATCGATATCTTTTACATGCTTGTCATATAATTTTCTGAAATCCTTATATTTTTTAGCGTCAGGAAATTTTCCATAGGTACCAGATGCTCTTCTTTCATCAACATCACAAAGCGCAACGAATTTTACCTTACCCGTATCGAAAAGCGCTTGAATATCGCCACCTCCTTGACCCCCTGCACCAAAGCCTGCCATATAAAGGGTGTCGCTAGGCGGCACATGTTGCTTCCCCATAACAAAGCTGGGAACTATCGAAAAAACCGCTGAGGCCGCTGCAGATTTCTTTATGAATTTTCTTCTTTTCATCTTAGAGTAGTATTGAAGTTAGCGTCAGGAAGATACGAAAAAAATGAAATGATAATAGAGGCAAACGAAGGTTTGCAAAGCAATAACGTTTGCATAAAATCATCTAAAGATTTCCGTTCCACTCGTTTTCGAATTGGGCCAGATAATCTAACATGTATTGATGTCTTTGCTTTGCCAAGATTCTTCCGGTGCTTGTATTCATCTTATCCTTTAGTAGGAGCAATTTTTCATAGAAATGATTGATGGTCGGGGCAGAAGATTTCTTGTATTCCTCTTTACTCATGTTGAGTTTAGGAGCTATATTGGGATTATAGAGTTCCCTATTTTTAAAGCCACCAAAATTAAAGGCTCTCGCAATCCCAATGGCCCCGATAGCGTCTAGTCGATCCGCATCTTGTACTACTTGTAATTCTTTAGAACGAACTTTAGGACCATCTGGTGAAAGACTGTTTTTGAAGGATATATTAGTGATGATGTTGACAACCTGCTCGATAATTCCCTCATGTACTCCAAGTCTGTTTAGGAAATCAGTGGCTATTTTAGGTCCTACTGTTTCATCGCCATCATAGAACTTGGCGTCGGCTATATCATGCAGTAAGGCCCCCAAGGCAACGACCAACTCATCAACCGGTTCAGAAGCCGCTATTTTTTTGGCGTTGGTGTACACACGTTGAATGTGAAACCAATCATGCCCACCTTCTGCTCCCTTTAAGGTTTCCTTTACGAAGGCAATAGTTTCTGATATGATTTCTTCCGAGCTCATTCTTTAAATTGTGTGATACCCGAAACTACTGCTTTTTCAGTTGCTTCCAGGGCTTCTTCTAAATTTACATTGGTAGCAATTGGCTCGTGCACCTCAAAAGTCAAGTGATTTCCCAAACCGTACGGAAACTTGCCATAGCGAAGCATTTTCCAGGAATTATTGATGCTTATGGGAACCAATAAGGCCGATGGTGCACGTTTGATCAGAACTTGTAGCCCTTTGGTTTTAAAAGGTTTTGGGTGACCATTTCTGCTTCGGGTGCCTTCGGGAAAGATAACCGCACTTCGATTATGCTTCTCGATATATTTTCCGAGTTTTCCTATTTCAATGATCGACTGTTTGCTGTCTTTCCTATCAATTAGAACAGAACCCCCATGCCGTAAATTGTATGAAACACTGGGAATACCTTTTCCAAGCTCCATTTTGCTAACGAATTTTGGGTGATGCCTGCGCATAAACCAGATAATGGGAGAAATATCGTGTAGGCTTTGGTGATTGGGTACAATGATCAAAGGCTTGTCAGCCGGAATTTGATGTTCGTTTTTAAAGGAATACCTGGTGCCAAGGATATGCGTGCAGCGCAATAAACAAAGATTCATTACGGCCACACATCTTTTATGTGCTTCATAACCAAAGAGATTAAAGGTCAACCACTGCAAAGGATGAAAAACCAAAAGGGTAAGTCCAAAGAATAGCAGGTAAATTACGCTTAAAGGATAGGCCAGCAGTTTCATATCGCAAAAATAAAAAACCGCCCTATTTAGAGCGGTTTCTTAAAAACTATTTTTTGAATTCTTTTACGAAGGTTACGAACAGAACTCGTCGTACGCACCAACCAGATTTTCGGCAATCATTTCTGCCGGTCTTCCTTCAATATGATGCCTTTCGATCATATGAACCAATTCCCCGTTTTTAAATAAGGCCATACTAGGTGATGAAGGAGGGAAAGGAATCATCATATTTCTAGCAGCATCTACGGCTTCGGTGTCGACACCTGCGAAAACTGTAACCGCATGGTCGGGTTTTTTAGCGTGTTGCAAACTCATTTTTGCAGCTGGTCGCGCATTGGCCGCAGCACATCCGCAAACGGAATTTACCACAACCAGCGTGGTACCTTCCTGTTTGATCGCTTTTTCGACCGCATCGGCAGTGTATAATTCTTCAAACCCGGCGTTTGCCAAGTCGTCTCTCATAGGTTTTACTAATTCTTCGGGATACATAACTATTTTTATTTTGAATAATTCAACTGTAAAGATACCAAATTGTGCGGTCTTTTTGTTTGGACGACAAATGGTAGCCCTGAAGATCGTAACTTTCATAGGTGTTCATAGTCTAATGATTGCATGTTCGCACATGTTTTTGCCTAATCATCAAGGGTTTTAGGTTTGCCCTAAAAACCTATCTTTGAAAAAATCGAGAATACAATGATAAAATGGATTGCGGCACTTGTTGGATATGGCCTATTTAGGTATCCAGGTGCTATTTTGGGCTTTTTGGTAGGAAGTCTTATCGATAATTCTGCCGGTAAACGGGGTGGAACGAGATCGGTGCTGCGGGATATGACACGCCAAAGCGTATCTCCAGCCGATTTTGAACTGAATCTTCTTTCACTTTGCTCCTTGGTCATTAGGGCAGATGGTACGGTGAGTAAAACTGAAATGGATTATGTTCGCCAGTATTTTGTAAGTACTTATGGCAAGGAAAAGGCCAATGCTATCTTCCGCACATTCAATGATATCAATAAAAAACATGAGATTTCTGCCCAACGTATCTGTACGTTTCTAAACCAACGTACTAGGTACGAAGTTCGGCTTCAGCTTCTTCATTTTCTGTTCGGAATTGCCCAGGCAGACGGACATGTCAGCAATGCAGAGATTCAAAAAATACAAGAAATCGCAGGTTTTATGCGCGTAACTGTACGCGATTTTGATAGCATTAAAGCCATGTTCGTAAAGGCTGCCGATAACGCATATAAAATTCTTGAAATATCGAAGACCGCAACCGATGATGAGGTGAAAAAAGCGTATCGCACCATGGCCAAAAAGTATCATCCCGACAGGGTGAATACCAAAGACGAAGCAATTAAGAAAGGGGCCGAAGAAAAATTTAAACAGGTACAAAAGGCCTATGAAACCGTACAGGCGGAGAGAGGTTTGTAGGTTCGGAATTAAGCCTCCGGATTCTTTTTGCGAATCTGTTTGTACAGCCTTATTCCTAGCATTAATAGAACTCCCAGAACCAATAGACCGGCTACCCCATAAATCCAATTCACAGCGCTCTTTAAAATTACCAAGAAGATGACAGCGAACAGAATGAGGGTTGCGCCCTCGTTCCAAATACGCATATAATTGCTGGTGTATTTGAGTTCATCTTGTTGAAGTTGTTTGTATATCAGATGATTCTTTATATGGTACGCCATGAGTAAAACTACAAACCCTAATTTTACCTGCATCCAAGGTTGGCTGATTAAGCCAGGATTTAAGTGCAGTAGTATTAATGCGAATACCGTGCAAAAGATTGCGGAAGGCCAGGTAATGATGCGCCATAAACGCTTGGTCATCAACTTCAATTGTTTAGTGAGTATTTCTTTTTCGGGGGATGCTTTTTCGGCGGCTTCGATGTGGTAGATAAACAATCTGGGAATATAGAAAAGACCAGCGAACCAGGTTACCACAAAGATTAAGTGTAGAGCTTTTATGTAGTTGTAGTATTCCATTGAACGCACTACAAATTTAGCCTATTTGAAAATAAACAACAGCCTGATTTCAGTACTTTTCCCAATTCGGTTACCTCACGTTTTGGAAGGCATTAGATTGTGGCCGATTTACTTTACATCTGTATTGCACCAATTCCGACATCCCAAAGTTTTTTATTTAATTCGGGAATCGAAGTATCGATAAAAGCATCGGCCCTGCGCTTTAAGCTATTCCATTGGGTATCTAGTTCTTTCTTTCGATCTTTTGAGGATTGGTTGACTCTTGGGATGGTACTATTGGTCGCATCGATCAAGAATAGATATTCTGCTGTGAATTTATTGGGAAAATTCTCCACATCGTCATAGGCTTGTGATTTACGTTGAATCATATCCTTGTCCCAAGCGACCAACTCCTTTAGAAGTTTTTCGCCTTCGGCCTTTGCAGAGCCGTCTTTAACTACGCTCAACACTTCTTTAATCTGCTGCTGCGCCTTATACAGTGAGTTTACAGTGTTGTGCATGAGCGTTAGTTTCTCCTCTAACTCTGTCATAAATTCGTGGTATTCTGCATACTGATCTGAAGTAGTTCCGTATGTGGGCATAGCCAGTATCTTGCCCTCAGTTGTCCGAGTTTGGTCCCCAGCGGTTAGGCGTATGGTATAAGTGCCTGGTGGTACTACATGCCCGGCAAATCGCGATTCGATATAAGCTCCGGGTACTCCCGGTAAAATTGGGGTTTTCATATCCCATACAAACCGGTTGAGCCCATTATTCTTTGACAGGGTCGGTGCCGGCCTTGGGCCACCCCCATTATGTGGTTTATAGTTTTTGTCCCTAATCGAGGAAAAGCTACGTACCACCTTTCCTGAAGCATCTGTAATTTGCATTTTCAATTCGGTGGAATCGTTTAGCTTGGGCAATTCATAATAGAGCACCATTCCATTAGCTGGGTTGACGCCAGACAAGGTACTCATACCGGTAAAGGTATCTATTTTACCACTCATGGGGCTTCGCCACGAGCCGTTCATGGCATCATTGGGCTCATACAATTTCATGCCCTTTTGAGTTGAATTATATTGACTCAAAAGAGAGAGGTCGTCCAAGATCCAAAATGCCCTGCCTGAGGTGGCGATGATTAGATTCCCTTGATGAATTTTGATATCGGTTATTGGTGTTTTAGGAAGATTCAATTGAAATTGCCTCCAATTTTTACCACCGTTCCATGAAACATATAGCCCCTTCTCAGTACCTGCATATAACAGGTTTTTGCGTGCAGGGTCTTCCCGAACCACCCTGGTAAATGCCCCGTTCGGAATGCCCGAATTTATATTCGTCCAGCTTTTACCATAGTCAGTACTCTTATAAATGGCCGGGGTATGGTTATTGAATTTATACTTTGTTGTCGCAATATAAACCGTTGCCTTATCATGGGGTGAGACTTCAATGGCGTTGACCAATGATTCGCCCAAGTTTTTGGGCGTAATATTCTGCCAACTAGCACCATTGTCTTGCGTAATATGTACATAACCATCATCACTACCGGTATAAAAAACGCCAGCTTCATGCGGGGACTCTATCACATAGGCCAAGGTTCCATAATTTTCAGCACCAACGGCCTCATTGGTATATGGCCCGCCACCATTGCCCTGTTTGGCATCGATATCGCGTGTTAAATCTGGTGACATTTCTTCCCATGTGACGCCCATGTCTCGGGTGCGCAATAGTAATTGCGCGCCATGGTAAAAGGTGTTTTCCTCATGCTGCGAACGTAAAGTAGGGGCATTCCAATTATAGAGGTATTTCATGTTTCTGGCCTCCCGACCTAAATACTGAATAGGGGCAGCCATAACGCTTGTCGTCGCCTTGGATTCCATGTCTAGCACATTGATCGTACCCAAATAACTCCCGCCCATCACATATCTCGGATTGTCGGGATCAAAGGCTAAAAATGCGCTTTCCCCTCCTGCAGACGGACTAAAATCGGACATGGTTATACCACCTCTTCCGACCGACATGTTTGCGATCATGGCCGAGGAATAGTCTTGCTGCCCGGCGTAAATATTGTATGGAAAAAGGTTGTCTGTATTGATACGGTAAAACTGTCCGGTGGGCATATTTACCTGGGAGGACCATGTTTTACCAAAGTCAAAGGAGACGGCTGCTCCACCGTCATTTGCAATGACCATATTCAAGGAGTTCTTTGGGTTGATCCACAAATCATGAAAATCACCATGTGTTCCCGTAATGCGCTCCCAATTTTTTCCACCATCCAAAGAGCGTAGCGCAGGGGCACTCAATACATATACAATATCCTCATCTTTAGGATCGGTAAATACTTCGATATAGTACCAAGCGCGTTGCACTAGACGGTTATCGCCACTGACCATGCTCCAGCTTTTACCTGCGTTGTTCGATACGAAGAGTCCACCTTTGTCAGCATTGCTATCACTCTCGATCAAGGCGTATACCTTGTTCGAATTCGCCGGACTCACGGAAATGGCCATCTTCCCCTTTTCCTTGGGAAGGCCTTCGGTCATCTCGGTCCAAGTTTCCCCACCATCGATCGACTTGTATAATCCACTACCTTCTCCACCGCTTATTACGATGTTGGGTTTACGCTGATGTTCCCACATGGCGGCATACATAATCTCAGGGTAATTGGCATCCATGGATAGTTCAGAACAGCCCGTTAAATTGTTCACGAAAAGTACATTCTTCCAAGTTTTTCCGCCATCGACTGATTTATAGATGCCTCGCTCTTTATTCGGGCCGTACAACTGCCCTTGGGCCGCAACATAAACAATATCAGGATTGGTCGGATGAATAACTATTCTCGAAATATGATGAGTGGCCTTCAGGCCCATATGCTTCCAAGTCTTGCCCGCATCGGTTGATTTATAGACCCCATCACCATAAGATGTCATAACGCCCCTGGGTGCATGTTCGCCCATTCCTACATACACTATGTTCGTATTATAGGAAGATACTGCTACTGCACCTACAGATCCCATTTCAAAATAGCCATCGGAAATATTTTTCCAACGTTGACCGGCGTCTGAGGTTTTCCATAGTCCTCCACCCGTGGTACCCATATAATAGGTCATGGCGTCACCTACGACCCCAGAAGCCGATACGGAGCGCCCACCTCGAAACGGACCAATATTCCGAAACTTTATGGGTTCAAAGTATTCTTCGGCTGTTTGGGCGAAGGTTATGGTGGTTGCTAATAGGGTTAATAGAAATAAATTCTTTTTCATGTTATTGATTTATACTATTGTTCTTTTCCTTCATTTTCAATGGACCAGTCAAGGAAAATGTAGACAATTTACTCCTCTACAAACAAATAGTTCAAATTTAGTTCGTTAAAGGCCTTGTTGAATTCCTTCAATTCAGAATCGAGCATTTCATCAAAGGCTTTTAGTTGCGTTTCGATCTTACCGGTCAATTCTTTTTGTACCGCCATGTCCTGATCAGTAGGGGGAAAATCGTCCAAACCGACCAAACTGTTAAGGTGGGCCAATTTATTTGTTAAACGAATAGGGAAGTTCAAGGGGTCTTGATTACTTCTATTCTTTGTTTGATATAAGGCTTTTTCTATTTTACCGAATTCGTCCTTCATTGTTTTGGCTTTTTCAACCAATTCTTTGGTTTGCCCGTTGTCTTTATATTGCTTGGTAAAGGCATCGAGTTGTTTTGTAACTCCGCGAATTTTCTTGATAGAACCATGAGCTCTATCAACCGTAGCGTTAATAGCTGAAATAAAGTCGTGCTGCTTTTGCATATCCGACACTGAAACTTCGGCTCGAGGGTCGGGCACAATTTTGAATTCCTGCGTCTGATTGTTGCCATTTACGTTCAGATGTACCTTATAATTTCCAGGCACCGCTTTGGGACCATTAAAGCTCGCCCACCAGAAAATCATTCCCTTCAATTTTTCAGCTTCCTTGCCCCGGGTATTCCATACATGTGTATTGCCCCCTTTTTTGACTTTGAGCTTTTTGTTTTTTTCTTTGGACGCATTACTGAAGGAAGCCAAGGTATCCCCGGCCATGGTCGAATAGGTCAGCGCAATTTTGTCATCTTCCTTTATATCCTTGATATAGAAATGCGAAATCACACCGTTCGGATGGTTTTGCCCTTCGGTTTTGGATGGGGTGCTTCTTGCCGCACCTTTAGTGCGAAGCGCATTCTTGGGCTTGTATAAAACAGCGCCCATACTTTTCTTGGCATTGTCTAATTGGTGCAATACGGTCAGGTCATCCAAAATCCACAAGCTTCGCCCTTGAGTGGCAACAATCAAATTATCGTCTTTAATGGCCAAATCAGTTATCGGAACGATTGGGAGGTTCAATTGAAAGGGGCTCCAATTTACGCCATCGTCAAATGAAATATACATACCGGTTTCTGTTCCTGCATAGAGTAAGCCTTGTCTTTTAGGGTCTTCCCTAAGCACACGGGTAAAATGCTCATTATTTATACCATTCGTTATTTTTTTCCAAGTCATTCCATAATCGGTAGTCTTATAGAGATAAGGCCTAAAATCTCCCAGCTTGTATCTTGTGCCGGCGACATAACAAGTACCCTCGTCAAAAGCCGATGGTTCAATGCTGTTGATCATCATCCATTCCGGCATGCCGGCTGGGGTCACATTATCCCAGTTCGCTCCTCCATCGCGCGAAACATGAACGAGACCGTCATCACTACCTACCCATAACAAGCCTTCTTTCAGGGGGCTCTCATTGGCTGCAAAAATGGTGCAATAATATTCGACGCCTGTATTGTCTTGCGTGATGGGGCCACCACTGGAAACCAATTTCGAAGGGTCGTTCCGCGTAAGGTCATCTGATAGCAAATCCCAACTTTGTCCTTCGTTCGTACTCATGTGCACATGCTGGGAAAAGGTGTATAATTTCTTGGGGTCGTGCTTACTGAACATTATCGGGAAATTCCATTGAAAGCGATATTTCATGCCTTCCGCACCATAGCCCATAGGATTGTCTGGCCATACGTTAATACCGCGTACGGTGCCTGATTTATGATTCACACGAGTTAAAAAACCGCCGTAACTGCCCCCATATACAATGTCATTATTGGTTGGGTCAACAGCAATATGTGCTGACTCACCACCGGCTGTGCGTTCCCAATCGTCTTCGGAAATACTACTGCCATCACTTCGATGGTTTACGCGAAGCGTAGAGTTGTCTTGCTGTGCCACATAGATGCGGTAAGGCGTAGCATTATCGGTCGTTACACGATAGTACTGAGCCGTGGGTTGATTGTAATAGGTACTCCATGTTTCTCCACCATCATAGGTAACCTGGGCCCCCCCATCATCACCGATGATCATACGTTTGGCGTTTTCGGGCGATATCCACAAATCATGGTGATCGCCATGGGGAGCATTGAACGTATTAAAGCTTTTTCCTCCATCTGTAGATTTATGATAGCGCACGTTCAAGACATACACCACATTTTCATCTTCTGTATCCGCGTAGACTCTTGTGTAGTACCAAGCTCGCTGCCGCAGTTTGCGCTCACTATTTATTTGCACCCATTTCTTACCGCCGTCTTCAGAACGGTAGAGACCACCTTTTTCTTTGTTCTCCACTATAGCCCACACACGTTCGCTATTTTTTGGGGAAACGGTCACCCCGATAATTCCAAGAGTATCTTTTGGGAATCCTTCATTTTTAGAGATTTCCGACCAGGTTTCACCGCTATCGGTACTTTTCCAAAGTGCAGAACCGTCGCCGCCACTGCTAAGACTGTAGGGCGTGCGTTTGGCGCGCCACGAAGATGCGTATAATATTCTAGGGTTATTGGGGTCAAATGTCAGATCTACGAAGCCCGATTGATCGTTTACAAATAGCTTTTTGTTCCAGGTTTTACCACCGTCGGTACTTTTGTAAATTCCCCGGTCTTGGGTTGGCTTATAGATGTTTCCCAAAACTGCAGCATATACCACATCAGAATTGGTTGGGTGAATACGAATTCGGGGCACATGGCGGCTTTTTTTGAGTCCGGCTGAAGCCCAAGTTTTGCCACCGTCTTCGGTTTTCCAAATCCCATAACCCGAAGAGACATTTCCACGCAGCGTCTTTTCGCCTCCACCAACATAAATCACATTTGGATCACTTTTCGAAACCTCTACGGCACCAATACTTCCGCCAAAATACCCATCGGAAATATTTTCCCAGCTACGGCCGCCATCCAGGGTCTTCCATACCCCACCACCAGTAGCGCCAAAGTAAAAAAGGTTAGGTTCCCCTGGCACGCCGGTTACGGCTGCAGAGCGCCCACCGCGATGTGGTCCTATGGAGCGGTACTCCATACTAGAATACAAATCTTCGGCAAAGGCAGTTTTAGCCGGTGATGATTTTTTTCGTCTTTGCGCTTCAGATGTAATCGGAATTAAGAAAAGGGCAGCGAACAAAAGCCCCAGAAGGTGGTTGCGAGTTTTCATATTCAGGTAGATTAATTAGTCAGCTAAATGTAGTGAAAAAATGAGCGCTAATCACCTTGGTATTTACTGCCTAATGATCATCTTTTCCAATACTCCCCTTAGCCGTTCACTGTTCCAATCAGCAGCACCGGTTTCCTTGATGATGATCTTACCTTTGGCATCGATGAGGTAGTTGGTAGGAATACGCTGCCCCTGTAGTTTTTCAGGAGGTGACATTCGAGGGGTATACAACGGAAGGTCATACGGGTTTTTATCTATAAATCGGCGTACTTTTTGTTGCTCTTCATTAGTAATCAGTATAAAATCAACCTCTTCGTGGTAATCCGTATATAATTTTTGAATACTGGGTAGTTCAGCAAGGCACGGGGGACACCAAGTAGCCCAATAGCTAATGAATACAGGTTTGCCTTGGCCAACTTCCACTACTTTGTTAGTGCCATTAATAGTGCTGAGTTGGTACACAAAAGGAGCGAGTTGGGTTTGATCTTCGGCATCTAATTCGGAAGGTGACCAAAACAAAATTTTTACGCTATTGACAACCACTTGAATAGGAGTTCTGGTTTGGGGAATAATCAGTAAGGCGAGTAACATTAAAAAGAGGATAGTGCTAAGACTTGGAGTTTTGAGTTTCATCAATACTAATATAGAATATTACACTGTATTCTTTTGTTTTTAGGTACTTGCGCCGGTCTTTTTTCATGTAGAATAGAATACCGGTTTGAAAGTCAATTGCAATGCAATGGCTTCATTTACATAGCATTTTTTTAAGGGCTTTACCTCAAAAGGAAGACCATGTACGTCCTGTGCAGTAGGCATGCAGTCTGTTCGCTCGTCTCTTGTTGCACGCAAGTTCTTGGGTCAAATTTGTATTGAACTTTAGGAACAACTTGCCTCCCTTCCATCTTTATAGAGGGGAAGCAAGCTGCCTTTTTTTAATTTAGGCCCAATTCGTTTTTGCGTTGCTGCATTAACTTATAAACATCTAATTCATCCCCATCCTTTATGGTTTCGTCTACTGTTAAGAGTACATACTTTTTTAAGCCCTTTCTAAACAATAATTCTTGACCGATTTTTAGATCTACCCCACTTGACGAATTTGGAGAGAGGTTGGGGTTCATTACATTTGGTATGATCAGAGGAATAGACTCATTACTCGAATTGATCAGTTTGAAACTGATTCGGTCGTTGTTGCTCGCGACATTTAGTTTTACATCGGTGTTCAACATTTTGACCCCTAACTTACCAAGTTTGGTGGAATTGTTCGTAAAAACGATTTTACTGCCTTTTTCTACCATAACCTCGACCTTGCCAAAAGGTCCCAGACCGAAGCCTCGTACGAATTCACCGGTTTCTTTGTTTTGGACCTTTATTTCAAGCTCTGCGCCTGTACTGTTTTTGAGTTGTAGTTCGTACATTTCATAATTTGGATAATCGAACTCTAAAGAAGAATTAGACGCGATTTCAAGATTCGATTTTTGTGCATTGGAACATGACGCGAATACAATTAGCAGTATGGCGCTCAGGATTGTTGTTTTTCTCATGACATTTTGTTTAAGATTATGAACCCGTTCGGAGTTCTTACTGGAGCAAATATGGGAAGGTGTTTTTGCCCCAACGACTTAAATAAAATAGAGACGTCTCAAATTATTTGAGACCTGCTTTTTCTAGGGAGTTCAGGTATTGGGTAGGCGTTAATTTCTCGACCTTTTTGAAGACACGATTAAAGGTGGCCTTACTATTAAATCCGCATTCAAAAGCCAAGCCCACTAGGGAATAATTTTGATGATCGCCTTGGCCCAAGCGTCTTTTGAACTCATCAATTCGAAACTGATTCACAAAATCATTGAAATTCTTCCCAAAACCTAAATTGATTATTTCTGAAACTTCGCCTCGGTTTAAAGCGGTTTTTTCAGAAAGTTGGGAGAGGTTGAGATCCGGATCTAGGAAAACCTTTTCTTGCTTGAACAGTTTGGCAATCTCTTGTTTTCGCTCTAGGAGTTCATCCTCTTGCCCAGCCCCACCTATTCGCGTATTATTTGAGGATTTTTTTTTGGGTATTTCAAAGTCTCGAAGGAAATCGAAATCGGTAAAATATCCTTTCACGCCGAAGTATAGTAAGGCGATCGCGGAGAAGAATTGTATCCACCATTTTTGAATCCAGCTCATGCTAAACACAAAATGGTCAATAAACAATTGTACAATCCCATATAGGAAAATAAAGGAGTAGACATATAGAAAATTACGTATCCAAAGCAGTTCTTTCTTGTCTGTATTTGAAAAAAACTCTTGAACCTCATTTTTGTAGTTGTGGTACAATTGGAACGAAAATGCCAAGTACAATAGCATTTGGGCAGTAGAAAAGAAGGTCAGAATAGGATTCAAATAAGGCCATTCAAAGTTTTCCACTAGGTAGCCATTTTGTTGATCTTCAAAACCAGGCTGTTGGGCGTCATAGAGGTAAATGTAAATTTTGGTGATAAAAAAGAGTATCCAGGGAACAAAATGCCAAAAGTGCTTTTTGGTGAACCGAAATCCAGGAGTGACCACACTTTTCACATAAAAAAATATCAACGGGGCCATAAGGAGGCTCATAGCGATCAAAAAATAATTGATTTTGGTATTGCTGTAGGTATCGTACCATCCCATAAAGCCTATCGTGTAGGTAGTACGATGATAGCATAAAATGAGTAGGATTGCTGCAAGCAAAATATCAGGGAAGGCACGTTTTTTCAAATACCTCCTAAAAAGTAGAATGCATAAAATTGCCCCTTGCAGCCCTAAAATTAGAAGCGGGGTGCTATAAATATTAAATTGAGGAAATCCTTGTAAGGGGATCACATTCATAAACAACTGATTTCACTTTCAAATATATG
>CALIJE010000062.1 GCA_938017825.1 uncultured Flavobacteriaceae bacterium
CTCCCATCGGGATGCACCGCCACCGCAAACATCGACGTAGAGACCACAGACCAGGAAATCAGTGCCGAATTCGCCGTATCGAGCCAGGTCTTCACAGGGGAAACGCTCCTCGCAGTCGATATCAGCTACCCACTGCCAGAACAACTCACATGGATACTGCCCGAACAGGCGACCGTCATAAACCAAAACCAGGACGAGGCACAGATCGTGTTCGACCAACCAGGAGAATACCAAATCGGTATCATAACCGCCAGAGGGGAATGTATCGCCGAACGCTATAAGACCATCATGGTAATAGACCCCGACAACAGCGTGCCAACGGACGATAAACAGAACGACCAGAACAAAATCACCGACTTCGTCGTGTTCCCAAACCCGACCTCGGGAAGGTTCAACGCACAGGTGCAACTCCCGGAAAGAGGAAACATCAGCATCAAAATATTCAGCTTCGCAAACAACGCATTGATCGACTCACATACGCAAAGGGGGGAAAGCCAGTACAACATCGAATTCGATATCACTAACACACCGCCCGGCGTATACGCGATCGTGCTCGAAACACCCTTCGGTGACCAACTCCAAAAAATTATCGTGAATTAGAAATATCTATATTAGTGTATGCGCATTCAATATAGCCGTACAAAAAATGGAGCAGAGTTGAGACAAGTACTCGCGCTACAGCAAAAGAACATGGCCAATGTTCTATCTCCGAAAGAAGTATTGGAAGAAGGATTTATCACCATTGGCCATACGCTTGAAATTCTGGAAAAAATGAACAAAGCGTGCCCGCATGTCATTGCCAAAGACAATGGTAAGGTTGTCGGCTATGCGCTGGTCATGTTACCCGATTTTAGAGATGAAATTCCCATGCTTCGCCCAATGTTCACAAGTGCGGACCTACTTCTACCCTGCAAAAAATATGTGGCAATGGGGCAAATTTGTATTGCTAAGTCACATCGAAAACAAGGCATCTTTAGAGGAATGTACCACTATTATCGTGCTCAACTAAGAAACGATTTCGACTGTCTTTTTACTGAAATAGCCAGCACCAATAAACGCTCGCTAGAAGCCCATATGGCCATAGGGTTCAAGGTCGTAAAATCTCAAATTACGAATGGTGTTTCATGGGAGTTGGTGAATTGGGACTGGCATTAAATATATCTCTTCTAAAGTCGGGCAAGGCCAAGGCTATTCGATTTTCAACCTTGGCTGCCATATGCCAGTCGCTAAAATGCCAATCTACAGATATTTTAGAGTTTGGAAATGATAAGCCAAATACTATCTAAAAATATACGATAGTCCGAACATTACATTCGATCTAGGCATTGGTATACCATTCCCTTCAAAATATTCCGTATTGAAAATGTTGTTGGCTGTAACCGAAATTTCGAATGGCTGCAGATTGCAGGTTAAACTTGCATCAAGCACCCCATAAGACTCTCCTACAGCCCTTTCTGCATATTTGTACACAATACTTTGTCTTATATTCTTAAAAAACTGAGAGCGATAGGTAGCGGTTAAATGGTGTTTAAACGAGTTGATCGAATATCTTGAGAAATTTACGTTCAACAGTTTCACATCGTCTTCTATAAAGGCATAGGTCAATGCCAATTTTTGAGGATAATCATTAATCTTGAATTGGTAATCAGCGTTGGCCTCTAAGCCCTTGGTATTTAGGTTTCGAATATTTGTCGCCTGCCAAAGATCTTCCTCATTTTCCTTGACATAGTCAATGATTTTTTTCGAATCTCTATTAAAAAACGCCAGACCTGCATTAAAACTATTCCGCGAAAACTTCACACCTAATTCCTGAGCAATGGCCTCCTCTGGTTCTAGGTCGGCGTTTCCTAAGGTTACCGGATCACTATAAAACAAATCTGTATATGTAGGTATGCGGTAGGTATATCCAAGGTTACCATACATCTTTAGGTGGTCTCCCAAAGCATAGCCAATATCGATACCTGGAAAGGCGTGAAACTTAAAGTCCGAAAAATAATTTACGGCAACACCAGGTGTAACGTCCAACTTTTCATCTAGCAATGCAAAGCGATGTTCCAAGAACAAGTTACTCATAAACCGATCTCGTTTTCCTAGATTATTACTCGAAATATTAACTTTTGCCAAATCGACCCCAAAGCCTGAAACACCATATTTTGAAATGTAAGAAACATGAAAATCCGCGCCCACTTTATTGGTAATATGAAGGTTTCTATAAAAACTGGGGTCTTCACGTCTCAATAGAAAAATATCCTCATGATGTCGCCAATATAATCTAGGCTTAAAAATAAAATTTCCCTTATTGAGCTTGCTTTGAAAACTGATTAGGCCCGCCTCTGTTTCTTCATACTCGAAAAAAGTAGGATTGTTGGTATAAAAATTCTGCGCACCGAACTTTCGATCTGCAAAAGACGCGATCATATCAATAGGCAACTTCTTTTTGTTAAAGGTGCTTTTTACGAAATAATGCTGATTGTCGAAATCGGTATTCAAACGGTATCCTTCCGAAAGATTTCTTGAGACATGAATAAGATGATCGGAATTATTTAAACTGGTCCCCACATTTACCTCAAAACCCTTTCGGTTGTATGAGCCTGCATTTATCCGTACAGCTGTAGTATTGGAAAAATTGGTCTTTGTAACGATATTTATGGCCCCTGTAAAGGCATTTTGACCAAAAACACGTGCTGCAGGACCTTTGATAATCTCTATCCGCTCAATTACCGCGAGAGGAAGTGCCATGTTCATCGTATGGTGCCCAGTTTGGGAGTCCTCTAATTTAATACCATCTACCAATAACAGCGTTTGATCAAAACCACCACCTCTTATGTACAGATCGGCCTGGGTGCCATCTGTTCCTCTTCGTCTAATGTCTACCCCCGCGAACTGTTGTAGTACGTCTGCCATGTTCGTGGCCGCACTTTGCAAAATATCGTCTGACGATATTACCACAATGCTTCTAGAGTCTTGTGCAAAAGGCAAATCTATTCGTGCTGAAGTTACTACAACCTCATCAAGAATATTTTCAGGTATTGAATCTTGGCCAAAACAGAATCCTGCTGCCAACATCGAAATCAATAACGTTTTTTTGATTGAACCCATGTCTTTGATTTAAGCCGCTAAAAATAGTAATTCGACATTTTTGACGAAAAGGTATTGTCATAAACTTTCTATTTATGAAAATGAGAAATCCAATCGGTTAATTTTATTTCAATTTTGCGATCTTTTAACTATTTCCATATGAATTTTTCAATTCGGCAATTCGAGTAAAAGGTCTGCCCTCTTTTGGGTAATGGTGCCAACAAAAAGAGCTATCCGAATGGTTTCGAATAGCTCTAATCAAATTCATTGTAATTCTTAGCTAATCTGCCAATATGATAAGTTTGTTGTCTTTCATTTCGACGGTACCGCTAGAAATTGGCAAAACAGTTTTCCCGTCCGAATCTGTGCTAAACTTATCGGCATGTGCTTCATCAATAGTAGTTGCACCATCTACCCTAACGTCACCTGCCTGAAGCAAAGAGACAATAGGTGCGTGATCTTTGAACATCTGAAACTCTCCATTAATTCCGGGCACTGTTACCGAGGTAACTTCTCCGGCGAACAAAGTTGCTTCTGGTGATACGATTTCTAAATACATTTAGTGCGAATTAGGGAATTTTCAATAGTTGCATGAATTGCCTTATGCCTCTGCCAACATTTTCTCACCGGCTTCGATTGCTTCTTCGATGGTACCTTTTAAGTTAAACGCAGATTCGGGCAAGTGATCCAATTCACCGTCCATAATCATGTTGAACCCTTTAATGGTTTCCTTAATATCAACCAGTACTCCAGGGATACCAGTAAACTGCTCGGCTACATGGAAGGGTTGGGACAAGAAACGCTGTACGCGCCTAGCACGACCTACAGCCAATTTATCCTCTTCAGAAAGTTCTTCCATACCCAAGATGGCAATAATATCTTGAAGCTCTTTATAACGTTGTAAAAGTTCCTTAACACGTTGGGCGCAGTCATAGTGCTCGTTGCCCAAAATTTCGGCGGTCAAAATCCTTGAAGTCGAATCCAATGGATCTACCGCGGGATAAATTCCCAGCTCCGCAATTTTACGCGATAATACTGTTGTTGCATCCAAGTGGGCAAAAGTAGTTGCCGGTGCGGGATCTGTAAGGTCATCAGCAGGCACGTATACCGCCTGTACCGATGTAATAGAACCTCTCTTGGTAGAGGTGATGCGCTCTTGCATGGCCCCCATTTCAGTTGCCAATGTAGGTTGATATCCCACTGCAGACGGCATACGACCCAATAGTGCCGATACCTCAGAACCTGCTTGGGTAAATCGGAAGATATTGTCTACGAAGAAAAGTACGTCTTTACCTTGACCTTCACCTGCCCCATCCCTAAAATATTCTGCAATGGTCAAACCTGAAAGTGCTACTCGGGCACGTGCTCCAGGAGGTTCGTTCATTTGTCCGAAAACGAAGGTAGCTTTCGAATCTTTCATTGCAGTCTTATCTACTTTAGACAAATCCCATCCGCCATCTTCCATAGAGTGCAAGAAATCATCTCCATATTTGATAATTCCTGACTCCAGCATCTCGCGAAGTAAATCATTTCCTTCTCTTGTACGCTCACCTACTCCTGCGAATACGGAAAGACCACCGTGACCTTTTGCAATATTGTTGATCAATTCCTGAATCAATACCGTTTTGCCAACACCAGCTCCTCCGAACAATCCAATCTTACCCCCCTTTGCATAAGGCTCGATCAAATCAATTACTTTGATTCCGGTAAACAATACTTCGGTCGTAGTTGTAAGATCTTCAAATTTTGGAGCATCTCTGTGAATTGGGAGCCCGTCTTTACCCGTTTTTGGCAAATCTCCCAAGCCATCGATAGCATCACCGATTACATTGAACAGTCTACCATAAACATCGTCGCCGATCGGCATCTGTATTGCAGCTCCTGTCGCAAGTACCTCTGTTCCCCTACTAAGACCATCGGTAGAATCCATAGAAATGGTTCTTACCGTATTTTCACCAACATGAGATTGCACTTCCAAAACCAATTTGGTTCCGTCTGCATTGGAAATCTCCAAAGAATCATAAATTTTCGGAAGGTCAGCACCCGACCCAAATTCAACATCGACTACCGGTCCGATAATCTGAGAAACTTTCCCTGTACCTTTTGACATACTGATATATTTTTGATATTTTATCCACACGAAAAACACCTATAAATACGGCTGTTTTTCAGGCTGCAAAGATAGGTTATAACATTCTAAAAATGAATTGTTTTTTTCTTTTTTTGAACAATGAAAAAAGGCACCCGATAAAGGTGCCTTTTTTACGTTATAATGCATTGTTATTTATGGGTTAACCGTCCAGGATACATAATAAATAGAACCTACTAGGCCTGTACCCACGGCTGTGAAATATTCGTTACCCAACAAATTTGATCCACCGGCCTTAATGACCGATTTAATCGAGGGAATCGAATAATTGATTTGAGCATCTAATACACTGAAGGAGGGAATGGGCCCATCTTGAAAAGTAGATTGCCACTCATAATCATCACTCCAGCGATAGTTGATATTAAATCCGAAGTTTTTGAACAACTCCGTATTTCCGAATGATGCCTTTACCCTATGTTTCGGAGTATTAAAGTTGGTTCTGAAATCTGGGAAAGCCGCTTGGTTGAAATCAAGTTCTGCGAAGGTATAATTCACTCCAATATCAAAATTACCCAAAATTTTCGCATCGATTCCAGCGGTTGCACCGTATGAACTTATTGGTACACTTGAATTGGTATAGGTTTGATATGCTTGAAAATCTCCATTTTGCAATGCCAATAAAGACAAAGCCCCATCACCGGCAGTGCCATAAAAGGGCACCAATACGGTTTGGTTCGAAATGAAATTATTATAATCATTATAGTAGCCACTTATATCGATGGCAACTTTTCCTAGTCGACCTCTATATCCTGCTTCGAACGCTGTAATTTCTTCCGGCTTTACCAATCCTATATCTGCAGGGGCAGGAGCGCCTACGGATACAGAACTTAAGGTATACGAATTTTCGTAAGCGGCACGACCAACTATGGTCGCCGTAGTCTGCCCCGTTACGGCTTGCCCACCTGCACTGATATCATAGGTTCGCACATCCCTGTCTAAGTTATCAGGTGCCGAACCGACCAAAATCGCCCTACCGGCATTTAGGCCAATAAATAAATCCTGCGTCGTCGGGTTTCTAAAACCTTTTTGTACAGATGCCCGAAGATTATGATTTCTGTTTTCCCCTAAGGTATATACTAAAGATGCTCTAGGTGAAAAGAAGCCATCAAAAAACTCATTTTTGTCGTAACGACCAGAAACCGTGTATTTTAATCTTTCATCAAATATTTTGCCCTGCAATTGTGAATAAATACCGTATTCGTCATACTTGATAGGCCCATCTGTATCGGTAAAAATAGTGCCTCCTGAATTTAGTTCATAGCGCCTGTAAGAACCTCCAACTTGTAAATCGACCGCATCATTCAATAAATGGCTGAAGTTATAATTGGCATCTGCATGACGTAACTTAGTGTTGTCAATAAATTTTGCGCCGGTATTCAAATCTCCGTCGTTTATTACTTGATTAAAGGCTGTATTAAATTCTGATGTTCCAGGAATTAGTCTACCCTGGTCAGCAGCAGCCCTTGCCGCGGCATGAGCAGTAGCGTCATCTGCAAGAACTCCTGTACCCACACCTAACTTTGCTCCTATAAAGGTTGCGGCATAATCCCCGAACCAGGCCAGGTCTGATTTCCAAGCACGGTTCACATTAATCGCAGCAAATCTGGTATCATAAGAATTTCCTGAATTTTCAATATTGGTATATCCTCTCAAAAAGAAATTTTTGTTGCGCAATTCCAACTTATGCTGTTGGAAAATAAAGTTCTTTATCGAGTACCTATTGGCCCCTTGATAGATGGTATTACCCCGACCGATACGGCCATTATAAACAAACTCTAAATCATTATCCTTTATTGGCTTATAGTGCACAGAACCATCGAATTTTACACTCTGCGCATCGTAATTGGCGATATCGTTCTCATTATACCCCGTCCTAGATACGAATGCAGAACCTACAGTACCTGAAGGCAACCCGCCCAACAAATCAAAATTCAGGGTTGTTCCTACTTCGTCACCATAAACATTAAGCCCATCGTAAGCTGGATCCACACGGGTTCTGGCAGGGTTGTTAAAATCTATAGTATTTGTTGCATGCCAATCCTCACCCTGCATATATGAGAAGTTCGCCTTGATCGCGAATTGATCACTAAAGGCGTGCGCCCCTCTAATGCCTAAATCATAATAATTGTTATTGCCCGCTGCCTCTTGGGAAGTAATCCCAGTTTTTGCGTAGGCGCTGATTCCTTGATAGTCAAAAGGGTTCTTACTTGTCATAAACAGGATACCGTTAAAGGCTCCTGCACCATAAAGTGCCGAAGAGGCTCCGGGAAGAATCTCTACACTGTTCACTTCTAATTCTGACATACCAACCAGGTTACCCAATACGAAATTTAGACCAGGTGCAGAGTTGTCCATGCCGTCTACCAACTGCATGAATCGTACGTTCGCAAAAGTTGCAAAACCTCTTGTATTTATAGACTGAAAGGTTAAACTGTTGGTGTTGATATCTACCCCTTTCAAATTTTGAAGGCCGCCATAGAAAGATTCCGACGTGGTATTTTTTATTTCCTTAATTCCAAAACGTTCAACCGAAACAGGAGATTCGAAAATTCTTTCGGGGGTTCTCGAAGCTGAGATAACCACCTCGTCCAAAAAGGTCTGTGCCGACGTAATCGTAATGTTAAGTACTTGATTGTTTTCAGTAACCTCGGCCGCTCCATCGCTATAACCAATACTTGTTATTTTCAATTGAAAAGGAGGTGCTGTATCTGTTGTCAGTGTAAAATTGCCATCAAAATCGGTTACTGCACCTTCTGCCTTGCCAACAATAATTAAATTGGCACCAGGTACTGGTTCGCTATTTTCATCAACAACTTTTCCTGTTACCGTGGTTTGTGCAAAACCAATTGCACCAAACAACAGGAGGGATATAAACAGTAATGTTCTCATAATTTAGTTCGAGTTAGATTAGTTAAGAAAGTTACTAAGTCACTGGCAAGATACCGAATTTTTTAAATGCATAATCATAAATTAAAAGAAAGTATGCATGCATAGTATTTTTTTGACAAAAAAAGCTGGCCAAAATCGATATATCCGCAAAATCGAACAAAAAAAGGCTGCGATAGATAACGCAGCCTCTCAATAAGAATATGTCTTTAGCTTTATTCGACCGTAACCGATTTTGCCAGGTTCCGCGGTTGGTCAACATTACAATCTCGCATTACTGCAATATGGTATGACAACAGCTGTAACGGAATCGTAGTAAGTAAAGGGGTAAGACTTTCAATTGTTTCAGGTACCTCAACTACATGATCGGCCAAATCCTTTACCTGTTTGTCACCTTCGGTGACAATGGCGATTATTTTTCCGGAGCGCGACTTTATTTCTTGAATATTGCTCACTACCTTTTCATAATGCCCTTTTTTAGTTGCAATTACGATTACCGGCATTTGTTCATCTATCAAAGCAATGGGACCGTGCTTCATCTCGGCCGCGGGATACCCTTCTGCATGTATATAGCTAATTTCCTTGAGCTTGAGAGCGCCCTCTAAGGCGACGGGGAAATTATACCCTCTTCCTAGATAGAGACAATTCGTAGAATCTTTGTAAACATCCGCAATAATCTCAATTAACGGATTAGATTCCAATGCTTTTTCAACTTTCCCAGGAATATTCTCTAGTTCAGACAAGTATTCATGAAATTCTGTTTTGGAGAGCTTACCTTTTTCCTTTGCCAACTTCAGTGCAATCAAGGTCAGCACTGTAATTTGGGTAGTAAAGGCCTTTGTCGAAGCTACTCCGATCTCTGGCCCCGCATGGGTATATGCCCCTGCATGTGTTTCACGGGCTATAGACGATCCTACCACGTTACAAACACCAAATACAAATGCCCCTTTTTCCTTAGCTAGTTTAATTGCAGCAAGGGTATCGGCGGTTTCACCAGATTGGGAAATTGCTATTAATACATCCTTATCCGTAATTACCGGATTTCTATAACGAAACTCAGAAGCATATTCGACCTCAACCGGAATCCTGGCCAAATTCTCAAAAATATACTCAGCCACTAGCCCGGCATGCCATGAGGTGCCACAAGCTACAATCACAATACGATTTGCATTTGTGAATTTCTCCAAATGTTGATCGATACCGGCCATTTTAATAATGCCTTTATCTGCCAACAATCGACCTCGATATGTATCTAGTATCGCCCTAGGCTGCTCATATATTTCCTTGAGCATAAAATGGTCGTAACCCCCTTTCTCAATTTCCTCCAAATTCATTTGGAGTTCCATTATATTCGGATAGGCGATAGCGTCGTCCTTAATCTTTCTCAATTTAATTTCCTTACCCAAACGAACGATAGCCATTTCCTCATCTTCAAGGTAAACGGCATTGTTCGTAAACTCTATAAACGGGGAAGCATCCGATGCGATGAAAAATTCATCATCTCCAACACCAATGGCAAGAGGACTGCCCAGTTTCGCTACAACGATTTCATCGGGCTTTTTCCGATCAAATACTGCAATGGCATAAGCGCCTACAACTTGGTTCAACGCAATCTGTACCGCCTTGCCTAGTTTCACATCCTCGGTCTTTTGAACTTCCTCGATAAGATTTACCAATACTTCTGTATCTGTATCGGAACTAAACGAATAGCCCCGCTTTATCAATTCTTTTTTAATTGACTCGTAGTTTTCGATAATACCGTTGTGAATAATAACAAGGTTCCCGGAATTCGAATAGTGGGGATGTGAATTCACGTCATTAGGCACCCCGTGGGTTGCCCATCGTGTATGTCCTATTCCCAGATTTCCATTGAGTGAAATTGAGCTTTCGGCCTTTCCTTTTAATTCTTCGACCTTGCCCTTTGTCTTAGCGAGGTTAATATCGGTACCATCATACAAGGCAACCCCTGCACTATCGTAGCCACGATATTCTAATCGTTGTAATCCCTTTATAATAATTGGATAGGCATCTCTATGACCTATATAACCAACAATACCGCACATAAATTCTATTTTTAGTAAGTATCAATTCGTTGCAAAAGTATATCAATCTATAAATTCTTGGATATACTAATAACTATACAACGCACAATTAGAGCAAGTGGTATATTGGAGTAAAATAAAAAAAGGGTCAATTTGAAAATTGACGTAATCTAGTTTGCCTCCGTGTAAAAAATCTCCAATTTCAGACGTTTACTTTGATTTTCAGCACCAGGTTCGCTGCCGAATAATACTGTTCCCAAGGGAGAAATCGTTGAAATAACCGGCAGTTCTTCTTCCTCACCACCATTAACCATGGCATTGAGTCTGCCCAATCTACCTAAATCAGAAGTCATTGTAAGGCCTAAGGTGACGTTCGAGGAATCTCGTACTACCAAATTATTGATGTGATCGGTAATTTTGATAGAATATTTTTCTGCCTGACCTTGGGCATCTCTTTGAACGATTCCATCATAATTCAAAAATGAGCCAAATAGGTTTTCTTCCGTTGATATTTCGGTAGCAAAATTAATCAAGGGCTCGCCCGAAACATTTTTATACAAATAAAGTCTGGCTGGCTCTCTGGACGGTTCATCAAATCCTATCGGCGCTGGCCCAGCATTGTCCAAGGTAGTACGATCAACATAGAATACAAGATTAGCCTCATTGATGATCCAATTGTTCGCCTTAATTTGATTGATGGCCTCTGCCAAACCGTCATCATCATCATCAAAAAGTCGAATTTCTGCATAAGATCCCGCGCCGCCTTTTAAATAAATACGAGAAGCGTTCAAACCGGTGTCTAGTTTATCTGCAATCTGAGCGGGATAATTGTCATTTATAAATGTATTCACTGCATTACCGCTTACCGTTAAACTTTGGGGTTGTACTTGTAATAAATTTAAAATGAAACTACTCTCATCCGTTTCAATGACATCGTCGTCTGTTTCAACAGTGTTATTCGTGTTCACCCTATTATAATCATAGGTAACCGTAATATTTGCTTGTCCTAAATCAAGTAACAGAAGCATTTCTTCCCCAGCCATTGGCTCAACTGAAAGATGTATTCCCCTAAGGAATTCGGAGAAATTGGTTTGACTTACCAACTCTGGTTCGCTCTCTTTATCGAGAAGGTTTGTTTGAAAAAATTCAGGCTTCAACGCCACGCGAATGCCAGGGTTCAATCTGGTTTCTACCTGCAAGGTTTCATCGGTGTCTGTTTCTGGATCATCTTCTTGAAAGAACAATATTTCCTTATCGTCAATGGTAACATCCCCTTCAAAAAGCACCTCCCCCACGAAGGTCGGTGAAAATTGTTGTGTTGAAAAGTACTCTTGTGCTTCCTGAAAACTTGTGTTCGGGTCCAAGTCTCTCAAAAAGTAGTTAGATCGTTCTACCTTTAGTTTAAACTGCTGGTTACGGTTGCCATAAATACTATCTAGATCAAATCTTTTGACAAACGTATTTTTTACGGTTTCGGTGTCTACGTCATCTCGAATGCCATCCCCATCGGTATCTGCATTTAAAGGATCTGTTCCATTTACCTTTTCCCTTACATTTTCGATGGTGTCACCGTCGCTATCATTACTTGCGTTATTGGGCTCATCATCGAAAACATCATCAACACCATCGTTGTCACTATCTCTTTGCAGTATATCCTGGGTTAAATAAGGTATATATAGAATTACCTCCTTTACGGTTTCGTTCTCGGTCTGGCCTTCCATATTCGGGTCTAGTTGCTGGGCGGCAGCGTCTGGATCTGGACTTTCTTCAGTTCTTTGATTAAAAATTCCAAAATTCGGATTCGCCAAAGACAATCTTAATTGAGAAGTAATCCTCGCTTCAGTTCTTCCATACAAAGGATCGTTGTAAACACCCAATTGATACACCGGGAGCTGATTGGTCTGAACCGCCTCGATCTTTTTGTTGTAAGCAAAGACATCATATTCTGCCTTACTTGTGGTAAAAGGTTCATTTCCAATTATACCGTCACCAATGGTGGTAGGATCTTCTTCACAGGCAACAAAAATCATCAAAACCAATATGCCTAAAAAGGCAGGCCATTTTAATTTCTTCAAAAAAATCATTCGGGCTATTTTAAAACTTCGGTGTTATAAAAATTTGCATAGGCTTCTTCGAATTCTTGGATAGAAACATACGGCAACACTGGTTTTTCAAGGTTGGAAATGTAGTTTTGTAGGTCTTCTGAAATATCTTCGGCAGCTAAAATAACCGCATCAGAATGATCTACGGCTACTTTTAACAAATTATTATAGTTGGGTACGGAAAGACCAGCTACACTATCTTCATCGATACCATCGAAAGTTATTTTCTTGACCATGTCTTTATCTAACTCCCCATCAAACGATTGCTTGTATACAGAGGTTACAATCTTACTATCAGCAAACAAAGGTTCATCGGCATAAAATTTACGCAGATAAAGGGGCAAAAGAGAAGCCAACCACCCATGTACATGAATAATATCTGGGTTCCAATTAAGCTTCTTGACGGTTTCCACGACGCCTTTGGCAAAAAATATGGCCCGCTGATCGTTGTCTGGAAAAAGATTTCCATCGGGATCGGCAAAAGTAGCTTTTCGTTTAAAGTACTCGTCATTGTCAATAAAGTAAACCTGAATGCGCTCTTTTGGTATCGAGGCCACTTTGATAATCAAAGGCATATCCATATCATTGATTACAAGGTTCATGCCCGACAGTCGTATCACTTCATGCAGTTGATGACGCCGCTCGTTGATGTTGCCGTATCTTGGCATAAAAATGCGTATTTGACCTCCGTTGCCATTCACCATCTTGGGAGTCTCGTAAGACATAAGGGAGACCTCATTTTCTGGAAGGTATGGTACTAATTCTGAAGATACGAACAATATCTTTTTGCCATTCATAAATTACGTGTTTCGTTAATTGCTTAAAGCGAAATGCAAAACTACAAAAATTATGTAGATTAGCCGTATTTATAGTAAGTTTGCTCGCTTTTAAATTAGAACTATGCAACTTTTCGAGACGGTAAAAGCAATGCGATCACATCTTTTTTCCCTAGATAAAAAGAATAAACTTGGTTTTGTTCCTACCATGGGCGCCTTACACGAAGGACATGCCGCCTTGGTAAAGCAGGCTGTGGAAGAAAATGACTACGTGGTGGTAAGCATTTTTGTGAACCCCACCCAATTCGATAATAAAAAAGATCTGGAAAAGTATCCAAAAACATTAGAGGCCGATATGGCTTTATTGGACAATATTTCAAAGAATATCTTCATATTTGCCCCCTCGGTTTCCGAAATCTATCGAAAGAAAGTTATTTCCAAATCGTATGACTTTGATGGTCTTGACAAAGTTATGGAAGGTGCTTTTAGGGATGACCATTTCAACGGGGTCGGCACAATTGTAGAAGCTTTGTTACGAGCAATAGAACCCGATAGAGCCTACTTTGGGGAAAAAGACTTTCAACAATTACAGATTATCAGAAAAATGGTCGCCCAGCAAAAACTAGATGTTACTATAATTGGCTGCCCAATTGTCAGGGAACCTAGCGGATTGGCTATGAGTTCCCGTAATGAGCGACTTTCTAAAAGCATGCGAAAAGAAGCGGCCTTCATATATAAGACCTTGTTGGCGGCCAAAAAACAATTTGGCACGAAAAGTGCAACGACAGTGTTGCATTGGGTGACCGATCAATTTGAGCAACACCCAGCCCTAAAGTTAGAATATGTTGAGATTGCGGATATCGATACCTTGACACCTATCATTAAAAAACAATCGAAAAGAAAATATAGGGCCTTTGTTGCCGTTTATGCTGAAGATGTTCGGCTAATAGACAACATTGCCCTGAACTAACTACCTTTGTCTTATGCAAATTGAAGTTGTAAAATCTAAAATACACCGCGTAAAAGTTACCGGTGCAGACCTTAACTATATAGGAAGTATCACTATCGACGAAGACCTTATGGATGCTGCCAATATTGTTCAGGGAGAAAAAGTCCAAATCGTAAATAACAATAATGGAGAGCGCTTGGAAACCTATGCCATACCCGGTCCTCGTGGTAGTGGGGAAATTACCTTAAATGGTGCAGCTTCGAGAAAGGTCGCTGTTGGCGATGTGCTCATATTGATCACATATGCCCGCATGAATATAGATGAGGCCCGAGAATTTAATCCTTCGTTGGTCTTCCCTAATGAAGAAAACAACTTATTGAATTAATTTGAATACCGGTTCAAAAAAAGCCCTGAAAATAATACTCCCAATAGCCTTGGGAGTTTTTTTGCTCCTATATCTCTATAATTCAACTACCGAAGACCAACGAGCTTTGATCTGGGAACAAATCAAAAATGCTGATCCTTACTGGGTGGGTCTATCTATCTTGATCGGGCTATCAAGCCATATCTCACGGGCTATTCGGTGGAATTATCTTCTTGAGCCCTTGGGTCATAGAGCTTCTATTTTGAATAGTACCATGATGATTTTTACCGCCTATCTTGCCAATTTGGGGGTGCCGCGCTCGGGCGAAATTCTTCGCCCTACCGAATTGGCTACCTATGAAGGCGTGCCTTTTGAGAAAGGTTTTGGCACCATTGTAACCGAGCGACTTGTTGATGTAATCATGTTATTGGCAATTATATTTATCGCTGTTTTATTTCAGACCGACCTCATTATGAGTTTCCTTAACGAAGCGGGTTTTGGAATTTATGCTGGTCTGGGAATTTTGGTGGTTGGTATTCTGGGATTACTTTTAACCATTAAGTTAATTAAGAATTCGAATTCACCCTTTGCAGAAAAGGTAAAGACTTTTTTGGGCAATATGCTCGATGGCATTACCAGTATTTTTAAGATGAAGCACAAATGGGCCTTTATCTTTCATACCCTATATATCTGGGCAGCCTATATCGCGATGTTTTATGTGATAAAATTTACCGTACCTGGTACAGCTGAGGTGGGCCTCGGACCCTTACTGGTAGCATTCGTGGGTGGGTCTATTGCGATGACCACGACTAACGGTGGTTTTATCGCTTACCCGGCCTTTGTAAGCAAGTCCTTGGAACTATTTGGCATATCTGCGGTTACAGGAAATGCTTTTGGCTGGATAATGTGGATTGCACAGACCCTAATGATAGTTGTTTTCGGGGCAATATCCTTTCTGCTATTACCGTTAATTAACAAAGACAAATAACGTATTTCGATACCAAAAAAAGAATTATGAAACGTATCCTGACTATTATGGCATTGCTTCTTTTCTTCGGATTGGAGGCACAGGTAACCAAAGAAATTTTCGAATCTTTCAAATTACAGGAACGTAGAGATGTGAGCTACTATTTTCCTGAGGAAATGAGCGATGATAAGAAATATCCTTTGGTAGTTGTTTTAGATGCCGATTACCTATTTGATCAAGTGGTGGCCACTGCAAAATTTTACAGCGAATTTCATGGTATGCCAGAAATGATCGTTGTTGGCATTCACCAAAGTGAGCAAAGCATTCGCTTAGATGATTGTGAATTTGATGAAAATTCAGGCCTTCCTACCGAGAAAGCGAAGCTGTTTTTTGAATTTTTGGGTATGGAACTTATTCCTTACTTGGACCTAAATTATAAAACCGCTCCGTTTAAAATGGTGATAGGTTATGATATCACTGCTAATTTTGCCAATTATTGGTTGTACAAAGAAAATTCGCTCTTCAATGCCTATGTGAGTATTTCACCAACTTTGGCCCCAGATATGGAGACTCATGTTCCGGCACGTTTATCAGAGCATAACAAACAGCTTTTCTACCAGTTAATCGTCGAGGATGAAAAAAGCAAATACTTAGCCCGAATCAAACAAATGAACACCGCCATTAAGGCAATTCAAAAAGAAAATCTACGGTATTATTTTGACGAGTACGAAGGAGCAGATCATATTTCAATTGCCGCATATGGCATTGGCAGGTCATTTGACAATATATTCAAAATGTTCAAGCCTATTAGCCCAAAAGAGTACAAGGAGAATATATTGACTTCGGAGGAACCTGTATTTGATTATCTTCAAAACAAATATAATAGTATTCAAGACCTATTTGGACTTACCAAACGAGTAGAGCTGAACGACGTTATGGCCATTTACGCAGCGAGTCGCAAAAAGGAAGATTTTGATTCACTCAAACCATTATCCGATTTGTGCAAACAAGAATTTCCAGAATCTATGTTAGGCTTTTATTTTGAAGGCGAGTACTACGAACAATCAGGGGAACCGAAAAAAGCCTTGAAAACATTCGAAAAAGCCTTTATTATGGAAGAAATCGACTTCCTAACCAAGGAAATGGCTTTAGAAAAAATAGATGCTCTAAAGGCAGACTTTGGCTTTTAAGAATAACGCCAAATAGGATTTAAGGCTACATGCATATTTTATGTATTATCCTGAATTCTATTGACCTATTTTGGGTTGAAAGCAGGATTTATCATATTGTGACAATTGAATGGCTTTAGCCGTCGCCGAGGTAGCTTAATTAAAAGCCTTTGAGCAAGACAACAATTTTATTATTAAGGTAATAAATCGCATTTTTGGTTCGATACCGCAAACGAATCCTAGCCCTTTTCAAACTTCTTATTACCTTTAGCGCCAAACCTCATCTGAGAAAATGGCCAAAACCAAAACAGCATTTTTTTGTCAAAATTGCGGCACCCAATATGCGAAATGGGTAGGGCAATGTTCTGCTTGCAAAGAGTGGAATACCGTTGTGGAAGAAGTGGTACAAAAAGAAGAAAAATCGAGTTGGAAATCGGCATCCAAAACCAAAAAAAAAGTTACAAAGCCTCTTCGAGTAGATGAAATCAGTACCGAAAAAGAGCTGCGTATAAACACCTTTGACCTTGAATTCAACAGAGTTCTTGGCGGGGGGCTAGTCCCCGGTTCGTTAGTGCTCTTGGGAGGTGAACCAGGGGTTGGCAAAAGCACCTTACTACTTCAAATAGCCTTAAAATTACCATATAAGACGCTCTATGTTTCTGGGGAGGAAAGCCAAAAGCAAATTAAAATGCGAGCTGATCGCATTCACCCTGCGAGTGAAACTTGTTTTATACTTACGGAAACGAAAACACAAAACATATTTCAACAAATTGAAACTACCGAACCTGATATCGTAGTCATTGATTCGATACAAACATTGCATTCAGACTATATCGAATCGGCAGCAGGGAGTATTTCGCAAATTCGCGAATGTACAACTGAGTTGATCAAGTTCGCCAAAGAAACCAATACCCCAGTAATCCTAATAGGCCATATTACGAAGGATGGTTCGATTGCAGGGCCAAAAATTTTGGAGCATATGGTAGATACCGTACTGCAATTTGAAGGCGATCGCAACTATGTTTACCGCATTCTGCGCGCCTTGAAGAACAGGTTCGGATCAACAGCCGAATTAGGCATTTACGAAATGCACGGTAGTGGTTTAAGACAGGTGAACAATCCGTCTGAAATTTTAATTTCAAAAAATGACGAGGGCTTGAGTGGAACTGCCATAGCTTCTACCGTTGAAGGTATGCGACCATTGATGATAGAAATTCAGGCCCTCGTGAGCACCGCTGTTTATGGAACTCCTCAGCGTTCAACTACCGGATACAATGCCAAGCGACTCAATATGTTATTGGCGGTTTTAGAGAAACGGGCGGGCTTTAAATTAGGGGCGAAAGACGTATTTCTCAATATTACCGGTGGTATTTCTGTTGACGACCCAGCGATAGATCTGGCCGTAATTGCAGCTATACTTTCAAGTAATGCTGACATTCCTATTGAAAAAGGTATATGTTTTGCGGCCGAAGTAGGCCTGGCCGGAGAAATACGCCCAGTACAGCGCATAGAGCAACGTATTTTGGAAGCTGAAAAGCTAGGATTCAAAGCAATCTATGTGTCCAAAAACAATAAAATGGGCCTTAAAAGGACGCAAATCAACGTGAAATTAGCCACACGTATCGAAGATGTTGTGAGCGACCTGTTTGGTTAGGATTTAGACTTTACGATTCTGGCCACGAGCATGCATATCAATATCACCGCGATAATAAATATTACTTGCCAAAATCCCACTTTCAAAAAATACATAACTACTGAATTTAAGGTGCCGGGTTCGGTATGTCATTGTGAATGGCTTCAATGGCATCCAAGATTTCGGGTGATAATTCTATATCAATACTACCGATATTTTCTTCGAGTTGCTTCAAGTTGGTAGCTCCGATAATCGTACTCGTTAGAAATGGTCTCGTGTTTACAAAAGCAAGTGCCATTTGTGTTAAAGTCAAGTCGTTGGCCCTAGCCAATTCGTAATACCGTTGAGTTGCGAGTACCGAATTGCCTTTGATATATCGATTGTAATTTGGAAAAAGGGACAAACGCGAATTTTCAGGTAGTCTATCCCCAAGGTATTTTCCGGTCAATGCGCCGAAACCTAACGGGCTGTATGCCAGCAGTTTAATGTCTTCACGCATTGAGATTTCGGAAGAACCGATTTCAAATAGGCGATTCAATAAACTATATGGGTTTTGAATCGTAATCATTCTAGGTAAACTTACATGCACCTTGCTCTCTTCAAGATAGCGCATGGTACCCCAAGGATTTTCATTGCTGATGCCCACTTGACGAATTTTGCCCTCACGAATCAAATCCCTTAAGGTCTCTAAAACCTGATGGATATTGTCTTTCCAGTGATCATCCGCGGAATGTTGGTAACCCCGCTTCCCAAAATAGTTTGTATTTCGTTCTGGCCAATGCAGCTGGTACAAATCGATGTAATCTGTTTGCAACCGTCTTAAACTACCTTCCACGGCATCTATAATAGATTCCCTTGCAAACCCTGTGGCCCTTATGAACTTGGTGAATGGGGCCTTCCCAACAATTTTTGAGGCCAAAACGATTTTATCACGATTACCATTTTTCTTAAACCAAGAACCAATTACTTTTTCAGTGACCGATTTACGATCCGGGTGTGCCGGAATAGGGTATAACTCCGCGGTATCGAAAAAATTCACTCCTTTGTCAACAGCAAAATCCATTTGTTCATGGCCCTCGGACTCGGTATTTTGATTGCCCCAGGTCATCGTGCCCAGGCAAATTTTGCTTACCTCAATATCTGTATGGGGTAGAAATTCGTACTTCATTAAATCTATGATTTATGAATGCAAATTTAGACTTTCTAAACATCTAGTGCCACTAAGATTATCAACATAGAATTTTCAAAATTTTCAGACTCCACGTTTTATCGAAAAAGCCCATAAAAATAAGGGTGAATCGAGCTATATAAACACTAAATGAACCACGGTTTTTTTACACTAAAGTGCAATTATGGACGTTATATATTGGCTTAAAATCTGCGTTTTGTTCCCAATTTGAATTTCAAGAGCTAAATAAACCATTCAGAAAAACCTGCCAATGACCGCTTTCAAACGATTTACGCGTTCAACAAATAGCTTATTCTTACTTGCCATAATTCTAATGGCATTTTCTCTTTTCGGACATGTAGTTCCTTCCATACTTAATTTCGAGATAAAAACTTCAGAAACTGCAGAGATATCCCAACGAGGGCCACATCCTCTAATCGGCAGTTCTGACAACGTAGTGCAATGTACCGCCAACGGAATCGATCTTCATGAGATTTATCTGTGTGGTGCAAATGACGACCGGCTGTTGGTCACCAATATTTCAAACGCCACCCAGATTACGTGGTCTCAGCTAGATGCCAGTAGTTGTGCGGCGGCAGACCTATCATGCCCCAATACCGCCCCGAGTTGTACATGGAATCAACTGAGTACCGACACGCAGTATAATGTAACCGACGCTGGAGAATACAAAATATTTGTGCAGTACGCCGATGGTACAAGCGAACAATTTTACTTCAACGTTTATGCCAATGGCCTAAATCCTAATGCCCTGGTACAGAACATCGATTGTGGTTCTCCTGGTAGTATTATAATTTCAAATGTACCTTCAGGATACGAGTATAGCATCACCAGTGGGGCATCTTGGCAAGATTCTAATGTGTTTCCCATAAACAGTGTTAGCACTTACGATATACAAATACGCAAAAAGAATGATGCCGGAGGGTGTGTTTTGACCATGAATGATATCTCTGTAGAAAACAATTCTATTGACGCCACTGCCACCGTAAATCAAATTACGTGTAATTCCGCAACAGGTTCTATTACCATAGACATTGCTAACGCATCTACAAGTTACATTTACAAACTAACCCAAGGAGGAAACCTATTAAATTCTTCGGGGCCAATTACCAACGATACGTATACATTTAGCAACCTAGATGTAGGGAATTACGATGTTGAGGTTACCTTGGCAAGCGTTTCTAACTGTGCTTGGAACGGAAACTTTACAATTGACCCCTTTACAGTTGTTGCACCCGATGCAGTAGTTACCAAAAATATTGATTGTACCGATGGTGTGATCACCCTCACGAAAACAGGAGGCAATTCCCCTTTCGAGTATAGTTTGGATAATGGTATTTCCTATGTCGCATTTACTGCAGGTAACCAAACTACTATCCCGATTGCGACCACAGGATCCTATGCTATCAAAGTAAGAGACGCCAGCAATTGTGTTTCAGACGCAAATACTGTTAACGTAATCACGGAATCGGAAATCGCTTATACCGTAACGCCTAACGACGTTAGTTGTAGTGGTGTCGATGATGGTAGCATTGCTGTTGAAGTTACCAATACGCAAGGGTATTCCGTAACATATAGTATTGATGGCGCAAATTTTCAAACCTCAAAAGTATTTAGCAACTTAGCCGCCGGTTCATATGATGTAATCATAAGAAAACAAAAGGCGGGTGGTACATGCGATTTGCCAGCGGTCAATACAACAGTGGGCAATAGTCCAGCTTTTGTGGTTACCGCTGCAATAACACAGCAAATAAATTGTACAACCGGTTCAGCTACAATCGAGACGACGGTCGGTGCCGGTGCAACTGCCCCGCTCGAATATAGTCTTGATGGGCTATCCTTTCAAACAAGCAATATTTTCACAGGCTTGGGAGCTGGTGACTATACTATTACCGTCAGGGATGCAAACCAATGTACGGCGACGGTTGACCAAACCGTAACCAGTAGTTCCGAACTTAACGATTTAACCTTTTTAACCAGTAATATTGATTGTAGTACCGGTGCCACAGATGTACAGATTACCGTTCAAGGCGGTCAGTCCCCTTTTTCATATAGGATTACGGCACCTACCGTGATATCCAATGGGCCAAGTGATAGCTTTACAGCTTTGACTCCAAACACCTATACGTTTGAGGTAACAGCGGATAATGGTTGTATTATAATTCGCAACTTTACGGTTCCACAGCCTATTGGTTTTAACGCGAATGCCAGTGTAAAAACCAATGTAAGTTGTGCAGGGACTAGTGCCCTAGATGGCAGTATCGATATCACCATTGAAAATTTTGACACTTCGTTCAATGTAATCGTTGAAGATGGTACAGGTACTGATACAGGTTTAGGCGTCACCAACGCTACGGCCTCTCCCATAACCATTACCGGCTTAGCAGCAGATACCTATACAATTAGAATCGGTGATGCCTCCGGGCCATGCCAACAAGTTGAAACCTTGACAATCGCAGAGCCAGCAATGGCCTTATCTTTGGATTCGTTCGCTGTTTCCCCGATGAACTGTGGTAGCCCAGGAAGTGTAACTATCGAAGCTTCTGGCGGATGGGGCAACTACAGTTATCAAGTTATTCGACCAGATGCAACGACAACTCCGGTTCAGAGCAATAAAAACATTACAGGTCTTACCCAAGCAGGCACTCATACCATCATCTTAACAGATATAAATGGTTGCGTCATAAACAATGTTAGTTTTGATTTATTAGATCAAGGAGGCCCTACTGCAACAGTCGACAAAGACTATGCTGGGGGTTCGCCGACAAATTACTGTTATTCGACAGCCACGCCAGGTATTCTAAAAATAGATGTTTCCGGTGGTGAGGCTCCTTATTTTTATACCGTAAATAACGGTACCCCAGTACCTGTACCTACAGGCGATAGTTTTGTTTTAAATAACCTTACTCCTTTTAATTACGTAATTAAGCTTATAGGAAACAATGGTTGTGAGACTATTGTTGCAGATACTAAAATCGCCGGGCAATTATTCGCCTTGGCAGAAATCACAAAACCGCTGGGCTGTGGCACACCTACTGATGCGACTATTGAGGTTGTACCTCAAGAGGGCTACCCTCCTTTTACCTATGCATTGGTGGGTGACCCAAGTGCTACACCTGTTGCAATGCCATATAGCGCATCAACGGCTGGGACGTATTCCTTTATAGTTACCGATAGCGAAGGTTGTACCACCACTACCAATAGTGTTGAAGTTACCGACTCTCCACCAATTACCCCTGCCCCTAACATAACGGACACTGCTTGTGGAAAACCTGGTACGGGTTCGGTAGAATTAGCCGCTACAGGAGGTACTCCTCCGTTTACCTATAGTTTTAATGGGAGTCCTTTTACAACACAATCACTCTATACCGGCTTAGATGCAATAAGCTATGACTATATTATTCGTGACGATTTAGGTTGCGAAACTGCTGTACAGCAAGTAACTATTGGTGCAGAAGCAGCAATTACCGCGGATGTTTCAGATACAGATATAAGTTGTAACCCTGTTATTCCACCAGGGGGTAATATCTGGGGTAATACCAGAGTAACCAATGTTCAAAATGCAACCGGCCTGGTTGTTATGAGATTAATTCGTGTGAGCAGTCCTGCGGCACATGCTGCAGGTACAGCAAGATATTGGCAGTATCGGGAATCGGTTCCTACTGATATGAGCGACCCAGCATCGTTTTATGACTTTCGCATGTATTGGCCTCATTGGTTTTATGTTGAAATTGAAGATGAGAAAGGTTGTATTTTTGAGTCTCCCCTTTTTGAAATTACACAGCCTCCTTTACCATGGATTCAGAAACCAGAAGTTGACCTAGATCAATCTTGTGCGAATGGTGCATCATTTCAAGTGGAAGTTGGTGACCCTGCTGGCTTGGTAGGACCATTTTCATATCGTATTTGGCCTTATGATGAAAATAACGCGCCAGCTTGGAGAAGCTTTGAAGTGCCAAATTATAATGGCATTCCCGGCGAAAATCAGGCTTTTGGAGAAGATGTTGACGCAGGAACTATGGTTGATTTAGGCGGCGGTGTTATGGGCATACCAGAAAGAGACTTTAGGGTAAGCGGACTCCTATTTGGTGTAAATTATGCTATCGTGATAAGAGATGAAGCAACCGGTTGTCAAAGATGGCGATCTATGGGTGTTGTTCATGCTCCTGAAGCCCCTGATAATAACATTGATGTTGTTTCTACCCCACAAAGTTTGTCATGTTTTACCGGCAATGATGGTAGAGTTAGGTTTTCCATAGCCGGAGCAGGAGATCAAGACAATGATGGGGATCAAACAGTTGACTGGAAAATAAGACATGCGAGTGACCTAGGAGTAGGAAACAATTCTCCTGCACGAGAGGCGAATTTTGCAACCTTTAGGAAAAACGGCACCTATGTTGGCCCCGCAACTGGTGATTTTGAATTTGAAGTACCTGATTTAAAATTAGCTTGGTATGTTGCAGAAGTCACCACAGAATCTGGTTGTAAATCGGGTAATCGATTCCTTATTTATAGACCAAAAAGTAGACTTAGGTTAGATATAGATCAAGTGGTCGCAGCAACTTGTAATGTAGGAGCGCAAATTTCTGTAGTTGCCAAAGGCGGCTGGGATGATCAACGTTATTTCAATATCAGAAATAAACTAGATCAAGCCAGTTGGCATGAATATGAATATGCTTTTGTACCAAGTGGCACGACGCCAGTTGCTGCCGATTGGGGATCCAGCCCATTTAAGGAAGTTCCCTATGATGGTGCAAATCCGAATTACGATATCTATGTTCGAGATGGTGGTGGTTGTGAAGTAATGGTTTCGACACCGGTAACTATTGACCCCCAACCTTCGATTACAAAAGTTGATGTTTTAGATCGTTGTTTTGACACAGATGGTAATGAAATATATGAAGTTAATGCTACGGTAACGCTTGGTGAAGGCACTAATGTGTATATATGGGATGGTACTGTAACAAATTCAAATGTCGCGCAATTAGGTCCCGGACAACACACCTTAATTGTTCGTGATGAAAATGGATGCGAAACGCCTGTTGAAAATATTCATATTTACCCCCAATTGGTTCCACAAATTGAAATTAGTAAAACGCTGAATTGTGACAGCGGTAATCCTGAAAACGGAGAAATAACAGCTTCTGCGTATGGTGGTTCAGGTACCTACGAATTTACCATTGAACCTATTCCTGGATCTTATGCTCCCGGAGAAGAAACCAATGCGACTGGAGTTTTTGATAGACTAACTTCTGGCGTTAACTACAGGGTTTTAGTTACAGATTTTGACCCTCAGGTGCCAATTGCAGAGCGTTGCGCTCCTGAATATACTGAATACCTTCAGTTAGAAGCACCTGCAATACCCGATTTTACGGCAGAAGTACTACAACACATTAGCTGTAGAAGTTCGGCAACAAGCACTTCAAATGATGGTGTTATTAGGGTGGTTCAAACACCCGCAGTCGACAATCTGGATGTTATTTATGAATTCAGTATCGATGGTGGTGCCTACCAAACTTCGAATTTATTCGAAAACTTAGCTCCGGGAACGCATACCATTAATGTACGATCGGCCAAGCATTGTATTCAACCTTTAGGACCGCTAACAATCAATGCTCCAACACAACTTGTATTATCAGCCAATGAAACATCTACCTTTAGTTGTACCGCGAGCAACGATATTGGTATGGCAACTATTGATGCAACTGTTGACGTTGCCGGAAGCCCTACGGGAACCGCACCGTACCAATACAGTTTTGATGGTGGTAGCTTTGGGAGCACCACAACCTATGAGTTGCCGTATAGTGATAACGCACAAACGGTTACCATAAATGTAATCGATGCAAACGGTTGTACCGATCAAGCCATTGTAAATATCGCTGCGGTTACAAAACTTACAGCGACGCATACGGTCACCAGCCCTATGGATTGTGCAACTGATGGTGAATATGAAATCGTAATCCCTGCGAGCATAACAAGCTATAGCATCGTAGAATTGCCTAGTGCTTCATCGGTTGTTACCATTGCCGGAACCACGATAAACATTCAACGCGGTAATCCAGGTAACTATTCCTTTCTAATAACCGATACTATAAGTGGATGTACCGATAATGTAGTTATAGAAATTCCGGCGTTCGACACCCTCGATATGCTTGCGGATCATGTTAACGATGTAACTTGTTATAACGGTTCTGATGGGGCCTTGGAGTTTTCCGTTTCGGGATATTCAGGACCGTTCGAGTACACGGTCTTCGACTCAAATGATGTAGCAGTTCCCGGGATGTCAAATCTGTTGGAAAACACTTCGACCGGGACCATATCGGTGACCGGCCTACGTGCAGGAACCTATTATATCGATCTCAGATCAACAAGTGCTCCTGGCTGTAAGGAAATATCGAATTTTGTAACCATACAATCTCCAACATTGGCCTTAGGTTTCCAGGCAAGTATTACGAATGAGTTGACCTGTAACCCTGGCAGCGACGCACAAATCACTGTTACACCAGAAGGTGGATGGGGAACATATTCCTTGGATTTGGTGCTCGATTCTAGCGGAGCCTCAATGCCAGCCAACGCCACAAACTATAATATTTTTGATAATCTAGATGCAGGAGCGTACACCTTAACCGTAACAGATGGTCAGGGATGTCCTCATTCAGAACCTATTATAGTTCCTTTAATCGATTTAATCCAACTAGATCCGGCCGGGCCAGCTGTGGTTCAACCAAGTTGTACAGGCTTTAATGATGCCAGCATCACCGTGTCGGCTTCAAGAGTTAACGGACCAGCGGCCTATGAGTACATATTGAACAATCTAACTACAGGTGTAAGTGCGTTACCACAGGCATCGAACTCATTTAACGGTTTGCCAGAGGGTGATTATTCGGTTAGCGTAATCGATGGTTATGGTTGTGATGTAACAACGGCTCCTATATATATCAGAGATCCTGCAGGAATTACAATTGATGCTGCCATTACCCAAGAGCCAACATGTCCACCAAATGATGTTGGGGAAATTACGGTCACGGGAGCTGGTGGAAGCGGTAGCTATAATTTCAGGATTATTGCACCTGCTAGTCAAGCGACCGCATGGACTGCCACCGCAAGTGTGACTCATGTATTTTCATCCTTGCCTTCAGGAACATATGAAATGGAAGCCAGAGATGCCACATTCCTATGTCCTTCTCCTATTACGGCAATACGCACAATTAATGTTGTAGAGCCTTTAGAAGTCACGGTAGACACTACCAACACAACGATTAATTGTAATGGAGAAAATGATGCAATTCTTGTTGCTTTGGCCGAAAAAGGTCTCGGCGGATATGAATATCAATTAGAAGATGATGCCGGTGCTGTAATTAGAACTAGGCAGACTACGGGAATCTTTGATATGCTTGGGGCAGGAAACTATCGCATTAGAGCTTTTAGTGGTTTAGATTGCGAAGCACTTTCCGAGCTGATCGTTATTGACCAGCCCGCATTGTTAGATCCGGTTCTCGGACCACGACAAGATGTACAGTGTTTTGGAGATAATGATGGTAGTTTTGAAATTACCTTCAATAGTGGTGAAGCACCATTTAAGTTCATTTTATCGACAGAACCTTCCAAAGCAGTTGACAACGCGCTTTTTGAAGGATTGGCGCCAGGAACATACTCGGTTACCGTTCAGGATGTCAATGGCTGTGAAGCAATAGTCAGTGGTATTACGATTGGAGGACCATTGGCAGCGCTTGAAGCTACGGTCAACAATTCTCAAGACGAGGTATGTGCAGCCGATGACGATGGTTCGTTCGATGTTGAAGTTACAGGAGGTACCGCACCTTATTCCTATAGCCTAGGTGATCCCAATGGCACATATACCACAATAGCAGGTACAGTTCAGAACTTTACCAACTTGGATGCAGGATTCTATGAAGTTTATGTGCGTGACGATAATGGTTGTGAAGCCCCACCGATATTGCATGAGATAAAAGCAGGATCTGATCTTCGGGCCGAGGTTGAAATTGCCGATGAGTGTATGGATGGAAATCCGTTTTACAGCGCAACCATAACATTGGTAAATGACCAGCAAGATACCACTCAATTGATGTATTCTTTAGATGGAAACCCGTCGCAACTAGAACCGACCTTTAGTGGAATATCAGCTGGTTCACATACTATTTTGATAGAAGATTCAGCTACCGGTTGTAATGAACCTGTTACGTTCGAAGTAATAGCCCAGGAGCCTTTGACCCTTGTACAGCAGCAAGGAGAGATCAACCAAATTTTGGTTCAGGCCGGTGGAGGTGATGGTAACCACACGTATTATTTTGAAGGTGTACCACAAGCAACTGGAGGTTACTATATAACCCGTGACGGTACTTACACGGTAAGAGTGGTTGACGGCAAAGGTTGTGAAACGGCAATTCAAATTCCAATGGCATTCATCGATATCGAAATACCGAACTTCTTTAGCCCTGATGGAGACGGCATAAATGATGTATGGCGTATTAAGAACAATGAGGCTTTCCCGAATATGTTCGTACATATTTATGATCGCTATGGCAGAACTATAAAAGAGTTCATCGGAAACGGAGATTGGGATGGTACCTACAATAACCAAATTCTACCTGCAGGAGACTATTGGTATGTAATTAAACTCAACGGTGTAAAAGATGAACGTGAATTTGTAGGTCACTTCTCAATATACCGATAAGAAGTATAATGTATAAAGACAAAAAGCATCCCGGTTAACATCGGGATGCTTTTTTATTAGGTTCTATTTTAGAAGCTTCAGTTTGACACTTCCACAAGTATGGGGCAATGATCACTATGTTTGGCTTCTGACAGAATTACCGAACGTTGTAAACGATCGCGAAGCGGTTCACTTACCATGGCATAATCTAAACGCCAACCCTTGTTGTTGTTCCTAGCGTTTGCACGATAGCTCCACCAGGTATAATTATCTGGTTCCTTATTAAAATATCTAAAGCTGTCGATAAAGCCACTTTTCTGTAAATTTCCGATCCATTCACGTTCAACGGGTAAAAAACCAGATACGTTTTTGTTTCTAACAGGATCATGAATATCAATTGCCTCATGACAAATATTGTAATCCCCAACAACTATAAGATTCGGTCTTTCTTTTCTTAGGTCATTGAAGTACTCCTGAATTTCTGCCATGTAGTTTAGCTTAAAATCCAGTCGCGCCAAATTGGTTCCCGATGGAAGATACATGCTCATTATAGACAAGTCTCCAAAGTCTGCCCTGATGTTCCTTCCTTCAAAATCCATGGTTTCGATTCCCGTTCCCAATTCAATATGATCGGGCTTTTTCTTGGATAGAATAGCCACCCCACTATATCCTTTTTTTTGAGCACTATACCAATAATTGAATGGGTAACCCGCTGCCTCAAAAACAGAAAGATCTAGCTGATCTTCTTGAGCTTTGATCTCTTGTAGGCAAATAACATCGGGGTCTACTGACTGAATCCACTCAATAAAGCCCTTTTTTAAAGCGGCTCTAATTCCATTTACATTGTACGAAACTATCTTCATAAATTTCACTTTGACCTAAAGGCTAAAAATAGGGAACTTGCTTATTTATTTATATGCCTTGCTTCTTTTTTTTATGTTTTGCGCATCTTTGTACTATCATAATTTAAATTTTGAATTGAAATTTTAGCCATAAGGAAGCATTAACTCCTTGATAATGAGAAGAATACTTATACTATTACTGTGTTTAAGTGGTTTTGCCGCTAGTGCCCAAGCCTATCCTCAATACAGCAATGGCCAAGAGATAAAGCTAAATATCGGACTCTTTTTGGCTACCTCTACCGTACAAACTTCGTATGAGTATTTTTTTACAGAGGACACCAGCATTGGCGGTACAATTTATTTTGACAATGATGCTACCGACTTCAATGGAAGTTTCGGCATTGGCCCAAATTTTAGGGCCTATTTTGGCTATGCGCCCAGAAGTGGTTTTTTTGCCGAGGCTTTCGGATTATATTACCGCGGTGAAAAAGAACGGGATGAAAACGATTTCAATAGTCGTGATATAAACTATAGCACTGCCGCTCTTGGAATTGGAGTCGGAAACAAATGGGTGACTCGAAGTGATCGTTTTACGGTTGAAATTTTAGCTGGGTTGGGAAGAAACATCAATCCCGCAGATTTCCAAAACCCTTTTATATTTCGTGCCGGCTTATCTGTGGGTTTTCGATTTTAACAGTTGTATAATCGAAACGGCCCTAGTTTGCAGACCGTCTTAAGACTTAATAGTTATATCATGAAGAACCTATTTATATTTCTCAGTTTGGTTTGTTTGGCTACCGTTGCCGGCCAGGCACAAAACAATAGCGGTTTACAGCCAAAAAATGAAATAAAAGCCAATGTCTTTAGCCTTCTTGCGTTATCACATGCAGAAATTGGCTATGAACGCCTTTTAAATGATAAATCATCTATAGGCGTTGCGGTCATGTTCGATATTGATCAAAGTGATGATGATAACTTTTTAGATATTTCCCGTGAATTTTCTATAACCCCTTATTATCGTCATTTCTTTTCTGGAGGATATGCCAAAGGATTTTTCGTTGAGGGATTCATGATGTATAACGAAGGTGACGGATTCGATTCAATTTTCGGTATTGCCGACGAACCTAATGAGGATCGAAATTATTCAGATTTGGCATTGGGTGTTTCGGTCGGTGGTAAATTCGTGACCTCTGGAGGTTTTATGGTCGAAGTTTATGGCGGTTTTGGAAGAAACTTTCTCGATGCCGATTTTGCTCCTGAGATTCTTGTTCGTACAGGGGTAGCTTTAGGTTACAGGTTCTAATAACTTCTTTTACTTTCCCTCAAATAACTAAACGAATTCAAGTATTTTTAAGACCTATATTTCATATATGCAAGGCTCTTGTTTTCGTTTTCTTCTTTTACTGGTTACAGGCATCATGTGTGCTCAACAACCTATTTCCAATGACAGTATTACACAACTCGATGAAGTCATTTTAATTGATGCCCAAAAGCGAAAACTAACATTCGGAATCGTTACTTCTGAAGTAATTGGGGCAAAAACTTTTCAGAATTACAGTCCGTTAAGCATGGTACCTGCTATAAATCAGATTCCTGGAGTTTATGTGTTTTCTGGAGCATTGAATACGAACCGCATTACTATTAGGGGTATTGGTGCCCGCACCTTGTTCGGTACGAACAAATTGCGTCTGTATTACAATGACATCCCCGTTACAAATGGGGCGGGATCTTCTGAAATAGAGGCTTACGATTTAGAAAATATCAGTCAAATTGAAGTCGTCAAAGGCCCTAAAGCAACTTCATATGGTGCTAATTTGGGTGGAGCGATTATCTTAAGTCCTAAAAAAGCTATTGGGTATTCGACTAACTTTTCCAACAATTTTACACTGGGTTCTTTTGGATTAAAGAAGAACAATCTTTCTTTTAATCACTATGACGGCAAATTACGGTTGGGTCTTCAATATGGGCATACCCAAACCGATGGATATCGTGAAAACAACAATTTTGAACGAGACGGACTACTCTTGAACGGCACGTTTCATTTGAACAAGAACAACGCCCTATCGATTCTTCTAAATCACATCGACTATACGGCCCAAATTCCCAGTTCACTTGGTGCTACGGCCTTCGCCGAAAATCCACAGCAAGCAACATTCACTTGGCGGACTTCGAAAGGATTCGAGGCCAATAACAGCACTTTAATTGGTCTTTCATTAGCTCACGAATTTAACCCGACCCTGAAAAACACCACTAGTGTTTTCTATAGCTACCTAGACCACTACGAGGCGCGGCCGTTCGGAATATTAGACGAATTTACCAACGGATATGGGTTTCGAACACGGTTCGAGGGCAGTTTTCCATTTTTAAAAAATACTGCTACATTCCAGCTTGGGGCAGAACTGTTCAAAGACGCCTATCGCTGGAAAGAGTTTGAAAATTTGTACCAAGACAACAATGGCAATGGAAGCCTGCAAGGAGACCTTTTCGCAAGAAATACGGAGTTTCGCAATCAGCTGAACACTTTTGCCTCCCTTTTGCTTCCTTTATCAAAGGCTTTTTCTGCGCAAGCGGGACTCAATGTGAACAAAACCGATTACGATTACACCGATCTATTCAATACCGGGATAGCAAATAGAAGTGCCGCCCGTAAGTTTAAGGCTATTTTAATGCCCAATCTTAATCTGAACTACACGCTTTCTCAGAAACATCGTATTTATGGCAATATCAGTAGGGGTTTTTCTAACCCTAGCCTCGAGGAAACCTTAACACCAGATGGTGTCATCAACCCAGATATCACCCAAGAAACTGGTACCAACGTTGAGCTGGGTGGAAATTTTAGATGGGCGGAGAACAATTTCAATCTCGAATTGGTAGTCTATCAAATGAACATTCAAAATCTTTTGGTCGCCCAGCGAGTGGGCGAAGATCAATTTATCGGAAAAAATGCGGGCAAGACAAAACATCAGGGTGTTGAAGTTTCAATGAACTATCAAATTCGATTCTCGACTAATTTCAATGTACAGCCGTTTTTGAACTATACCTTAAACAATCACGAGTTTGTTGATTTTGTGGATGGTGACAATGATTTTTCGGGAAATGCCCTGACGGGTGTACCCAAACATCGTATACATAGCGGACTGCAAATGCGACTCTTTTCCAATTTTTATTGGAACACAACCTATCAGCATGTGGGTGCCATTCCGTTAACGGATGCGAACACCCTATCAAGCGAATCATTTAATCTTGTGCATTCAAGAATGGGCTACCACAAGAATCTAACAACGAAATTCACCGTAGGTGTAGCTATTGGGGTAAACAATCTATTCGACACGATCTACGCACAGTCGGTACTTATCAATACCAGAGGTTTCGGCGGAAACGAACCACGCTATTATTATCCAGGCGATGCGCGTAACTTTTATGGAAGTCTACGTCTAGGCTATAAGCTCTAGACCTGATTCATCCTCATTAACCACGACTTCATATCGACCTCTTTGTGGATTATTCCTTTCAGTTCTGAAATTGCCACACGCTGCTGCTGCATGGTATCGCGATGACGAATGGTCACCGTTTGGTCTTCCAATGATTGATGATCTACGGTGATGCAGAATGGTGTGCCGTTTGCGTCCTGTCTTCGGTAACGACGGCCAACGGCGTCTTTCTGATCATAGATAACATTAAAATCCCATTTAAGGTCATCGATGATTTCATGGGCCAATTCGGGCAAACCATCTTTTTTGACCAAGGGGAAAACTGCGGCTTTAGTCGGGGCCAACACTGCAGGCAACTTTAGAACCGTTCTTGTAGTGCCATTTTCAAGTTCCTCTTCTTGTAAAGAATTTGAGAATACCGCCAAGAACATCCGATCCAAACCAATTGAAGTCTCTACAACGCAGGGCACGTAGTTTTTGCTTTCATCTGTATCGAAATACTGTAATTTTTTACCCGAGAACTCCTGATGTTTGCTCAGATCAAAGTCGGTTCGGGAATGAATTCCCTCCAACTCTTTAAAACCAAATGGAAAACGAAATTCTATATCGGCTGCGGCATCGGCATAATGGGCCAATTTTTCATGATCATGAAAGCGATAATTATCTGCTCCCATACCCAAAGACAAATGCCATTTCATGCGGTGCTCTTTCCAATACTCGTACCAATCAGATTGTGTACCGGGCTTGATAAAAAACTGCATTTCCATCTGTTCGAATTCGCGCATCCTAAAAATGAATTGTCTTGCTACGATCTCGTTGCGAAATGCCTTTCCGGTTTGCGCAATTCCGAAGGGAATTTTTAGGCGTCCGGTTTTTTGCACATTTAGAAAGTTCACAAAAATACCTTGCGCCGTTTCAGGGCGAAGATATAGGTCCATAGCACTATCTGCAGAGGCACCAAGCTTTGTGCCGAACATCAAATTAAATTGTTTAACATCGGTCCAATTTTTAGACCCCGACATAGGACAGGCGATTTCCAATTCCTCAATGAGCTTTTTTACATCGGCCAAATCTTCATTTTCCAAAGATTGCCCTAATCGCTTGAGAATGGTGTCTATTTTTTCCTGATAATCTTTTACGCGCTGGTTGGTGGCCAAAAATTCTTCTTTATTAAATGCATCCCCAAAACGCTTTGCCGCTTTTTTAACTTCTCGCTCTATTTTGGTCTCGATTTTAGCAGTATAATCTTCCACCAATACATCGGCCCGATAGCGTTTTTTTGAATCCTTATTATCAATCAAAGGATCATTGAAAGCATCGACATGACCAGAAGCCTTCCATGTAGTAGGGTGCATGAAAATAGCGGCATCAATCCCGACAATATTCTCATTTAGCTGTACCATTGCTTTCCACCAGTACTCCCGAATGTTCTTTTTGAGTTCCGCACCGTTTTGTGCATAGTCATAGACCGCACTAAGTCCGTCATATATCTCACTTGATTGAAACACATAGCCATACTCCTTTGCATGGGATATGACCTTTTTAAATAAATCTTCTTGACTTGCCATTAGGCAAAAATAGAATAATCTACTTCGATTAGCCTAATGGAGGGTGTAGAAAAATGTAATTTATTTCAACTGAAATTCAGTAGTGGAAAGTAACTTCTCGTCTTCAAATACATTTAAGGTATAAGTTCCTCTTTTCAGCGAACCTTGGGGTACAGTAATCACCGCGCAAACATCTTGTTGTGTGCCTTCAAAATCAAATTCGGCACGTTTGCTATATACGTTACCGTTCACATTTATGGTGTTGGCGTTGTCTTCAATAACCTGCATGTTGTTCCCCAATAATTGAAAATAAAGGATTCTTTTGTTCCCAGAGGACAAGGGATCTGCCATCACAAGTGCGCAACCTTCGATCTTTTCAACAACCGAAGCCTTATTCGTCTGAATGCGCCTACCGTTTCTTAACCGAATACCACTGGCTCTGGCACCTTCAATTTTTAGATATGTTTTGGTTTTCGCCTTTTCCATGGCCTCTTTCGCCAGACGACGTTCTTGAGCTTCCGCCTCTCCTATGGCATTGCGAACTGTCTCTAGCTCCTTTAGCGTTTCTGCGTTACGCTCGGTCAACTGAGAATTGGTATATCTTAAAAAATTGTTCTTTATTTCCAAGCTATCATTTCGCGCATCAAGCTTGCGAAGCTCGGTTTTGTATTCCTTGAACTTTTCAATGGTAAAGGAAAGTCTTGCAACAGAATCCAATAAGCGATCAACCGATTCTTTCGATTTTTGCAATTCAATCTCAGCTACTTCATTAGCCCCCTTTACATTTTCGAGATCAGCCTTCATCAAAGTAAGATCCTTTGTAAGAATGGCCTTTTGTTCCTCTAAAAAATTGATTTGATTTTTTGACTGGGCATAGCTGTAATAAAAGGCAATGAGAATGCCTAATATTATGGCTGCCATGGCAGCCAGTACTATGTTGTTGTTGATTTTCTTATCTTGATTATCCATCAAAAAAACAAGCGTTAAGTAGGTATATAAATATAGGTTAAGATTCGAGTTTGTATAAGTTAACAAATATACTAAATGCCATCAATAACATTCTACTACCCAGGGTGTGTTTTGGATGTAATGCGCATTTATCCCGAGGAGAAGAACACCTATGTACTGTTTGTCGAAACGATCTACCACTCACCGAGTACAACTTTAACGCTGAAAATCCCATAGATCGTATATTTTTTGGTCGAATTGATGTGAAAAAAGCGAGTTCTTTTCTCTATTTCAGGGAAAACAGCATAGTTCAACGGCTAATTCATCATTTGAAGTACAGAAACCAGCCACAAATAGGCAAATTTTTAGGGGATTGGTACGGACAAGTATTACAAGAAGACAATTCCCTGGTGGAAACAATTGATTATGTGATTCCAGTACCCCTTCATCGCACCAAACTAAGACAACGTGGGTATAATCAAGTATCTCAATTCGCAGAACGCCTAGCACACTATTTGCGAGCCGATACCATCGAAAACTTGCTCAAAAAAACAGCAAATACAAAGACACAGACCAAAAAAGGTAGAATTGGACGTTCGCAAGGAAATGAGGCACTTTATATTCTTGAAAATACGACGCTATTAGAACATAAGAACGTTTTACTGGTCGATGATGTTATTACTACCGGCGCTACTATGGAAATCTGCGCAGAAACCTTATTGCAAATACCGGGAATCTCAGTCTATGTTACCAGTATGGCCGTTGTACCGCTTGCGTAAGCTGCTTTAAAACGCTAGAAATAACATATTTTTATGAAGACTGAGGAAAAATTGCCCATTGGCATGTACAAATAAATCGTTTCTTTGCCCTATCGAAGTCATATACTATGATACGACGCATCTTAGCGGGTTTCTTTTTATTTTTTATGGTCGCTGCGCTATTGCAATGTGCAAATAGGGGAAGTCCGACTGGTGGGCCGCAAGATGTTGCTCCTCCAGTACTCGTAAGGGCAGAACCTGAAAATATGTCCATCAATTTTGAAGGAAACACAATACGGTTGTATTTCGATGAATATATAAAACTAGAAAATCTACAGGAACAGCTTATCGTTTCACCTCCGCTCAAATACCTGCCAGAGATTACACCCCAAGGGGGGACCAACAAGTATGTCGAAATAAAAATAAAGGACACTCTTAAGGAAAATACCACCTATACCCTAAACTTTGGCCAAAGTATAGTTGATAACAATGAGGGTAATCCTGCTGCATACCTTTCGTATGTTTTTTCCACTGGTGACTATATCGACTCCTTAAAATTGCAAGGGGTCGTCAAAGATGCCTTCAACCAGAAAGCAGATGATTTTATAAGTGTAATGCTCTTTGAAATTGACAGCGCTTACACCGACTCTACAGTATATAAGCGGCCCCCGAACTATATTACCAATACCTTGGACAGTACGGTCATTTTTTCAATAAACAATGTAAAAGAAGGAAACTATGCCCTTTTCGGGCTAAAAGACGAGGGGAAGAACAACGTCTTCGACCAAAATATCGACAAAATAGGTTTCTTGAAAGACACGATCAGCTTGCCCACCGATTCGATTTTTCTCTTGAACCTTTTTCGGGAAATTCCAAACTACGCGATGTCGGTCCCAAGTTATGCCGCTAAAAACAAAATTATTTTTGGGTATTTTGGTGATGGCGCGAATGTGAAGATCCAACCGCTCACCAAGTTACCCGATACCGTTCGAACAAAAATTCTCAAAGTAAAGGATAAAGACTCCTTGAATTTTTGGTTCACGCCTTTTGAGGCAGATAGCATCCTATTTACGGTTACCAATAATCGACTGAATGTTATAGATACATTCAATGTGAAATCTAGAAAAGTGGGGGTCGATTCCCTGAAACTTAGCCCAAGTGTTTCTGGTAGTCTCGACTTTGACCGCCCTTATCACATTGCCGCAAACATTCCTTTGGTAAAACTCGATTCCTCGAAATTTGCCTTAATAAATTCAGATTCTGTTGCAGTAGCCTTACGGGTACAATTAGATTCACTGGCCAATAAAGTAGATTTCGATTTTGAGATAGAACCGGCCCAGTCGTATAATTTGACCTTATTGCCTGGTGCTTTAACCGACTTCTTCGGTGTCGAAAACGATACAACCAACTACAACCTCTCTACCAAAGCATTGGAAGAATACGGGAATCTCACCTTAAAACTAAATGGTCAAGTAAAGTATCCGCTTATCGCGCAACTAACCGATGAAAGGGGAGCAATGATAAAAGAACGCTTTGTAGAAGAAACAGAAGATATTAAATTCAATAATATTGATCCGGCAACCTATTTGATTCGGGTTATTTTCGATACGAATGCAAATCGAAAATGGGATACAGGATCATATCTTAAGAAATTACAGCCCGAGAAAGTACTTTATTTTCCTGAAGCCATCGAGGTACGGGCTAACTGGGAATTGGAGCAGACGTTCAACATTTCTAATTAACTTATCTTCATGAAGTACTTTATATTATTTATGTTTTTTGTTCTTGAATTTGGGTTTGCTCAACAACCAGTGAATGTGAACAAAGAAAATGCAACCTTCGAAATCGGCTCTGACAACGCTCCTTTTCTGAGGGCTACTTCAAAATCTTTGCCCAAGGTAGAGGGCTCCACATATTTAGATAAAGAATGGCAACAAGCCAGTATCACCGATATAGGGACAAAGAAGGTAGTAAAATTGTTGGCCCGGTTCAATGCGTACAGTAAAGAAATTGAAATTTTAAAGGAAAAAGACTTTGTTGCACTTAAACCCGTTGCAGGATTATCGGTTGAGCTAAATGACAAAACTTTTATCCCCGTACGAACGAAGGATGACACTAAGGCGTTTTTTGCAGAAGCTATTGTGCAAGGAAAATTCTCTCTTTTTAGGGTTTTCGACGTTAGAATTGTAAAAGCAGTTTCGGATGCTACCCTACTAAATGTTGAAAATAACGATAGGGTGACCATCATTGACAAACTCTATTATAGCAACGATACTGAAACAATTGGTGAATTACCAAAAAAGAAGAAAATGGTTTTGGCGCTTTTCGATAATGAAACCCAAAGTTTTATTAGCAAGGAGAAGCTTTCAGTGAAAAAGAACGAAGAGCTCATCAGGGCCATTCAACAGTATAACAAAAATGCAAATTAGGTCTAAAGAAAGGCAAATTGGTCTGCATCTTCTAAAAACCGCAATTTTGTTCTTGTTCCAGTAATATGTTCTTTAAAGAGACTTGCGTAAACGACCTCCTCTTTTTGCGAAAAGGCCAAACGCTCCCCTAAGCAATCGAAAACGGCTGAATGTCCTGGATATTCATGACCCAAATTATCGTTTCCGATGCGATTTACTCCTATGCAATACGACATATTTTCTATAGCGCGCGCTTTCAATAAGGTATCCCAAGCTGTTATTCTAGGTTTTGGCCAATTAGCCACATATACTAAGAGGTCGTAGCCCTCCGTATTCCTGGCCCACACAGGAAATCTTAGGTCATAACATACCATGGGACAAATTCGAAACCCTTTGTACACGACGATCAATTTTTCGTTACCGGCTTTATATACTTTGTCCTCCCCTGCCAAGGTAAAGGTATGTCGCTTATCATAGGTATCGTAGCTTCCGTCTGGGCGAACAAAAAACAAGCGATTCGAATAATTTTCATTATCAAAAAAAGGTAGACTTCCTACCAAGGCCGCATTCTTTTCCTTTGAAAGCTGTTGCATCCAATTGAGGGTCAATATACCCTCATCCTTTCCTAAATTTTCGGGAGTCATGGTGAATCCGGTAGTAAACATCTCAGGGAGGATGATCAAATCGACATTCATAGAAATGGAAGCGATTTTTCTTGAAAATTCCGCTCTATTCAGCTTAGGGTTTTCCCATAGCAATGCGGATTGTATTAAGGCAATTTGCAGTTTTTTAGCCATGCTATAAAGTTAGTCAAAATATACCTCTGAGGAATTGTTTACCAGCTCAAACAAATGCGTTAACTGTGATTTCAAAATACGGTCTTCGGAAAGTTCAGGAAGGCTATCCATCGAGAAAAAGTCCGCTCCCTGCATATCAAAGCCATGGGCAAGGTCACCACCGGAAATCTTGCAGAAAAACATCAATTTGTAAATGTAATAAGGTTCGGGCGGATGTTCATGACAACGTTTATCATAAATCGCCAACAATCGAACAATTTCGGCATCGAGGCCCGTTTCTTCTTTTATTTCCTTTATCACCGCTTCAGACGGGGTGTCGCCTATATCGGCCCAGCCTCCTGGTATCGTCCATTTACCATCTACACTTTCTTTAGCCATAAGAATTTCGTTCTTTTCATTCAGAACAAACCCCCTTACATCTACCTTTACGGTCGGGTATTCTTTAACGGGCAAATAGAAATCAATCAATTTTTCAATTGGGGTATCTGTTACTTTCGCTAATAAGTTCAGCACAATTTGTTTGATTTGTTCGTAGCGCTCTTTGTCATATCCGCTTTCGGCGTACAATAAACCCTTGTCTGCCAGACTTTTTAACTTTTTAAGTTGTGTTAAGGTAGATTTTGACATTTTGCAATTGTATATATTAAAGTAACCGTAAAGCTTCCCTTTTGCTCAAATTAGTCAATGGAGTGCGATGTACAAAATCCAAAACCCATTGCGGATTAATTCTACTATAGTCTCGCAAAACCCATCCTATGGCCTTATTGATAAAAAACTCCTTTGAATCTAACAGAGACTTTATGGTAAATTCCAATAAATCAGTGTCTAACTCCTCTTTGTACTTTAGTTGAAATAACAAGGCAGTACGTTGCAGCCACATATGATCGGACTTCAACCAACTCGCAACAATTGGTTTTCGCTGCTCTGGATACATTTTGAAGTACGCCCCTACTAATTTGGTCGCAATAAAATCTACAGTGTCCCACCATGAATTAGTTTGCACCATAAATTCAAAAAGGGCCATATCATCATGGGTAAAGTGTTTGGCATATTTGAGCATCAATTCCTGAGCCATATAATGATACTCCCGTTGGGGCTTGCACCAAAGTTTTTTTACAATTTCAACCGCTTCTTCTTTTGGCGGTAAAAATTGTTTCACCAAAAAAGGCTTTTGAATTTGCCTTCTCTGTGGAGTTTTGATTCCATAATAGGCGAACTGATTACGCATATAGGCTTTTTGCTCTTTTGCAATTTGTGCGTTTGCACTTTTTCGAAACTCGGTTGTCAAAGTGCCGATAAAATCTTCTGCCATTTTCAACTTTCGCTAAGCAAATCGATAAGTTCTGGCGCGCCTTGCATTTTTGCGTGATCTAAGGCCGTGTTGCCCCTTCGGTCTTTGACTGAAATATCCGCTTTATTTTCCAAAAGGAGTTTGGCAATCTCGATATGCTTAAAGGTAACAGCATATATTATGCTGGTACTGCCCATCGAGTTGGTTGCATTGACATTTGCGCCACGTTGGATCAATAGTTGTGCAGCCTCCAGGAATCCCTTAAAACAAACGCCCATTAAAGCTGTATTTCCCGAAGCGTCTTTTTCGTCTATTTCGGCACCATTATCCAAAAGTAGTATTGTTGTATCTATCTGGTTATAATAGGTCGCCAAAATCAAAGGTGTAGAACCACGTTGGTCTTTTGCATTGACCAAGTTTGGATTTTTGGCAAGCATTTCGCGCACGGCCTCATTGTTCCCGTTGCGAATATCATTGAAATAAGCGTCTGTATTTTCCATCTGTTTAAAAGTATAAAAAAATGCTAGTTTCAACCTCATTAAAGGCCAAATTGTACACTATAGATATTATCAATATTGAAATAATACAAATTGAGATGTAAACGAAAAAAGAAGGGAACATTTTGGTAAATTGTACATTCATTCAACTTAAAGAATTAATCTAAAAAATATATCATGGGAACAGGAGACGCTAATAAATGCCCTTATTTGGGGGGAACATTAAAACAAGCCGCTGGTGGTGGCACAACAAATTCGGATTGGTGGCCCAACCAGCTTCGATTGAATGTGCTTCGTCAAAATTCAGAATTGTCCAATCCTATGGAAGATGACTTTGACTATGCTAAGGAATTCAATTCTTTGGACTTAGCAGCGGTTAAAAAGGATATTGTCGATACCTTGACTACATCACAAGATTGGTGGCCTGCAGATTATGGTCACTATGGTCCATTCATGATTCGTATGGCATGGCATAGTGCAGGGACCTATCGCATCGGTGATGGTCGTGGTGGAGCTAGCTCGGGTTCACAGCGTTTTGCGCCACTAAATAGCTGGCCAGACAACGGAAATCTAGATAAGGCCAGATTGCTTTTATGGCCAATAAAAAAGAAATACGGAAAGAAACTTTCTTGGGCAGATTTGATGATTCTTACAGGAAACTGTGCTTTAGAATCGATGGGCTTTAAGACATTCGGTTTCGCCGGAGGCCGAGAGGATATTTGGCAACCCGAAGAAGATATATACTGGGGTTCAGAATCGGAATGGATGGGCAATGAAGAACGTTTTTCAGATGGCGAATATGTTTTGGAAGCGAATCTTGGAGCGTCTCATATGGGACTTATTTATGTAAACCCAGAAGGACCCAATGGAAACTCCGATCCCTTAGGAACTGCAAAGTTGATGAAAGAAACTTTTGGTCGTATGGCCATGAACGATGAGGAAACAGTGGCGCTGACTATCGGAGGACACACGTTTGGCAAAGCACATGGAGCGGCGAATCCTGATGAATATGTAGGAGCAGAACCTGCAGGCGCAAGTATTGTAGAACAAAGTATGGGTTGGAAAAATTCTTTTGGAACAGGAGTATTGGATGACACCATTACCAGTGGTATCGAAGGAGCTTGGACACCGAACCCTACCCAATGGGATCATGACTATTTAAAGGTCTTACTCGACTATGAATGGGAACAGACCAAGAGCCCTGCCGGCGCCAATCAATGGCGGCCCACAGCAGCATCGGCGGCGGAACAAGCGCCCCGAGCCGGTGACGCTTCCCAAACGCAGCAATTAATGATGACCGATGCCGATATGGCCCTTAAAGTAGATCCAGACTATCTCAAAATTTCACAAAAATTTCGTGAAAACCCGGCTGCCCTGGAAGATGCCTTTGCGCGCGCTTGGTTTAAGTTAACACACCGCGACATGGGTCCCAAATCGCGCTATTTAGGTCCTGAAGTTCCTGCTGAAGAATTAATTTGGCAAGATCCTGTACCAGCAGTTGACCATGAGTTGATCAGTGATGCAGATGCCGCAGAATTGAAAAAACGTCTTTTGGCTTCAGGTTTGTCGATTTCTCAATTGGTTACCACGGCTTGGGCATCTGCCTCTACATATCGTGATTCTGATAAAAGAGGGGGCGCTAATGGTGCTCGTATACGATTAGAGCCTCAAAAAAGTTGGGAAGTAAATAACCCCGTAGAGCTTTCGAAAGTTCTGAACGTATTAGAAGGGATTCAGAAAGAATTCAACGCGCAATCCGGAAATACAAAAATATCTATGGCAGATCTTATTGTACTTGGAGGAAGTGCCGCAATTGAAGATGCTGCAAAAAACGCTGGTCACGATATTTCCGTACCATTTACAGCAGGTAGAACGGATGCTTCCCAGGAGCAAACCGACCCCTATTCTTTCGAAGCACTTGAACCCGCTGCCGATGGCTTTAGAAATTATAAGAACCCCGATTACAAGGCATCTGCAGAAGCCTTGCTGGTTGACCGTGCACAATTGATGAAGCTAACCGCTCCAGAAATGACGGTTCTGATCGGGGGCATGCGTGTACTTGACGCCAACTTTGATAAATCAAGACATGGTGTACTAACAAATCGCCGTGAAACTTTGACCAATGATTTCTTTGTGAATCTTCTAGATCTTGGTATAAAGTGGGAAGATACTTCCACAGATGAAACCGTGTTCGCCGGCAGAAGTCGGGTATCAGGTGATATTAAATGGACAGGAACCCGTGCAGATCTCATATTCGGCTCCAATACCGAGCTTAGGGCATATTGCGAGGTTTATGCCTGTGATGATTCTGGACAAAAATTCGTTGATGACTTTGTTTCGGCATGGGTCAAAGTGATGAATCTTGATCGTTTTGATCTGGACTAAATTTTGTAGGCACTCTAGTTTAGATATGAAAAGGTGGGTTGATGACGGCCCACCTTTTTAAATTTTTAACATTTTAATGTCCATTTTAAGGCTACCTTGCTCGTCAGTACCTAAAGAGAACCATTAATTAAAATTGTATATCATGAAAAAAATTACGCTTATCATCATGGCCTTTGTTTTGACAAGTTTTACAATACTTAGTACGGGCATAACAGAGGAAGAACGAATAAAAACGGTAGATCATCTAGAACTTACACATAATGGTGTGATAAACACAGTTAGGGTGCTTAATGACGAACAACTAAATTTTAAGCCAACTCCAGAGACGTGGTCGATTGCAGAATGTATAGAGCATATCGCTATTTCAGAGAATATGATTGGAGGCATGCTTCAGGGTGCCTTGCAAGAACCTGCAAATGCTGCCATGAGAGATAGTGTAAATATGACCGACGAGCAGCTATTAACTATGATTTCAAATAGAAATCAAAAAGTCAAAACTAGCGAAGCTTTTGAACCCAGCGGCAAATTTGGCTCTCTTAAAGAAACCATTGAAGCCTTTACAGCCAAACGCACTGAACATATCGAATATGTAAAGACTACGAAAGACGATTTGCGAAACCATTATGGCAAATTGCCATTTGCTACTATTGATGGTCTGCAGATCTTGCTTTTTATGAGCGGACATACCCAGCGTCATTTAAAACAAATAGATGAAGTCATAGCACACGCAGAATTTCCCAAGTCAGACATTGAACCAAAATAGGTTCTTTATCTTACTCAACTAAAAACCACCCTCTTAAAAAACGAGGGTGGTTTTTTATATATGACTCCCTGGTGTAAAGTCCTCAGGGGCATTTTGGGGTTCCTTGATCGTGCCGGCATCTCCTGTATCATTATAGACTTCCCATTCACTAAAAATGTACAAAGGATAGCCTTGTGAGATGGTTGCCTTTCGTAATGCCCTCCCATCCTCAAATTCATGGTTGGTTCCGCTACCATCTTCTCCCACAATTCCAAACACATCTATAACCGCCCCAAACGGGTCGACCAATTGTATATTATCATCTCCGTTTGAATTGGCAGCACTATTACCCCCAGCCTCTAAATCGGGGGCTATCCCATAAGTGCTTTCGAACACTGCGGCATTCGCTGCTATAACTATTGTACTATGGGGAGCAACACTCAATTCCGATAAATCAATGCTTGAACTTACCTCCGAATTGGCATTGGTATAACGTCTAAGACTCCAGCCATTTAACGAAAGTGTCTCATTACCAGAATGATATAGTTCAATAAATCGCGCATCCAAATTGTTGTTGGGGTCTGCCAATTCTGAGATAAAAATATTGGGGGAACTAAATTCAACCACCAAATCAGCACAGCGCTCAGCGGCAAAATCAATATCGTCAGTTCTGCGGATAGTCAAAAAGTAATCTTCACCTTCCCTTAAAAGAATTCCTGTTATCGAACCTTTTCCTACCGGCAAAGAATCTGACTGAAAATCCGAATACCCACTTGTGCGTAAGACAAGTTCGCTGTCATCACAATTAATTAGAGTACGTTCGGTTTCTTCTTGGGCTACCGCATAAGATTTGCTTAGGTCACTTTCTAGAAATTCCATTTCCGCAAACTGAACCAATGTGTTCGTATGTCCTTCGTTTATATTTTCTAAGGTCATCAAGGCAGGTTTCAGAACAAGCTGTTCTTCACATGAGATATAAAGATGCTTGTCAATTACAGAAGCGGGAAGCCGTCCTACGGATTTATTTCCAAATGAAGTGAATACACTTCCAATTTTATAAACGTTCTTGCTTTGTCCAAAATATAGGCCTTTAAGTTTGATCATCACCTTAGTTCCCGTAGGATAGAACAAATGTGAATCCCTCATCTCTATTTCTATTTGAAATCCTTCGGTTGGATTACTTGGGGAATCTTGAATATGAAGTACATTGAAAAAATTACCAGCTTCATCGGAGGAAACAACATAACCTTCGATAATCAAATCTTCTCGAATTTGAATTGTTTCCCCTTTGTAGAGTTCTTTGAGCTGCGTATAGCTGCTATTTGCTACCATTTTGTTTGCACATGCATTAGCAGGGCGATCAAAGTTCTTGTCCTTTACACATGCAGCCAGGTTCAACAGCAAAAGTACTGCAGTAATTTTTAGAATGACCTTTTTATTCATTTTGCGTATTTAACTTAAAAGCTATATGCCATGTTCAAAAAAAACGTCCGCCCGTAACCATACCAATATTTTGGCGCGAAAGACGGGTTGCCGCTAAGAACATCTTGTTGCATCTGGCCAAAATTTCCATTTCTACTTTGTTCATATCCCCCTGTTCTAAATACCGTATCAAAGACATTGTTCACACTGGCAAAAACACTGATGTACTTTCCGTTTTTTAGCCAAGATTTTCCGCCTACCACATTCAATAGGTAAATGTCATCTAAGGGTCTTTGTGCTAAAAGATTGCCGACATTCTCTGGTGACGCGTTCGGAAACTGTTGGCCCGTTTCAGGATCTAGGTAAAAACTTGAGGTCCTGGTAATTGACGATATATTGGCGTAATTGTTCGCCAAGAAATTCAACTTGGTACTTATCCACCAGTATTTAGGGTCCCGATAGTCAAACCCCAAAGAAAAAGCTTGCTGAGGACCTTGAGCTAATCTATAATCTTTTAGTGCGGCGGTGCCTAAATCGATATGTCCTTCAAGATTGATGAGGTCTTCTTCCTCCCCTGCAGTGTCAAAATTTATAGAAACATTTGGGTTACTGGCAAAGACATGTTTTCCAATGGCCGCAACGGCGCTCAATTTTACAGCAGAGGATACTTGATACTCCAGTCCAAATTCCAATCCCATATGCAGTTTATCCAAATCGGTCAGCACCTCTTGTACAAAGTCGGACCCAATGCCAGAATCAGCAAAGAAATAGTTGATGTCGGTCGTATTTTGAAATCGTGTATAATACCCAGTTAGTCGCCCAGTTAGTTTAGGCAAACGTAAAAAGTAATTCAAGTCAATGGTAGATACATTTTCGCTTTGTAGTTGGGGCACCGTTAAATTATTTTCTCTAGGGTTTACAAATGCATTTTGCAAAACGGGCGGGTTGCTTGCATATATACCTTGCATCTTTATCCAGTGTCGTCCTGTCACCTTAAAGGTAAGGCCTCCCTTTAAGCCATAATTGGAAAATTCAAGGGCTTCACTTTCTCCGGCCGAACTCAAAGGGAAGCGTTCATTTTCAAAAAAACCGTTGCGGAGGTAGTAGGTTGAAGATAATTGTCCTGCCGCAACGGCATCCCATTTGTTTCGGGAATATTTTAGCTGCCCGAATGCTTTCCACTCAGTAACCTCTAATGCATAATTGTAGTTAAAAATGTCTCCTTCCTTTTTATTGGTATCCCCGTTAAGGTCATTGATCGTATTGGTAAAGGGGTCAACATCCGTATGATAGTCAGCACCAAGTAGATCACCGACTTCCGCAAAGTTTTCAGAGTGGAGGCTATGATAGGACAAGCCAAAATCTACCTTGAGCTTCTGATTCACAGACCAGTTAGCTACCGAATTAAATCTAAGCTGTTGGTCTTGTACCACATCATCATACAAAAGATACACTGCCCGGTCTCTAGAATTAGCCCTGTAAAGGTTCGGCCAATTGAGTTGAGGGTTTCTCAAAAACCCCTCTTTGGCGGTATTCGCCCCGATGAAATTTGCCCCTATCGGACTGTTCACATAGAAGCTGGGCAAGTAGCGATAATAGGTCGGGTCAGGATTTGGAGCATTGTAGTAGCCAAGACGACTTCTAGAATGGCTACCAAATTGATAGGCTATTCCCGTATTCAGATTCAATTTTTTAGAGCTATGGTAATGATTGAATAGTATGATCGGTTCGGCCACCGTTCGCTCCCTTGAGTTTCGAATCTTATCGTTTTGCACTCCCCAATACGGATTATACTGTTTACCGGCAAGCTCAAATACCTCCTCGGTTATCGCCGAGGATCGACCCCTGCGATTTTTTGCGAAAATTCCGGTAACACCTATGACATTCTTTTCGTTGAACCGATATTCAATAGCACCAAAAACAGAAAAGGCATCATACAAAGTCCCATCGATGTAACCTTGTCTCGCCCATCGCCTTGAACCTGAAATCGAATAGGCCCATTTGTTTTTTCTGATAGGCGAGGTATAGGTAGCCATCACCCTGCCCGCATAGGTTCGATTAGCGGCTGAAGTTGAAAAACGTACCCCGGGTCGAAGGCCGGAGGGTCGGGTATCGATATTAGTGTTTCCCAATATTCCGCCAAAGGTAAAATCTGAAGCCGCTACACCATTTGAGTATTGTTGGTTACGCATTACGTCATTAAGTCCGCCCCAATTATTCCATTGTGGCCTCCCATCAAATGCTTTGTTCATGACAATCCCATTGAGCATTACCTGTCCGTATTGCGAATCATAACCACGTACGCGAAAAAAGGCCTGCCCAAAATCGAAAGCCGCCCGATTCAAAAAGACATCTCGGGTTGCCTGCAATAGGCCGAGCGAATTTGTACTGAGTTGATCATCCAATAGTTCTGATTCTGTTAGGCTAACAAGATTATCGGTATTCTCCATTGCGATGTCCTCTTCTAGATACACGGTGCCCAGATTCAACTCCGTATCTTCAATATGGATTGGGATTCGTTTTGCAATATAATCGATGGCAGAAGCTATTAGAATATACTCTCCTGCTTTGGGAATCGCCAATTGAAATGTGCCATCAAAATTCAGGGTTGTTGTCATAGTGGAGTTCTCGATTCGCACTTCACCGAGCCTAAGTGCCTTTTTCGATCGTGCACTTAACAATTTTCCCTTTACAATAGGTTCAGGTTCTTGCTGTGCAATGCTTTCATTGCCAGCAAAAAGGATTATCCAAATAAGAAACATTAGTCGCATCGAATACGTATTGATATTTTCAAAGTTTGATTAGGTGTTGCATATTGTCAAATGTATACGCCTATGCTGCAGTATACTTGCAGCGTGTTTCTATATCTTTCCAATGCCCTTCATAAGGAGGTATAAATCTAGATTGGCATGAATCATAAGTCTTTATTTCTAATTTTGGCCGTCATCTGCACTTGGGTTCTAACTGGACAATCCCAATACCAAATCAGGACCGTAGCTTTCTACAATGTTGAGAATTTGTTCGATACCTTGAACGACACCCTCACTTATGATGATGATAGAACGGCAGAAGGAAAAGACCGATGGACACCCGAACGTTATGAACTCAAATTGAAGCACATCGTCAAAGTACTATCAGATATCGGTGCGGATCTGGTTGGAACTTCCCCAGATATTATTGGCTTATGCGAAGTTGAAAACCGCAGTGTAATCGAAGATCTTGTACAATTACTATCTCTAGAACAAAAAGATTATGGCATCGTACATTTCGATTCCCCTGACGAACGAGGTATCGATGTAGCATTGCTATACAAGAAGGCCGCTTTTTTCCCAACCTCATTTGCGAGTCATCGATTAGTTTTACACGATGATAATACATATCGAGACTATACACGAGACCAATTGGTGGTTGGAGGAATGCTCGATGATGAACAATTTTATTTTACCGTAAATCACTGGCCATCACGCAGCGGTGGTGAAGCGCGCAGCAAACCTAACCGGTTAGCGGCCGCAAGGCTAAACAAACAGATTATTGACTCTATCTTAGAAATAGATTTCTCAGCAAAAATAATTAGTATGGGCGATCTGAACGACGACCCTTTGGATGATAGTCTAAAGAAAATTTTGAAGACCGAGGGAGAACGCGAAAAAATACGAGATGGCAGTTTGTTCAATCCTATGGAAAAAATATATAAGAAGGGAATAGGGTCTTTGGCATATCGAGACAAATGGAATCTATTTGACCAATTCGTTCTTACCCCTAAGCTTTTACATGCACCAAAAGATCAATATCGCTTTTGGAAAGCCGGGGTCTTTAACCCTTCCTATTTGGTGTCAAAAAAAGGTCGGTACAAGGGCTATCCTTTTAGAACGTATGCAGGAGGTAATTATGCTGGTGGGTATAGTGACCATTTTCCCGTATTTCTATATCTGATTAGACCATTAACCAGATTTGAAGGAGAGAAAGAAAAGGAGTAAGGCTATAGCTCTGTCAGTTGAAGATTTCGCCAATTTACCTTAATCCCCCCACCATCATGTATCTGAAGAGCGATACCGCCTTCACCAGCACCAATTTTTTCATCCGTTAAGCTGATCATCTCTGTACCATTCAGCCAAGAGGTAATTGTATCACCAACAACGCGAATTTTCATCTGATTCCATTCGCCCATTTTTAGAGCCTTATCTTTTTCGGGATCAGGTTTTATTAGCCAGCCACGGCCATAAGATTCATAAACTCCACCCGTATTTTTTCCTGGAGGGGCAACTTCTACTTGCCACCCGCTTACTTTTGTTCCTTCAACGGTAGATCGAATAAAGACTCCACTATTGCCATTGGCCTCTTGTTTAAATTCTAGCGTAAGTTCAAAATCTTTATAATGGGCATCGGTACCTAAATAACCATACTCGTTGTCCGGGCCGCTTTCACAAACGAGCACACCTTCTTCAACATACCAAAGTTCGGTCCCATAGACGGTCCAGCCATCTAGATTTTCTCCATTGAACAAGGATTTTTCTTGAGCTAAGAGAAGTCCTGAAAATAGAATTGCAAATGTTAGGAATGTAGTTTTCATTTGATTGTTTTTAGTTAAGCCATTGTCCCCATGGAATGCGGCTCAAAAATAGAATTAAGCCCAAACCATAGAATACGGCAATACTTTTGAACTTCTTATTTCCCTCCATAAACTTCTTATGCCGTGACCAACCAATTGTTATCAAAACAATGGCAATAATATTTATAAAAGGATGTTCTACTGCCAACAGTCTAGAGGGGGCATTAAGACCTCCCATTCCAAACTCCTTGATGGCTTGGAACCCATTCGGGGAACTAAAAAAAAGTATTAATCCTACGACTAACATTATATGCGATAGAATAAGAGCATATAAGCTTAACCTAAAGTCTTTTTGAGGGGTGAACAACTTGTTTCCAAACCAGCCCATAAGAGCATTGGCCACTGCGAAAAACAATACGGCCAAAACAATATACGCAAGATAGGAATGAAGGGATAAAAGTGCTTCGTACATAATTCCATTTTAATTGAAATTAAATGTACTGAATTTTGAGCATAAAAAACCCTGTCTTAAAGACAGGGTCTTTAAACTTTATATGCAGGTTGTTCTAGAAGCTATATTTTACGCTGAAATTCCAAGTTGTACCGAAACCAAAGAATACGCGGTTACTGGTATTGATGCCATCATACGTATCATCACCTGCTTCAACAAAATTATTTGTGTCAGATTCAGCTATGTAAATGGTATCAAACAAGTTATTGACATTCAATCTCATGCGCAATGACTCATTGCCGAAAGGAAGCGTGTAGGTGGCACCTACATCGACCAACCCAAAGGAAGGCAATTTAAGAGCTCCATTTTCATCCACGCTTGTAGCATCGAAATCTGCATACAAATTGTCCGCATAACGATATCCTGCATCTACGCTAAACTCATCGGTAACATTGTAGTCAAGGCCTAGGTAAGCTGTCAATTGCGCAGCATCCCCGACCTTTACTCCGTCTAACTCCAATGTACGGGTTTGTTCCTGTCCGTTGATTATAATTGGGGCCTGATCATTGTCGAAAAAGGTCGCTGTTACGTCATCTTGATATTCCCAGTTCCCCACAGAGAGCATTCCTGTAATCGCAAGTTGATCGGCGATTCTCAATACTCCGTCTATTTCTATACCTGAGTGAACTTGAGTAATACCTAAAAGGTTGGCAGTACCACGTACTTCATCTGGGTCTCCTGAATTAAACGTAGCTCCAACAGATTCAAATCTATCTTTCCAGCTCGTTCTATACAAGTTCACGTTAGCCCTAAAATTTGAACTACGATAGCCATAGCCCAATTCGAAACCAACTACTTTTTCATTGGTCAAATTCGGATTCAGATTGTTCCCAAAGTTCAGAAATACCGCGTCGAACAAGGGTTGTTTAGAGTAGTACCCTGCATTTGCAAAGAAATTATGGTTTTCGGTCACGTTCCAGTTGATCCCGCCTTTCGCATTACCACCAAGGATGTTCTCAAAATCTGTTTTCTCCGGAGGCGTTTCGTTAAAGAACTCTTCTCTGGCAAATCCTTGATTAGACAAGGCTCCTTGCACAAATACGGTAATATCATCATTGATGTTATACTCGACTTGCCCGAATACCCCAAGCCAGTTGACGAAACCAATATTGTAGTAATCGATTTTTTGTTCATCATCGATATTCCCAAAGACCCACCAAGGTTGATCAGCATCGTAGGTTTCGAAGAACAGGTTAGTTGCACCTTCTCCTAAAGGATTGTTTCTATCATCAGTCTGTTGATAGCCACCTCCGCCCAACAAACTGTTGACTCGACGGTAGTGATAACCTTTGTACTTTCTAAGGTCAACACCGAAATCTACCGTAAGCTGATCGCTCAACTTATTGTTGAAGTTGGCAAGAAGACCATACCAGTTATGTGAGTTTACAGAAGCCCTTCGGCTTATACCGTTGGTATTGTTCTCATTTGCATTTCTATCACTATTGTTCAAGAAAATACCGCCTATTCTTTCTCTCGGATTGCCATTGTTGAAATCAGGTACTATCTGACCGCTATTAAATGCAACAATGTCATCTACACGTACCAAACCATCTGCTGTGCGTGGCAGTGCGAATTGCCTTCTTCCACCTATTTCACCGATCTCACCGGTTCCACCACCACGACCAAAGGAGGCATAAGCTGAGGTTTGCAAGGTGGTTTTAGATCCAATTTCCCATTCCCAGTTTAAACTAATTACAGGTTTGTGGTAGAAGTTTCTTCTAAAGTTGAACTCCTCACCATTTAGGTATCCCCAATCACCATTGTATCTCCTATTTGGCTCGCCATCCTCTCCTCCGAATCTAAGATAATCATTGATAGAAGGGGCAAAACTTCTTTGGTGGTGCCATTGCGGCGCTCCAGTAACCATGAACTCTAAACTATGATTGTTTTTCGTATACCCTAAACCAAGAAAATAGTTGTAGCCGTCAAAGTTCGTTCCGTCTGCATACATGTTACCTCCAGTTCTACTGAGCAACATTGAGGCAGAAAAACCATTGTCCAATAGGCCTGTCGAATATGACGCCAAGGTTTTGATGTATCCTCTATTACCGACGGTAGCACCAATTGACCCACCTTGGGCATTTTGAGAAGTTTTTGTAACGACATTAATGGTACCCCCTACTGAGGAAATGGCCAGTTTAGATGATCCCAGACCTCTTTGCACCTGAATGGCAGAGGTTACATCTGAAAGACCTGCCCAGTTACTCCAAAAAACACGGCCATTCTCCATATCATTGACAGGAACACCATTGATCATAACGGCTGAGTTGTTCGTATCGAAACCACGAATATTTACACGGGCGTCACCAAAACCACCACCTGTCTTTGTGGCGTAAATTGATGGGGTGGAATTCAAAATTTCCGGTAATTCCTGAGAACCCAACTTCGCCTCGATAACAGAGGCCTTAATAGTAGAGACCGCTACTGGTGTTTTACGGTCTTTGGCAATATCCTGAACCCCGGTAACGATTACACCTTCTAATTCTTCTGCATTGGGCATGAGCGCAATGCTACCGATATTACCCGTTGTACCGAAGGGGACTTTTTTAGATAAATACCCAATATAGGATATTATCAAAACCCCTGTATTTTCAGATACTTCGATAGAAAAATTTCCATCAAAATCGGCCGATACCCCATTGGTGGTGCCTTCGACCAAAATGTTAGCCCCGGCCAAGGGGCCTCCTAAATCACCATCGGTAACAGACCCAGTGATGGTTCCCTGTGAAAATGCAACGGCGGTCAATAAAAACGCAACCATTGCGAAGTAGATTTTTTTCATGTGTTCTTGAGTTTTGTTAAGTGTTTTTAGTTCCTGCAAAAGTGACGCTTTAATCTTTTCTACGGATTAAGGCAGTGTTAATTTTGCAGCAGACTAATTTAACACAAAATTAGCATACAACGTTACAAATAGCGAGAAGATATGAATGATGTAAAAAAAACTTCTATTCCTTGAAAGAACGCAATAGCTGTGTAGTGGATTGATCGTGATTACCGATTTCGGTGCCTTCAATATCCCGCAGGGTAGCTCCGGCCAATTGCTTGCCCAATTCTACGCCCCATTGGTCATAGCTGAATATGTTCCAAATAATACCTTGAACGAAAATTTTGTGCTCGTAAAGTGCGATTAGGCTCCCAAGGCTTGATGGGGTCAATTGATCGATCAAAATGGTATTGGTCGGTTTATTGCCTTCAAATACTTTAAATGGAAGTAGTTTTTCAAGTTCCGCTTCGGGCATATTCTTTTCCTTCAATTCGTTTCGAACCTCATCTTCGGTTTTGCCGTTCATCAAGGCTTCCGTTTGCGCAAAAAAGTTCGCCATCAACTTATTGTGATGATCCGTGTCACCATAAAGCGATTTCTTATACCCAATAAAATCTGCAGGTATCAGTTTCGTTCCTTGATGTATTAATTGAAAAAAGGCGTGTTGGGAATTTGTTCCGGGTTCTCCCCAAATAATGGTCCCTGTTTCGTAAGCTACTCGCTGGCCATTTCTATCAACACTCTTTCCGTTACTTTCCATAATGCCTTGCTGCAGGTAGGCAGAAAAGCGACTCAAGAATTGGGTGTATGGTATTATGGCCTCGGTTTCGGCACGATAAAAATTGTTGTACCATATACTAATCAAAGCCAATATCACAGGAATATTCTCCCCGGTTTCGGCTGTTTTGAAATGTTCATCCATTTCATTGGCGCCTTTCAAGAGCGCATCAAAATTTTCATATCCAACGGCCAATGCTACCGAAATGCCCACAGCACTCCAAAGGGAGAAGCGACCACCTACCCAATCCCACATTGGAAAAACATTATCTGCGGCAATGCCGAACTCAGCAATTTTTTTGGTATTCGTCGATACTGCCGCAAAATGTTTGGCAATATCCTCTTGGGAGCCAAATTGTAAAAACCAATTCTTTATTGTGGTGGCGTTGCTCAAGGTTTCTTGGGTTGTGAACGTTTTTGAGACAACTACGAACAAGGTTGTTTCCGGGTTCAATTCCTTGAGCACCTCTTGTACATGGTCACCATCAACATTACTCACAAAATGTACTTTTAGATGGTTCTTGTAAAACTTCAAGGCTTCGGTAACCATCGCCGGGCCCAAATCGGAACCTCCAATACCAATATTCACTACATCGGTAAAAGGCAAGCCCGAATATCCTTTGCTAGACCCAGAAATTATAGCTTCGGAAAATCGTTTTATATGTGCCTTTACCCTATATACCTCGGGTACTACATTTTTGTTGTACACCAAAACCGAATCGGTTTCCTTTACCCTTAAGGCGGTATGTAAAACGGCTCGACCTTCTGTTTGGTTTATGGGGTCTCCTTGAAAGTAGCTCTTTATGGCATCTTCTAATTTCACCTCATCGGCCAATTGAAGCAGCAATTTGATGGTTTTGGAGGTAAGCCTGTTTTTAGAGTAATCGACTAGAAAATCATTCCATTGCAAGCTCATGATATCGGCCCGGTTACCATCATCGGCAAAAAGGGTCTTTATATGAAGGTCTTTGGTCTCGTTGTAATGTTGTTGAAGGTTTTTCCAGCTTGCAGTTGCGGTAGGATCAATAGTATCTAATGACATTTTATTCTTCGAACTCTAGGGAGGTTAACATCTCTTTTTCAGGTGTCGCAAGATACTCAATACAATCCAATTGCCTTTTCTTTGGTTCTATAAATTCGAAATAGGCAGGCCTAAGTGTTTCCGCCAAGGGCTCAGCCTTGGGCAGTTCTTCACGTAATGGATCAACTTGTTTTCCATCTCTCCAAAAACGATAGCACACATGTGGCCCACTGGTATTACCTGTCATCCCGACCCAACCAATAACATCACCTTGCTTTACATTATCTCCTCGTTTTACCTTTTGTTTTCTCATGTGCAAGTACTGGGTACTGTATTTGCTGTTGTGTCTAATTTTTACGTATTTGCCATTACCCCCCTTACGGGTCGATTCGGTAACAACACCATCGGCGGTAGCCAAAATGGGAGTTCCGACAGCTGCGGCATAGTCAGTTCCTCTGTGTGGTCGAATCCTGTTCCCATAATAACGTATTCTTCTTTTGAGATTGTACTTTGAGGACAATCTACCATATTCCACTGGCATTCTCAGAAATGTTCTTCTTAGACTGTTGGCTTCGTGATCAAAGTAGTCGATAAGGCTTTTTAAAGAATCATTTTCGTACGCAAAGGCATAGATAGGCTTGCCATTGTGTTCAAAATAGGCAGATTCAATGGCCTCAGAACCCGCGTAAATAGAGTCGTTAATGTACTTTTCTTTATAGATTACTTTGAACTTGTCTCCTTTTTGAAGTCCATTAAAATCAATCGTCCAAGCATATATGTTCGCTAAATCATGGGTAACTGAGTAGTCTATTCCTTGTTCGTCGAAAACTTGCGACAATGAAGATCCATTCGTTATAACACCTGATGCTTCGCGCTCCACATATTTCACTTTTCGCTTGCTTTTGTATGCTTTAGCATTATCCCTGAAGTCTACCACCGTATAGTTAACCGCATCATTTTCATATATAAATACTTGGGCCGTTTCTGAAGTATCTTTCGATTGCAAAATCATATATGGCTTTCCGACCCGAATTTTACGCACATCAAAAGTATCTTTATAGTCTTGAGAAATCTTAGCGATTTTGGGGTAGTCTACCTTGTGCGTTATCATAAGTTCCCCAAAACTATCCCCTCTTTTTATGGTATCGAATTTTACCTTGAAATTATCAAGTTCAAAACCAAATTGCTTGGTAATGACTTTTTCGACCTTGGGCTGAGCTTGTACAATCTCATGAGTAGGTTGAGCGGTGTTTTCTTCTTTGCAGGAAGCCAGAAGAAGTACTAAAAATAATACACCTAGAAAATTGTTCATGCTTGCTCTTATCTTTTCTTGGGGTTAAAGATATGTTCTACCCATTGTTTGCCCCAATCATTTAACTCTTCTTTTGAATACAAATTCGGAAAAAAGATGACCTTTTGAAAGCTGGGCGGCAAGTATTCTTTCCAATTGGTGCCCCCGGAAGCTTCGATTTCCCCTTTATCCTTGCCCAAGTAACGATGGGCAGAACCCATATGCATCAATGGCCAATTTACATTTGCATTAAGGTCTAGCTTCTTTAACGCCTTAATCAGCTCTTTATTATCTTGTTTTTCCTCTGATAATTGTAGGTATTTATGAAAAATAGTGCCGTTTTTCACTTGTTTGGCGATGCGAATCAAACGCGGGGTATAGCGGTATTCAAATTGTTTGAGCGTAAGGGTTTTTTCGCCAGTCGATTTATCGGTGGCCCCATTTTTCCAATAGATATGTTCATACAGTTCCTCTATACTATTGCTAGCCGAAAAATCACCTCGAACAGAGTGGTGAACGAGGTTTTCCATTGGGGTAGCATATATTTCAATCATCCTATATTGCGCTGATTGAAATCCACTAGCTGGCAGTAATGCCATACGGTACCTCATAAACTGATCGCGCTCCATACCTTTTATCATAATACTGAACGAAGAAATCAAAGCTTCGTAGTAGCTATTGATACGGCGTACCTTCTCCAAGAAGAAATCAACACTCATTGATCTATCATCGATGATCTGTTTTTGTTCATGAATAATCAGCTTAAAATATAGCTCCGTGATTTGATGGTACATGATGAAGATTTCTTCATCCGGAAAATGAGTCCTTGGTACTTGAATGCTTAAGAGGGTGTCAAGGTGAATATAATCCCAATATGTTAGGTAGCGTTGGTATAACAGACCATCTAAGTACGAACTTAAATCTTGCCCTGAGTCCTTATATTTTTCTTGAAGTTTTAAAATTTGGGAATCTATCTGCTCTTTTTTCTCCATTGTCGTGTTTTCTCAACGCATGCACATGTTCTTGGCAAGAGCCTACGCACTATCAAAATTACGTAAACATTTTCAATGGAGATAAAATAAATCAGCCAGAGGAGTCGGCCAAATAAAGAAGTTCGGTAGCCTTTATGAAGTCGCTACATAATGATTTTAAACTGATGCTTGAGTCCGTTGTAGGCATCCAAATCAGCTTTGATAGAGCCTACCGCCAAATCGGCCTTTATTCGTATGGGGATCCTATTCTTATCGGTAGATACCCAAAGTGATAGGCTTTCTTTTTCTTTGAACACCCTGCCAGATTGTACCAACGGTCTAAATTTGTAGCATTCTACTTTACCAAACTTGGTTTTAACAACCTCAGTGCCCAAATACTTCAACTTAAAGTTAAAGATCCCATCGTCATCATAAAGCATTTTTAGCTTGATGGCCTCGCCTATAACTAGTTCTTTGGGGTCATAGTTATTGCGCAAATAATAAAAGGCAGAAATCAGATCCTGAATACTATCCTTCAAATCAAAATTGTACTTCTTTTTATTCTTCTTATCATTAAGTACGGCCTTATCTTTTTGGTGATCGAAGTTAATCTCGATATCCTTTTTATATCCTCCTTCATCTATCTTTCGAATAAATTTATAAGGCTTCCCATCCTTTTTGTCGAAATAGCTTTCATAAGTGTCGTCTACCTTAAAAAAGATACTGGCCCAGCCAGTTGTTTTTCCTTTGCCTACTACGTGATATACCGGTTTCCCCTTTATTTTGGATGACTTTACGTGAAGCGTGGCATAGCTTGCATTCAACATACCATAATGCATACGGAATTTGAGCCATTCACCAGGTTTAAAAACAGACTCCTTGTCACTCCCTTCGCTTTGTGCGGAAAGTAATTGAGAAGCTATGATAAACAGTATTAGGTAGACCTTTTTCATAAGCATTGAAAATATAAATTTAACAATTTGATAGTGTCGTAATCAGCAACCTATGCTATTAAAACAATATTTGTTCCAAAGTATTGTATGTTGCTAATGGCATCGGGGAAATATCGAATTATTTCGTTGAATAGATGCCTTATTCCCATGTGTGTCTTTATAGGCACATTGGAGTCGCAACAATGCTTGTATGTACAAAAAAAGCCTCGATGTATAATCGAGGCTTTTCCTAAATAACCAACCAAACTTTAAATTATGAAAAACCAATACTTAAAGTTATAAGGGAACCACCCCTTATGTCGACAAATTTAAGGCAGCAATTAAAGCTGCAAAACCTTTTAACGTACTTTAACTATTACCTTAACAGATATTTATAGATCCCCCATAAAAATTAGTACTTTCTTAAGAAAACGTGGGATTTAGAGGGTTCCACGAGCTGCCTGTTCACGTTCAATAGCCTCGAACAAGGCTTTAAAATTACCCACACCAAAAGATTGCGCTCCCTTGCGTTGAATAATCTCAATAAACAAGGTAGGCCTGTCTACAATGGTCTTGGTAAAAATCTGCAATAAATAGCCCTCTTCATCCCTATCGATCAAGATGCCGTGCTTTTTTAGGACCTCTACATCCTCGTCGATTTCTCCAACCCGTTCCAATAGGTCATCATAGTACTCTGTTGGTACATAGAGAAATTCTACTCCTCGTTCGCGCATGGCGCTAACCGTGGCAACAATATCATCTGTAGCCAGTGCCATATGCTGAACCCCCGGCCCGTTATAAAAATCGAGATATTCCTCTATTTGCGATTTCTTCTTGCCTTCGGCAGGTTCATTAATTGGAAATTTCACCCTACCATTGCCATTACTCATTACCTTGCTCATCAACGCGGTATATTCTGTTGCGATGTCATCATCGACAAAAGAGACGATTTGTGCAAAGCCCATGACTTCTCCGTAAAATTTACACCAGGTTTGCATCTCGTTCCAACCTACATTGCCCACCATATGGTCTATGAATTTTAACCCAACAGATTCAGGATTATAATGTGATTCCCACTTTTGGTAGCCGGGTAAAAACACGCCTTTGTAATTTTGCCGTTCCACAAAAATATGAACGGTTTCTCCATACGTATAAATTCCCGAGCGCACCACATAACCGTTTTCATCTTCTTCCTTCGTAGGATTCAAATAGGGTTTGGCTCCTCGTTTTGTAGTTTCCTCAAATGCCTTTGTCGCATCTTCAACCCAAAGGGCCACAACTTTTACGCCATCACCATGTTCATTAATATGTCTATTAATTTCGCCATCTTTATGCAAGGGCGTAGTGAGTACCAATCGAATTTTATCCTGTCTCAAGACATAAGACACCCTATCTTTTAAGCCTGTTTCAAGGCCCGCATATGCTTCTGATTGAAAACCTAGGGCCGTCTTATAAAAATGAGCAGATTGTTTGGCATTACCCACGTATAGCTCAACATAATCAGTTCCAAGTAATGGAAGAAAATCCTCCGCTTCCTTGAACAACTTTTTAAGGGAATATTCGGTATTCCCTAAATCTTTTAAATTTTTTATTTCTGCTGACATGAAATTTTGTTTTTAGAATTGAATTCATTGCTTTAAGGTTACTTAAAACACTTTGGAAATTTGAAGAAACCACAGCTAACCATCTAAATAAGGTGGAAAGCTGGGAAAAACAACTACTTTTACCACATAGCCCTTAGATGGGCGGTTATGTCAATTCTTAACTGTAGCATAGTAGTACAAATATCGGAAAAAAGAACTGAATTGGGCAGTTACTATACTAAAACCAATAGCCCACACTAAAAAAGAAATTACTGGTTTTGCCTTCAGGGCTCCAAGAGTATAAGACTTGAACCGGTCCAAGAAAAGATTCTAGGCCATAACCAATGCCGTAGCCCGAAAAATCTGGCTTGGTAAACCACTCACCTGTTCTAAACAAATCGTCCTCGACGTTAGCGAAATTGGCCGAAAAAAGAAAATGGTTTTTTCTGGCGAACTCAAAGTCTAGTTTACCATAAGCTTTCACATAACTATTTCCGGGAAGCGCCAAAAAATCATATCCGAAAAAGGGTACAAAATTGTTGATCAAGTCATTGCCGAAGCCCCCAAGGGCAAAATCGAAAGAGGTTACTTGTGAGGTGCCTAGCTTAAAACCGCCTTCTGTCTCCAAGTTTAAGGACAGGTTGCCAAGAAGAGGAAATGCAGTGCCAATTCGAGCTTTGGCAACCGCGAACTGCTTAAAATTGTCGTTATAATCGGAAGAAAACGCATAGAAGTTCATTTGCCCATTGAAATAGACCCCTTTTGACGGGAAATAGCGATCATTATAAGTATCTAATTTCAATTGAGCAAATGCACTATAAAAACTACTTTTTTCAAAAATGGTCCTGCCGTTTTCCACCCTCAACCCCGGTGTAGGGTTGTCTTCATCCTGAACCCCTATGGTTCGCGTACTATATTTTAAGAATTTGTGTTCTGCACCAAGATTAAAGGCAAATTCCTCGCGAAGAACCGTCTGCACATAAATTTGGTTGGTAAAGTCATTGACGCCTAGATTAATATTACTCAATGTTAGTCCCGGAGGAACTTCAAAGTTTGTATTAATAAGGGCAAAATCTATCTCACGTTCGAAATCATTGAATCGAGAATTAAAGCCGAAGCTCCAATACGAACCCCTATCAATATAATATTGAAAATTGTACCGTACATTATCCCCAAGAATAATATCGAGCGACGAAACATCATCTCGCATTAAAAGGTTTTTTCTAGTGATATTGAGCAATGCTGCACTTTTGTACAATTCATCATAATGTGCAGCCAATCTGAGAAAAGTTCGATTTGGGGTTTCCAATAGTCTTAAAATTAGATCCTCTCCAAGACCATTATGGGCAAGTTCATAATGAATTGTCTTAAAGTTGCCGGTAGCACTTAGGTTATTTATTCCTTGTTGAAGTCGTTCAAACGTAATTTTCTTACCTAGATCAAATCTTAGTTTTCCTTTGATATAGCCGCGTGAGTAGTTCTTTATACTGTCAACAATGACCAATCTGTTTATAATAAGGGTGTCGTTGGGCGAGGCGGTGCGCACATCACCTTTACTTACATTTTGAAAACGAGACAGTTTTTTGAGGTCCTCTAGCTGCATTTTTGCAGCTGAAATACCGGATTCAAAAATTTCGGGGTATGACTGAAAATCAATCAACGAAAAATCGGCAATCTCTGGTTTTATGTAAATATCGGTCTTTAAGGACTTCTCCTTCATATCGGAAGCGGTTCTGTAGTTGTTGATCTGCTCTAATATCTCCAAGGCGGAGGAAAGTTCTTCCTTGGCCGAGAGTTCTAGTTGTACATCTGAACCGATTATTACATCGGCACCCATTGCCTTAACTTCATCTATAGGATAGTTATTTACCACACCTCCATCTATTAAAACGGTTCCATTGATATTGGTGGGTTCAAAAAGTGAAGGCAATGCCGAGCTCGCTGCAACTACTTTAGGCAAGTATCCACTGTTAAGCAATACAGCTTCCCCACTTTCGGCATTCGTGGCGATACATAAAAATGGAATCGGTAAATTCTCGAAGTCCTGTACATCTTTCACATGGTAAAGTAATCGCACCAACTCATTATAGACATTTTGACCTCCAGAAAAAGCCTGAGGGGTACTCACTTTGAATTTATCGAATGGCAATGTTAAGGCGTATCTTTCAGAATCTTCCTTTTCATAAAAAGTTTTGGCACTTCTTGGAATATCGTCTTGAATTAGAACATTGAAATCAATATCACCAAATATTGAATCTAGTTGAGAAGCGGAATAGCCCGAGGCGTATAACGCAGCAACAATAGCACCCATGCTGGTTCCTCCAATATAGTCTACCGTAACACCTGCATCCTCGATTACTTTTAAAACACCTATGTGCGCCATTCCCTTTGCGCCACCGCCGCTCAAAACCACCCCTACTTTTAGGCGTTCGTCTTCCTTACTTTCTTGAGCAATCAAGCAGTTCGCCAAAAGAATTGAAAAAAATATCACAACGATTTGTCGCATATCACCTATTGGTCACTATTCTTAATGAAATGTTTCATATACTTTTTTGGCCTTTGACATACCAATGGTCTCTGCTAAACCTTCTATCGATGCTTCTTTTATTCGTTTTACCGATTTGAAACGCTTTAAGAGGTCTTGCGCAGTTTTTTTCCCGATACCATTTATTTGTTCCAATTCAGAATTGATTGCAGCTTTGCTTCTTTTGTTTCTATGCAAAGTAATACCAAATCGGTGTGCCTCATTCCTTAATTGTTGTATGATCTTTAAACTTTCTGATTTTTTATCCAAATAAAGTGGAATTGGGTCATCGGGAAAATAAATCTCCTCTAAACGCTTTGCAATACCGATTATGGCAATACGTCCTCTTAGACCCAAAACTTCCAAACTTTTTAGTGCCGACGATAACTGCCCCTTCCCCCCATCAATGACAATAAGTTGTGGTAAAGGTTGCTTCTCTTCCAAAAGTCTTTTATAGCGCCTATATACGACTTCCTCCATAGACGCGAAATCATCGGGCCCTTCGACGGTTTTAATATTGTAATGTCGGTATTCCTTTTTCGAGGCCTTACCGTCTTTGAAGACCACACAAGCAGCAACAGGATTGCTCCCCTGAATGTTACTGTTGTCAAAACATTCGATATGCCTCGGTTCTTCAGATAGTCTTATATCCGTTTTCATTTGAGCCATGATTCGGTTTGTATGGCGATCCGGATCTATAATTTTGATCTGCTTAAAACGTTCCTGTCTATAGAATTTAGCGTTTCTTGTGCTCAAATCGAGAATTCTCCTTTTATCACCCAATTGGGGTAAAGTTATCTTTAAGTGTGGCTCTAGGTCTACCTCAAAAGGAAGGTAAAGTTCCTTCGATTCTGACGCAAAACGTTGTCTAATTTCGACTATCGCCAATTGCAAAAGATCCGCATCGTTCTCATTCAATTTTTTCTTTATCTCCATCGTATGGGATCTTACGATAGATCCATGTGAAAGTTGTAGGAAATTAACATAGGCATATGCCTCATCCGATATTATTGAAAAAACATCAACATTGTTGATCTTGGGATTTACTATGGTAGACTTTACCTGATAATTTTCAAGGACTTCTATTTTTTCTTTGATCTGCTGGGCTTTTTCGAATTCCATAGCGGCCGCCAACTGCTTCATTTGGTGTTTGAAGTATTGTAGAGATGATTTGAAATTACCTTTTACGATCTCGCGTATATCATCTACTTGACGGTGATATTCCTCAGCCTCTTGAAGCCCCTCACATGGTGCTTTGCAATTTCCCAGATGAAATTCTAAACACGCCTTAAATTTCCCAGCTTCGATTTTTTCTTTGGAAAGATCAAAATTACAAGTACGCAATTGGTAGACACTTTTAATAAGATCCAGCAAGGTGCGTACAGTCTTCATACTGGTATAAGGCCCATAATATTCCGATCCGTCCTTTATCAACTTTCGAGTAGGGAATATTCGTGGGAAACGCTCATTCTTTATACAGATCCATGGGTAGCTCTTATCATCCTTTAGGAGTACATTATATCTTGGTCTATGCTCCTTAATTAGATTGTTCTCTAGGAGTAAGGCATCCGATTCTGTAGGAACTACAATATGTTTGATTACCCGAATCTTCTTGACCATGACCCGGGTCTTACCATATTCATGGTTCTTGGTAAAATAAGAAGAAACGCGTTTTTTTAGATTCTTTGCCTTGCCTACATAGAGAATCTTTTCATCAGCATCGTAAAACTGATAAACCCCAGGTGAGTTGGGCAACGTCTGTAATTGAATCTCGATAGAAATCTGGGGCATTGATACCTAAATTCTTGATTAATTATTTGTAGTTAAATTAAGGTGTTTTTAGCGAAGCGCATAGCATTTAGTCATTTTTTACGTACCCAAATTTTACTCGTGAAACAGCTTTGACCCCTGTATGTAGATGAATCATTTTTGCCAAAAAGTTCAATTGATAATAACTTTGCTTTAACTATTTGATTTTCAATACATTAAAACTTATGGCATTTTAAATCACAAAAAAAAGTGCATTTCATCGATGAAAAGTTGCATTTAAAGGAGTTTCGAAAGCTTTTTTTTATATATTGTGCGTCTAATTATTGAGCAATGGACGAATATGTAATCACCCTCGGGACTTACTTAATTCTCATGCTCTTTATCAAAGTTTATTATTACGTTACTGTTAAAGAGTAGTTAGATTTAAGTACCCCACTACTTAAGTTTCTCTTTAAAGAGCCCCAAACTCTTTATGTGTTTAATCAGAAATCATGTTTAAAAAAGATTTGCGATTGAACTACGGCAAGCTTCGAAAGAACATTGCCGACGAAACGCTTCAGAATAATAGTATTCAGATAGCCAACCAAGTGTTGAATCTTTCGATTTGGCATTTAGACTACTATCATATATTTATGCCTATTCCCAAAAAAAAGGAAATAGACACTGCTCCTATTCTATCAATTCTACAAGGCAAAGACAAAAATGTAATTGTTCCCAAAGTACAGGGGGAATCGTTGACACATTATCTTCTTACGGATCATACCAAATTCGTTGAAAGTGCTTGGGGAGTGCCCGAACCAATTAATGGTATTGCAATTGACAGTGCTAAAATGGATGTAGTCTTCGTACCTCTTTTGGCATATGATCAAAAAGGAAACAGGGTGGGTTACGGAAAGGGATTCTATGATAATTTTCTAAAAGAATGTAGGGCGGATGTCATTAAAGTTGGACTTTCTTTATTTCAACCGGAAGTAATTATTAGTGATATCGAACCGCATGATATAGCCCTAGATTTTTGCGTAACACCTGAAAAAATTTATAGATTTTCTTCAGTTTGATCTAGCTCATTCGTTGCTTCCGAGTTGGTTTTGGTCGGTCCGAATGCCCTCTTATTGAACACAATTAGAATACCAACCCCAGTACTTATTGCCATATCGGCAATATTGAATATCGGATCAAAGAAGCTAAATGACTTTCCGCCAAAATATGGCACCCAAGAAGGCCAGGTAGTGTCTATTAACGGAAGCGACAGCATATCTACCACCTTCCCGTAGAAAAGACCACCGTAAGGTTCATCTGAAAAAAGGGTAGCTACGTGACGTTCTGTGCTTTGGTCAAAAATTAACCCGTAAAATACAGAATCGATTATATTGCCTAAAGCTCCTGCAAATATGAAAGACACCGCCAATATATAGGTGCCAGACACTTTTTTTCGAATCAAATCGTATAGCCAATACCCAATCCCGGAAACCGCGAAAATCCTAAATACGGTAAGCACCAATTTCCCAGCGTCATCTGAAATTGGAAAAATATCGCTCAACTTGGCCCCCCAAGCCGCACCTGGGTTTTCGATAAAATGTAGTTGGAACCATGAAAAGACCTCCACTATTTCGCCATAGTTGAAATGGGTCTTTATATAAATCTTGCTCCACTGATCGATAATCAATAGAATCAAAATAAGGAGCAATGATTTTTTATAGTTCATGTATGGTAAATAGGGCGCAAAAATAAGGATATTATTCCGTTTTGATCAAACGAATATTACCTGTAACGGACTTTAACAGATAACTATTGTCTCCTTTAGGGATTGTATTTTCGTCTACCTCTCCATATTTGCTTTCCGCCTGTATCGAAGCACTTTTGGTCTTGATCACAATATCACCGCTCTGTGTGCGAACTACCGCATCCGTGGATATCTGATTCAACGTACATTGCCCATCATTAAGACTAACATCGAGACTCTTGTAATCCCCTTTTGCCTTAACATTACAGCTTGTGCCATTTATTGTAACACTTTTATTTTGTGGAACTTGAATAAAGAGTGCAATTGAAATGACCTTATGTGCACTTAGCTTATCGTTGGGATTCACGAACCCGGGCTGAAAACCTGCACTTACCTGAAGCGTTCTTCCTTTTTCGCTAAGATTCAATAGCAAATCTTTATGGTACTCCCCGTCAATTTTGGCTTCGATTTGCATCTCGTTACCAGCTCTTGTCTCGATACGAATATCAAAGCAGTTGGTCGCATCGACTTCTATGTAATCTATTTGAGATTCAATAATGGTTTTTTCGACCACAGTCTGACCAAAGAATGGCAGCGTGCAAAAGAGGGTCATAAAAAATAGGGCTGTTCTCATTGGTAAAAAAAAACGTCCGCTGATCGGCGGACGTTTACTATTTATTTCTGCATATTCTTGGCTTCAATACTCAGGGTGGCATGCGGCACCAATTGCAAGCGTTTCTTATTGATCAGTTTCCCGGTAACACGGCAAACGCCATAGGTTTTATTTTCAATACGCAATAAAGCGTTCTTTAAGTCTCTAATAAACTTTTCTTGCCGTATGGCCAATTGGGTATTTGCCTCTTTGCTCATCGTGGCAGAACCTTCTTCAAATGCCTTAAATGTTGGCGAAGTATCATCAGTGCCATTATTGCCATCGTTCATATAGGAGCTTTTGAGAAGCTCTAAATGACTTTGGGCCTTAACGATTTTCTCTTCAATCAAGGTTTTGAATTTCGCTAAATCTTTGTCCGAGAATCGAACTTTTACATCTTGTGCCATTTTACTAGTGTTTTGCAATAAATAATTTCGTGTTTATATCGTCAAAGGCAACTGTTGTGCCATATTCCAGTTTTTCCTCAAAATTGAGTTCAGCAGTCAAGGTTTCTGTCTTGATATACTGTAGATTACTTGCTACAGCCTGCTCTACCAATCCATCTTTGAGGATTTTTAGATCTATTTTATCGGTCACTTCAAAGCCAGAGTCCTTTCTCAGATTTTGAATTCTATTTACAAGTTCTCTTGCAATGCCCTCTTTTCTAAGGTCATCATTGATAGAGATGTCTAACGCAACCGTAAGCGGGCCGGCACTTGCGACCAACCAACCTTCAATATCTTGCGATACGATCTCTACATCGGATAACTGTAAATTAATTACTTTATTTTCAATTTCAAGACTTATTTCGCCCTTCTGTTCGATTTCTTGGATATCTTCCTGTGAAAATTTTGATACGAATTGGGCAATTTGCTTCATGTATTTCCCATATTTTGGGCCCAAAGTCTTGAAATTTGGTTTGATCTGCTTTACCAAAATCCCAGATGCATCCGTCAATAATTCCAATTCCTTTACGTTGACTTCAGACTTGATCAAATCAGCCACTGCCTCGATTTCGATCTTTTGTTTCTCATCCAATACCGGAATCATGACTTTCTGTAACGGTTGACGAACTTTAATCTTTTCTTTCTGACGAATAGAAAGTACCAGGGAAGAAATTGTCTGTGCCTTTTGCATTTTGCTTTCAAGAACGGCATCTACCACTGTAGCATCGAAAGCAGGAAACGCTGCCAGATGTACACTATCAAAATCCTCTATTTCGGTTGTAGCGGTAAGATCTTTATATAAGCGATCCATAAAAAATGGAGCTACAGGTGCTGATAGTTTTGCTACGGTCAGTAAGCAGGTATATAAAGTTTGATAGGCCGAAATTTTATCTTGTTGATAATCCCCTTTCCAAAAACGCCTTCTACACAAGCGAACGTACCAGTTGCTTAGGTTTTCCTGAACAAAATTAGCTATCGCCCTTGTTGCTCTAGTAGGCTCGTAATCGGCATATGACTCGTCTACTGTTTGGATCAAAGAGTGTAGTTCAGACAACACCCAACGATCAATCTCAGGTCGTTCGGACAATGCTATGGATGGTTCGTCGAAAGAGAACCCATCAATGTTGGCGTACAAACTAAAAAATGAATATGTATTGTAAAGTGTACCGAAGAACTTACGTTTAACCTCTATAATACCGTCGATATCAAATTTCAGGTTGTCCCAAGGATTGGCATTGCTGATCATATACCAACGCGTCGCGTCTGCGCCGTGGGCATTCATTGTTTCAAACGGGTCTGCAGCATTTCCCAAGCGTTTCGACATTTTTTTACCATCCTTGTCGAGCACGAGACCGTTAGAAACCACATTCTTATACGCTACAGTATCAAAAATCATAGAACCTATGGCATGCAAGGTGTAAAACCAGCCTCTAGTTTGGTCAACGCCTTCAGCGATAAAATCTGCCGGAAACGTTTCACCTTTATCGATCAAATCTTGATTCTCAAACGGATAATGCCATTGCGCATAAGGCATAGAGCCGCTATCGAACCACACATCAATCAAATCGTTTTCTCGCTTCATGGGTTTCCCCGATGAGGAAACCAAGGTGATTTGGTCCACAATATTCTTGTGCAAATCAATTTTGTCATAATTGGCTTCAGACATATCGCCGACTGCAAATTCTTCGAAGATATCTTTCTCTAGAACACCTGAAGACACAGCTTTTTGCATTTCGGCCTTCAACTCTTGTACCGAACCAATGATAATTTCCTCGGTACCGTCCTCTGTACGCCAAATAGGCAGCGGAATTCCCCAATACCGGGATCGCGAAAGATTCCAGTCATTGGCATTCGCCAACCAATTGCCAAAACGGCCTTCCCCGGTTGATTTCGGTTTCCAATTTATCGTCTGGTTCAGCTCAAACATCCGTTCTTTGACATCTGTAATCTTAATAAACCAAGAATCGAGAGGGTAATACAGGATTGGCTTGTCGGTACGCCAACAATTCGGGTAACTGTGCACGTATTTCTCTACCTTGAAAGCCTTATTCTCTTCTTTAAGTTTAATGGCAATCTCTACGTCGACAGATTTTTCAGGAGCCTCGCCATCATCGTAGTATTCGTTTTTAACATATTTGCCACCAAACTCCTTTAATTCAGGTCTAAACTTTCCTTGAAGGTCGACCAAGGGTACCGGATTTTTATGCTCATCCAAAACCAACATTGGCGGCACTTCTGGTTTGGCCTGCTTTGCCACCAAGGCGTCATCAGCTCCAAAAGTAGGCGCTGTATGAACGATTCCCGTACCATCTTCTGTGGTCACAAAATCGCCCGCAATAACGCGAAAAGCGTTCTCCGGATTTTGATAGGGTTGCGCGTAATCGATTAATTGCTCGTACCGTATCCCCAATAATTCCGCTCCCTTGAACTCCTTTACCAAGTAATAGGGTATTTTTTTGTTCCCTGAGGTATATTCCAACAACTCGGGTTTGCTTGCCACTTCATCATACTTTCCAGCGAACTGTTTTTGAACCAAATTCTTTGCGAGCACAACATTCATTGGTTTATACGTGTACTGATTATATGTTTCAACCAAAACATAATCAATCTTAGGGCCTACAGTTAAAGCCGTATTGGATGGCAAGGTCCACGGTGTGGTCGTCCAAGCCAACATGTACACATCACCTTCATTTTTCAAAAAATCGGGCAGACTGTCTTCGATAGTCTTGAACTGTGCCGTTACCGTGGTATCGGTCACATCTTGATACGTTCCAGGTTGATTTAATTCATGCGAACTCAGTCCTGTCCCAGCCTTGGGGGAATAGGGTTGAATGGTATACCCTTTATATATCAATCCCTTATCATAAATCTGTTTCAGCAGCCACCAAACAGTCTCCATGTACTTCGACTTGTAGGTGATATACGGATCGTTCATATCTACCCAATAGCCCACCTGTTCGGTCATGCGGTTCCAAACATCCGTATAGCGCATCACTGCTTTTTTACAAGCAGCATTGTATTCTTCTACCGAAATTTTCTTGCCAATATCCTCTTTAGTGATTCCCAATTCTTTTTCGACGCCCAATTCAATAGGTAGGCCATGGGTGTCCCATCCCGCTTTTCGCTTTACTTGAAACCCCTTCATGGTTTTGTAGCGCGGAAAAATGTCTTTAATCGTTCGTGCCATTACATGATGAATGCCCGGCATACCATTTGCGGAAGGTGGACCCTCGTAGAAGACGTAACTAGGATTACCCTCACGGGAAGCAACGCTTTTTTCGAAAATACCGTTCTCCTTCCAAAAGTCGAGAATCTCTTCTGCAACCTTTGGGAGGTTCAATCCCTTATATTCGGCGAACTTCATGATTGTTACGATGCTTCAAATTAAGGCTGCAAAATTAGGTATTTTTGATTGAATTCTTAAGGTTTTAAGGACCTGAAATTCAACTTGTAAACAGTAGTTGTTAAAAAATCACGTCCGAATATAGAATTATAACGTATATATTTGTGATTATTAATTATAAACGAAAAACTAAATCAAAATGAAAAAAGTATTTCTAAGTACAATCATGATGTTGGCCATAGCCGTTTCCTTTACTTCTTGTAGAGACGCTGCCGACAAAGCTAAAGCTGCAACTGAGGAAGCAGCAGATGCTGCCGGTGATGCAGTAGAAGGTGCAAAAGATGCCGCAGGTGACGCCATGGATAAGGCGGGTGACGCAGTTGACAGCGCTAAAGATGCTGCTGGTGAGGCCGTTGACGGAGTCAAAGATGCCGCTGGTGATGCGGTAGATGGTGTTAAGGATGCTGCCGGTGACGCGATGGACAAGGCTAAAGACGCCGCTGGCGATGTGAAAGATGCTGCTGGTAATGCAGTTGACAAAGCAAAAGACGCCGCTGGTGATGTGAAAGATGCTGCGGGTAACGCAGTTGACAAGGCAAAAGAAGCAGTGAAGAACTAATAAAAGCTTCATCAATTTAAAGAAAGCCTCGATTTCGATCGGGGTTTTTTTGTACCTAAAAACGATATCCCATTCCCAGGATTAAATTGGTTCCTGGAGCAACGATTCCAGAAGAGTACGTACGATAGCGTTGGTTGGTAATATTCTCTAAACTCAGTGTGGCCTTAAGTGAATTTGATATGGTGTATTGAGTCCGTAGATTCAATGTGTACCAAGAAGGTGAAAAAGGATTCCCATTAGAGTCGGTCGCATATATAAAGGCTTTACTCCGTTCCGAAACAGCCAAGTCATCAAAAGAAATTTGCCCGTTGTAGTTCACGAAGAGGTCGGCCCTTAGTTTTTGATCTTTCCAAACCACATGGAAATCAGCGAAAGTAGGAGCCACATGTCTTCCAGGGGAATCGGTACCATCGTCTTCTTCCTCAATCCCTTCGGTCAAGGTAAGATTCGACACAAGAGACAAATTATCGGTAAGGAAGGCCTCAACACCAAATTCAAACCCATATACATAGGCCTTTGCCGCATTCTGTATGGCCTGAACATTGCTGAGTTCGCCATTGTATTCAATTTCAGATTGGCCGTTAAAAAGAAAATCCCTTCGTACCAGTGCATCTACCAAATAGGTATAAAATGTAGCACCCTTCAGCACCACCTTATCATTAAAGTTTTTGCTGATACCCAACTCGGCATTATAGGCGTATTCTGGTTCTAAATCTGTATTCGGAACAACAACGGCCCCCGGTTCGGAATCGAATATCTTGCCAACATCATCAATATTGGGTGAGCGAAACCCCGTAGAACCATTGGCCGTTATTTGAAGGTTGGCCTGAGGAAACCAACTGATGCCTAAACTGCCCGTTAAGGCCCCATTATCTAGGTTCGCATCATCAAAAGGAAATGGGTAAAAGGTCTTGTCAAAAAGAGCATTGATCCAAACATGGCTATAGCGAAGCCCGGTCAATAATGTCAAATTAGGCTTTGCTTTATATTCGCCGCTTACATAACCAGCAACGGTTTGCCATGTGGCCCCATCGGGATATCGCGATGCTGCCGCGGCAATAGTATTGGTATCAATATTGGTTTCACTGCCGCTAGACCCTACCTTGTTGAACACATACTCCCCGCCATAGTACAATCTCAAATTACCGATCTTTTTATTTTCAAAATCGATATTGGTCGAAATGGCATCTACTTTTTCCTTGGTGGAAAATAAATCTGGCGAACCAAAATTTCTATCATTTCGACTCTCCTCAAAATGTTGATACGCTGTCGTAATTTTTAGGCCATCATAAAACTTGCCTTGCCCTTTTTTGAAGATCTGAAAATTAGACATGAACCACTTTTGAGGTCCGTAAAACCATTCTGCGGAACGAAGACCGTCGCCATCACTATTTGGTCGAATTAGGCGATCATATCTCGAATAATCGGAAGTTTCGGAATAATGGGTGTTCAGGTGAAAGAGCCAGTTGTTATTTGGTTTAAAGGTAATCTTCTGCATTAGATTTAGTTGATCGTAAGATGTTGGAAGTTGCTTTCGGGGATTGGAATTCTCAACCAGCACATCTTGTCCGCCAGTTCTAGTAACATAGTTGCTTCGCAAATAGGTATCACGGCCATGTTTTCCCATCCTAAGATCGCCAAAATCATTATAGGAAATGCTGGTCAATGAGGCCCATTTCTTTTTACCCAAATTTAGGTCAGCTTGAATAGTGTTCTCGGTATTTGCAGTTGAGAACCTATAGTTCGCATTACCCGCAACCAAAAGGCTATCTGCATCTGAAAGCATTGGTTTTTTGGTGTAAAAATTCATAACCCCTCCCATGGCATCACTTCCATAAATGACAGAGCCTGGCCCGAAAATAATCTCTGTATTCTTTACTGTAAATGGGTCGATGGATATAACATTTTGAATGTTGCCCCCACGAAAAATCGCATTGTTCATGCGTACGCCATCCACCGTTAGCAGCAGTCTATTAGTTGAAAAACCTCTTATCATGGGGCTACCTCCCCCCAGTTGACTTTTTTGAACAAAGACTTTACCACTGCCTTGCAACAAGTCTGCTGAAGTTTGCGGGTTGGCAAAAGCAATTTCACGTGCATCGATAGAAGCAATCTTTTGTGGAATATCCTTCTTTTGCTGTTCCCATTTAGAAACTGACATTACAACCTCATCTAACTGTTCAGCTTTTGGTACTAGGTAAATGCGGCTACTTTCTTTAAAAATTTGCCTTTTGGTACTCTTTCTGATTTGGTAATTGATATGTTTAAAGGTAATTCGCTCATTAGGGTCAAAAACGCCCAAGTCGCACCTCCCATCAAAATCGCTGATTGCAGTCTTCGACTTGTCTAGGTTGTATACTGCAACGTTGAGGATAGGTTCTTGAGTGTCTGCATCCAATACCATGATTTCCTGTGCGGAAGCCAGCTGAAAAAACAACAGGAATATGCCAAAAAGAATCTTGCGCATGTTAGCTAAAAACTTCATTTAAAATGGCAAGGGACTTTGGTTTTCGAAATCCCTGCAAATGTAATTCAAAATATAGAACAAGCGATTTTAAGAGGTCTTGACGCTGCGTCTTACTCATTCTAATGGTTTCTATTGCATCAAAATTTATGCCCAAGAAGGTTTTGAAGAAGGTTAAGTTTTCTCCGGTCACTATCGGATTCAAGGATGGGGTATTGGTAAACTCCCCTTCCAAGAGATCAAAACACGAAGAACCGAGTTGACTTTTATCGGGATAAAAGCCCAAATATTTCGTTAACCTAAGCAAGAAATAGATGTGAAAATTTGATACTTTATCATGTGCATCCAACCATTGCAAGGAAGCTTCCAAGAAATCGAAGAGCCCTTGGTTCGGCTCCTCTTCATGAATACTATTACTCAACATTTCAGCCAAGAACATCGTCAACGCATTTTTGCCGATATCAGTGTGCAGGGTCTGATAATGATGACATACTTTAGCTTCTCGAATACGCTCGAGTGTACCCTTATTTCGATGGTTTGCAACCAATTCTAACTGGGTTAAAGGCTGGAACAAGGCAGTTTTCAGCTTACCTTTCTTTGCTGTCAATATTCCTTTTAGCAAGTAACTTTTAAGTCCGTCAGAAGCTGTAAACGCCTTCACGATGAGGCTCGTATCTCCAAATTTTAAAGAAGACAAGATTATGGCCCGGGTGGTTACTTGCATCGAATACAATGGGTTTGGAGCAAAGATAGGTCGAAAAAAGTTCGAGTTACCAAATTAGAAGTAGGTAATACGCGTAATACCAAAGCCCCGAAGTTAATGATAACCCCGGGGCCCTAAATAATAATTATTCAATTTTAAATTACTCCTTGGGCAAGCATCGCATCAGCAACTTTAACGAAACCTGCAATATTGGCTCCTTTTACGTAATTGCAGTATCCGCCTTTTTCCTTACCATATTGAATACATGAATCATGAATATCTTCCATAATGTCTTTCAATTTTTGATCGACTTCTTCACGTGTCCAACTGATGCGCAATGAGTTTTGAGACATTTCTAAACCTGAGGTTGCTACCCCACCTGCATTTGATGCCTTACCAGGAGCAAAGAGAATCTTTGCTTTTTCAAATTCATGGATCGCTTCGGGGGTCGAAGGCATATTCGCTCCTTCTGCAACACAAATACACTTACCTCGTAATAATTTCTTGGCATCGGCACCATTAAGTTCATTCTGGGTTGCACAAGGAAGTGCAATATCACATTTAACTTCCCAAGGCTTTTTTCCTTTTACGAATTTTGCCGATTTGTATTTTTTGGCATATTCAGAAATGCGCCCTCGCTTATTATTCTTCAGATCCATGACAAAGGCCAACTTCTTGGCATCGATGCCTTCACTATCAATTACATACCCTTGAGAATCGGATAGCGTTAATACCGTAGCACCTAATTGAATGGCTTTTTCAGCAGCGAACTGTGCCACATTACCAGACCCGGAAATAACTACCTTCTTACCTTCAAAGCTTTCATCTCTTGTTTTCAACATGCTTTGGGCAAAATATACCGTACCATACCCGGTTGCTTCAGGTCTAATCAAAGAACCGCCCCACGAGCGACCTTTACCAGTTAAAACCCCAGTAAATTCGTTTCTGATTTTCTTGTACATTCCGAAAAGAAAGCCAATTTCCCTAGCACCAACTCCAATATCCCCTGCGGGCACATCTGTATTCGGGCCAATATGACGGTTTAACTCTGACATGAACGCATGGCAAAAACGCATCACCTCATCATCTGATTTACCCTTAGGGTCAAAATCAGAGCCTCCTTTACCACCGCCCATAGGCAAGGTGGTTAGACTATTCTTGAATACCTGCTCAAAAGCCAAGAACTTCAAGATACTTGCATTAACAGATGGGTGAAATCTCAAACCACCTTTGTACGGCCCAATTGCCGAATTCATCTGAATGCGATACCCGCGATTCACATGAATTTCTCCCTTGTCATCGATCCATGAAACTCGAAATGAGATCAATCGTTCGGGTTCGACCATGCGCAGTAAAATGTTTTTACCACTATATATTCTTTTTCGTGCGATATAAGGAATCACCGTTTCGGCTACCTCTTGTACCGCTTGTATAAACTCTGGCTCATGACCATTTCTGATCCTGACCTCGTTCATAAATCCATTGATTTTTGATTGCATTTTTGCGTCCATAAAGTCTTAGGAATAAATTATATTTTATTGATTTTGAGATATAACGGCAAAATTATGATATTCCTATAATTTTGACCCTATTTTTTTGAAAATTCCGTAAAATACCTATCCGATAGCCCGTTCAAGGTCCGCAATCAAATCGGCCTCATCTTCGATACCGACACTGAGACGAATTAGTGAATCTACCACCCCGCTCTTCTCACGTTCTTCCTTGGGAATACTAGCATGAGTCATACTGGCAGGATGACCGGCCAAACTCTCTACACCACCCAATGACTCGGCCAAGGTAAACAGTCGCAATTTTTCTACGATTCTTATGGCATCTTCATAACTGCTTCCCGCCGGTATAAAGGAAATCATGCCTCCGAAATCTGACATTTGACTTTTTGCAATTTCATGATTTGCATGGTCTTCAAAACCAGGCCAATAGACCTTTTCGATCTTCGGATGTTTGGCAAGATAGTTCGCAATGGCCTTTCCATTGTCACAATGACGTTGCATACGTACATGAAGGGTTTTGATGCCGCGAAGTGTCAAAAAACTATCCATGGGTCCACAGACGGCACCGCTGGCATTTTGAATAAAATAGAGTTTGTCGGCAAGCTCCTTATCCTTAACAACAAGAGCTCCGACGACCACATCGCTATGCCCGCCTAAATACTTTGTTGCAGAATGCATCACAATGTCCGCTCCCAAATCCAAAGGTGTTTGTAAATAGGGTGTGGCGAACGTATTATCTACAGCAAGTAAGATATCATGCTGCTTGGCAAGGACAGAGACGGCCTTAATGTCGATTACATTCATCATAGGATTGGTAGGGGTCTCTACCCAAATCAGCCTAGTCTTATCGGTAATGTATTCAGCTATTTTCTCGGCATTTTGCATTCCGATAAAGGTGAATTTGATTCCGTATTTTTCAAATACCTGCTTGAATAAACGGTAGCTGCCACCATATAAATCGTTGGTGGAAACCACTTCGTCGCCAGGATCCAATAACTTCACCACCGCATCTATCGCCGCCAAGCCACTGGCAAAGGCCAGACCATAATTTCCATTTTCAATGCTGGCCAAACTATTTTCCAAAGCCGTTCGCGTTGGGTTGGCAGAGCGAGAATATTCATATCCCTTATGCGCTCCTGGAGTTGACTGTGCATAGGTTGATGTTTGGTATATCGGAGGCATTACCGCACCGTAAGCAGCATCGGGTTCCTGACCTCCATGTATGGTCTTACTATTGAATTTTAACTTTTTATCGTCCATTACGTATAATTAATGATACAAATGTATCGTTATCTTTGGAGGCATACAATGCCTCCCCCGATTTCCCTAAACCGAATTGTCATGAAATGTGTTATTCCTTGCTTCTTCGTTTTACTTTTGCTCCTTGGTTGCAGCAATGCCGACAAACTTACTTTCAAAACCATTCAAATTAAAGAGCAAGTTTGTGCAGATTGTCCGAAAATCAAGATTTTGATTCCCGAGGCTACCGCATCTTCAAAAGTATCGCAAAGTGTGAATACGGCTTTAAAAGAGGAGTGTATTTCATTATTGAATTTTGACGATGAAATAGAACTAAACGAAATCGAAGATGCCATATCCTCTTTCAGCAATGGATATAAAGAAATGAAAAAACTATTTGCCGATGAACTGGGCAGTTGGGAAGCTGAAATAAACGGAAAAGTGGTCTTCGAAGACCCTGATTTATTGACCATAGAGCTAAATTCATATGTTTTTACGGGTGGTGCACACGGCTATACCTCAAAACGATTTCTAAATTTCGATAAGGCCAAAGGAACTGAATTAGAAAACTGGGAACTGTTTAACAGTGCTGAAAAATTCGAAGAGTTCGCCGAGGCCAAATTTAGGGAACAAGAGTCCATTCCTGAGAACGAATCAATAAACCATACCGGACTCATGTTTGAAAGAGATAGCTTTTATCTTCCCGAAAATATTGGATTTACCAAAGACGGAGTTCAACTCCTGTATAATCCTTATGAGGTCGCATCTTATGCCGACGGACCGATCGAGTTGATTTTAACACACAATGAAGTCAAAAAGTACTTGGCCAAAAAACCGAAATCATAGTTCTTATAGCTTCACCGCCTTCAGTAGTGAAAATATAGTTCCAAGGTGCAAACCTTCGTGAAATTGGTTGAAGGCAATCGCTTCATCAACATTTTTCAGCGTAACATTGGCACTGGTGGTATACTCCTTAAAATTTACAAATACGTCATTGTTGTAATCCTCAGTTGTCTTTTCAATGGTCGAAAAAAGTAACTTTTTAAGCTGTTCGATTTCCTCATCGGTCGCATGTCCATCTGGGAAGGTTCCTTTTTTGAACTTATCGACCAACTTCTGCGGTACCTCAAACGGGAGACCGCTAAAACCATAAACCAAATTTTGTTGCGTGGCCACCACATGCGCGATATTCCACCAGATATTATTGTTGTATCCTTCAGGTATTTTAAGGAGTTCAGCCTTTGGCGTATTTTTTAAAATATGATAGAAAGCCTTGCGAATTTGGAGGTTTTGTTCTAGTACGTTTTTCATGAAAATCTGTTTCTAAAGAGTGATCCAAAAATAGTACAATTGAACTGAATTAGGTTTCTTTGCGTTGTAATTGTCAAATTAAAAAGACACCTATCAAACTTGAAAAAAATATGAAAAAGATTTACCACCTAAGTACTTGTGACACCTGCCAGCGTATTCTACGGGAACTGCAACCCTTGGACGGCTTTGTATTGCAGGATATCAAAACGGAAACCATGTCGCAGTCACAAATAGAGGAAATGAAAAACGCCGCTGGGAGCTATGAGGCCTTGTTTAGCAAAAGAGCAAGATTGTTTCGCCAACAAGGTTGGCATGAAAAGGAGCTTTCTGAAACAGACTATAAAAAACTGATTTTAGATCATTATACCTTTTTAAAGCGACCTGTTGTGCAGGTTGGAAAGCAGATTTTTATCGGAAACAGTAAAAAGGTAGTTGAGGCTGCCAAAGCAGCTATTCACTCTTGAACAATCGTACTTTAGCCATACTTGCCGCTATTGGGGCCACCACAATTTACGGTGTTAACCACACTATTGCCAAAGGGGTAATGCCGAACTATGTGCAACCCTTCGGATTTATTATGCTAAGGGTAATCGGGGCCACCTTTTTGTTTTGGTTGGTTTCTTTTTTCGGTCCGAATGAAAAAATCGACAAAAAAGATTATCGGCGCATTTTACTTTGCGCCATACTGGGTATGGGACTGAACATGCTGGCTTTTTTTAAAGGACTATCATTGTCTACACCGATCAATAGCGCCGTCTTGATTACCATAACCCCTATAATCGTCCTAATTCTTTCGGCCATTCTGATCAAAGAAAAAATAAGTCCCAGAAAAATAGTAGGTATTGTTATTGGTCTTGTTGGCGCGCTAGGGTTGATCTTGTTTGGCAATGAAATACGGCAAGATGCACCCAACATTCCCTTAGGTAATTTCTACATTTTGCTAAATGCGATCTTCTTTGCGTCATATTTAATCGTAGCCAAAACGCTTGTAGAAAAATACCACCCCTTTACGTTTATGAAATGGTTGTTTTCCCTGGGAATACTAATTTGTTTGCCATTTGGTTTTCAAGAATTGACGGAAATTGATTGGACGAATTTACCCTTCGATGCCATTTGGAAAATCGCCTTCGTTATCGTTGGGACAACCTTTTGCACCTATCTTTTCAATGTTTTCGCCCTAACACAATTAAAAGCGTCTACAGTAAGCGCATTCATTTACCTACAACCTCTAATAGGTATAGCCTATGCAGTAGCAACCGGGCAGGATAGCCTCACAACAGTCAAAATTTTGGCGGCCTGTTTGGTATTGATAGGGGTATATTTGGCAAGTAGAAAAGGAAATCGGGAACTTGAGTAGAAGCTTATTGAAGACCACTTATGAATAGCGTTTTACAGAGAACTACGCGTTGGTATCGAAGAACTTCAAATATGCCGATGGCCTAAATAATATTCGAATCAAAGACGAGCCTTCTGCACTTTCTAATTCTAGTTCCGTTTTCGAAGAATCATTTAATTGTACTTCAAACAGATTTGAAGAGCACCAATCGATTTTGGCTTGAACAAAATGTTTACCGGCCGGGAGCTCCAATTCTAAAAGCTAACCATTCTTAATCGTGGCAGCTAACTTGCCGTTTACTTCAATCCTAATTCTCCTAGCGCGGTTTTCGAATTCGGAAATTCTTCGAATCAAAAGTCTGGACAGACTTCACTTAGAGTTTGATTTTATAAATGATAGGCCCTATCACGAATATGAAGTAACCTATAAAGAACCCAATGGCATACTCTATCACCTTGATGTTGGTATAGCGATCAACAAGTATTGCCAGTCCAATAAAAATCAAGACATCGATAATTCTATATTTTATAATCGTTTGCATAATCTTCTTAAAGGGTATTGTTTTTGGAATATCCAGGTGGCTGTATGCCCTTCATGCGCAAATAGCCTATCGCCTGGGCCCTATGATGAGACGTGTGGCTTTCTCCACGCAAAATAAGGTCCAAATTAGTATGGCCCGCCAAATACCATGGTTTTTCCTTTTTTAGTCCTTTGGATAAATCGGCATCATTTAACTTTTCCAAACTTGAAATTACAAAATCATATGTATCACTCAGGTATTTTGATACCAAGGCCTTGTTTTCTTTTGCTTCTCTTTGTTCCAAATTGTCTGGCTGAAAAAGGTTAATCGGGTCTGGCCGTTCAATAAAGAAATCGGCACCGTTTATCATGGCATAAAAATCCGCATAGGTCTTAGGGTCTACCATTATGCCAATAAAAGAGTTATTGGTAAAACCAATATGCAAAAAGTGTTGTGCAAAGCTCATTTGCATCGTCGAAGGTCTAAATTCCAAATCGTCTTCGGGCATGGCTTCGAGTACGGCCAAGGTATATTTTTTAGAGTTTTTCCATCTTTTGATCAAATTGGCCACCAATGGATTGCTATACGTAGGAATCTTTGATGAAATTAATGTCAACGGAGCTAGGCCAACGAAACCTAGAAGTGCCCTTCTGTTCATATCTGCTTTTTTAGAATTGGATTCTTTATAAATGTATTTAATTAAATGGCTCTCAATAAGGTAATCCTTGTTAATATACTCATAAGATAGTAAGGTGGTTGACAGGCTGAGTCGTGCCTATAAAGGTTTTGAGCGTGCCATTAAATCCTATCCAAGATAGCCTTACGATATGACTTCCCAATAGGCAGCTTCACATCATCTTGTAGCACGATTTGGTTCCCGTCGATTAGTTTCAGCATATCAAAATTTATGGCAAACGATTTATGTATTCGCAAAAAGGAACTGGGCAATTTGGCCAGAAAATCAGTGAGGGTTTGCGAAGTCAATATCATTTTGTCGGTATAAATTTTTATATAGTTGCCATAGGCCTCTATATACCGAATCGTCTCCAAATCAACTTTGATCAATTTCTTATCGCTCTTAATGAACAATGATTTTTCAATGGTACTTTCACTAGAAGTAGCTATGGCCTGCGGACTTGTTTTCTGCTCTACTTTCAGCACTGCTTGCAGAAAGCGCTCCAATGAAAAAGGCTTTAACAAATAGTCGGTTACTGAAAGTTCAAACCCTTCAACGGCATATTCGGAATACGCCGTAGTCAAAATAACATTGGGCTTATACTTCATGGTTTTCAACAGGCTCAGACCCGAAAGTTTCGGCATGTTGATATCCAAGAACAAGATATCGACTTTGCGATGTTGCAGCACCTCCATAACCTCAAATGCATTCTTGCAAGAGGCCACCAACTTCAGATGTGGTGTATCGGCTATATAGTTTTCAAGTATTTGACGGGCAATAGGCTCATCATCGGCAAGGACACATTCCATTGTTTTCATCACTTCAAGAACTTATTCGTTCAGCCACCCAATGGCATACTTAATTTGATTATCATCTTTCACAGGAACACTGTGTTGAAACTCAATATATTCATCTACTCCTACCCGGCCATCATATCTCTTTTTATTTCTATCAATGAAAACCCCTTGAGAGATTGCTAAAAAAAGATCCTCACTGATCCTATCAAAACCATTGCCAGTAGTATAGCCTCCGCTTGGTTCGCCTATAAATCGAGTGTTTGGTCGGCCCTTGAAGGTAATGGCCGTCATTTCTCCAGAGCTTATCGTATACCTACTCAATAAAACGGCAACTTTCTCTTCTGGGCTTATTTTAGGCAAGCTATCCATTTCACAGACCAATCGCCCATAATTATCAAACTGAGAATCGGTAATCGTATAAGGATATATTTCGTTGTGAGTGGTTATACTTCCTCCAATAAAGCCTTCACCAATTAAAGGCGCCAAACCAGCTATCATCGGTTCCATATTACCCCCACCATTAAATCTTAGGTCAACAATCCATTTTTCAACTCCCCCAGCCTTTAGCTCAACTAGGCCATTTCGAATGAAATCGGCTTGTGTTTTTACATCTCCAGCACCAATCCCTACAACCTTTAAATAGCCAATATCATTATCTAAAAGCTTATAGGAAAATTTTGCGGTAACATCATTGATGACCGTATTTAGAAAGTTGCCATCTATTTTAGCACCACCATCGTCTTTGATTTCACCAGTATAATACACCAAAATGCTATAGTCTTTCGCATAGCGAACGGTTGCATGCTTATCCCCGAGACTATTTATCAAATATTGCAAACCCTCTTTCATTTCTTCTGCACCCTTTTTGTCTTTGGTCAGTTCTATGAATTTCGCATTTACACTTTTCCAATCTACTTTCTTGGTGTAAAGTGAAGTTTCCTTAGCTTTCAAAACAATAGGATGAAAGGCTTCGGTTAGTTGCTGGCTTTTACAAGATTGTACCAAAAAAGCCAATAGAATGAATAGACCAATGTTTTTCATGTTTTACAGTTTTATCGTTAGTACTACTTTATACTCGTTGTCTTTTGATTCAATCGCCAAACGATGCCGTTCAGGATATAAAATGGACAATCTTTTTTGAGCGTTTTGGAGGCCAATTCCACTTTTCCCTGTTTCCAATGAGGCCTCAGTGGTTTGTTTATCAATTGAATTGTCGCAACTAAATATAAGCGAATCCCTATCAATCGTTACAGCTACTGAAACCGCACTTTTTAGACCCTGGGCATTCCCCATATGCTTAAAAGCGTTTTCAACGAATACGATCAATAACATCGGGGCGATTCGTTTGCCGGAAATAACTCCCGATCTGGTATAGGCAATCTCGGTTTGATCCTCTAACCTAATTTTTTCCAAAGACATATAATCCTCCAAATATTGCAGTTCCTTCTCTAAGGAAACATAGGTTTCCTTGGTATCGTATAGACTATATCTAAGAAGGTTAGACAGTTTTAGCATTAATTCTGGAAGCTTATCAGATTTTAGTACCGAAAGGCCATAAAGGTTATTTAAAGTATTGAAGAGAAAGTGAGGATTCAATTGTGCTTTCAGTAACTTCAGTTGGGCATTCTTTTCCTCTTGGCGACGTACAAAACTATCGCGTGATATTCTTATAGCGCTACCAAAGGTCAAGGCGAGTATGAGAATACCGAAGAAATTCAGAAACATTGTCCATTTGAAATCTTGTACTAAGGTTTGCACAAGAAAAAAAACGGCGACCCCAGTAAAAATTAGGGCGTTCAACAAAAAAAGCGCCAAAAAACGCGGGAGGTTTTTATTGAAAAATGGAAGGATAAATATGTTATTGACATAAACTGCAGGGGCCAACAATCCTATGATGGCAATCGCCGAAACAACTTTGTTGTCGGCCTGAACAGCCCCTAGCAAGATCAGAAAGAGGCAAAACCAAATAAATAGGTTTTGTACTACCTTATTATCTATCCAAGTATCCAATTTTGACATTATCTAGCGTATGAAGTTCCTTCAAATGTATCTTTTCTTCACTAAATCTCCATGTTTTAATGATGAAGCAACCTCATTCTAGTCTCAAGGGGTGGTTTTAGATGATTTCCGTCGAATTGCAAGGTCGTCATGTTTTCCAATACACTCATCATTCTTTTTTTCATACGGCAGCTACTTACTGCACTTTTGGGGTAATAATCATAAAACAAACAGTCATGAAAAATGTAATTCCATTTACAACAGTACTTTTTTTAATCGTTCAATCATTTGTATACGGCCAATTGGAAAATGCGGATACAAGTTCCAACAAACAAGATGTCGTTTTAGAAAAACAAATCCAGGATTCCGAAATCGACACAGCGAGGCTCAACGACTTCGTGGGCACCTATTTCTTGGCGGAGGCAGAATTTAATTTAGAAATCCTAAAAGAAGATGACGGGATGTTTATCGTTAGTCCCTTCTCCAAAGATATCTTGATCCTAAAAAATGAAACCACCCTTCACGAACTTACAAGAGGTGTTGATCTAGAACTTATTGAAGGGGATAAAGACGCCCTAAAATTCACTCAAAATGGATATGAAACAATTATAAGGAGGGTGAATTCCACAAAAGTAAAAAAGGTAAAATGAGATTAGATATACAACAAGTTTCGAAGCGTTATGCTAAAAACACCTATGGCCTAAAGGATTTTTCAATAACCATTGAAAATGGCATTCTCGGTTTGCTGGGACCCAACGGAGCTGGTAAATCTACCTTGCTGAAGATGTTAGCAACCGTTAGCAAGCCGACCGAAGGCATTATTCTTTTAAACAAAAACAATATTGAAAAAGACCCCAACTACATGCGCAAGCAATTGGGGTTTCTTCCTCAAGATTTTGGGGTATATCCGAACCTCAACGCTATTGAGTTTCTAGAATATATGGCAGCTATGAAAGGTATTGGCGGCAAGACACTGCGACGAAGAATCAATGATTTGCTCGAAGGTCTTAACCTAACACATGTCGCGAAACGTCCAATCGGCACGTATTCTGGCGGCATGAAACAACGAGTGGGCATCGCACAAGCATTGCTGAACGATCCTAAGATCATCATTTTTGACGAGCCTACCGTTGGCCTAGATCCTGAAGAGCGTCTTCGCTTTAGAAATCTTATTTCAGATTTGGCAAATCATTGTATCGTGATTCTGTCGTCGCATATCGTATCGGATATCGACACTGTAGCCGATGAAGTTGCCATCATGAAAAGTGGACGTCTGATAACACAGGGCAATCAAAAATCGATTGTAGAACTTGTTAAGGACAAGGTCTTTGAGATTACCTTGGAACGAGATCAGTTGAATGACTTCAAAATGTCTCATATTGTCGTAAGCACTATGCGGAAAGAAGGAAATCTAGTAACGCGTTTCATAGCTGATTCACCTATCGAAACTGCTACGGTACAAGAAGCGAATTTAGAAGATGCCTATCTCTATTTAATCAAAACCAACTAGTATGAAACGCTTTCTCAGCATGATAAAATATGACTATCTACAGCGAACCAGAAGTTATACTTTCTTAATTACCCTATGTGCTAGTATGGCCATCGCATATACTTTTGTTCCGGAGCCCAATGCCAATTACTCGACCCTAAGAATAGCGGATTATGTTGGGTACTACAATGCTGCTTGGTTCGGTTATGTTACCGCCATTATGAGCAGCATATTTTTATCATTGGTTGGTTTTTATCTTATCAATAGTGGAATAAAAAGAGATTCCGAAACCAAAATCGGACAAGTGATAGCGGCCACTTCCGTTTCTAATTTCAAATACCTTCTTTATAAAACCGTGAGCAATTTTCTGGTACTGGTAACCATTGTTTTCCTCATATTTTTGATGAGCATTGTGCTTTTTTTTCTGTACAATGATGGTTATCCATTTGAACTACTTCAGTTCTTGAAGCCGTATTTGCTAATCACAATTCCTGCATTGTTCCTTGTTGCGGTTTTGGCCGTGGCTTTTGAGGTATTCTTTGGAACGTATTCAGTGGTTCAAAACATAGGTTTCTTCTTTTTGTTCTCGATTTTGCTGGTGTATTCACCACAAACGGATCGGCAATTGTCTTATGATATATTTGGAAGCAAAATCGTAACCAATCACATGGAAAATGAAGTGCAGAAAATTCTGCAAACCGATCAGAAGCCCGGCCTTAACATTGGCTTCGTTTTGGGGAATGTGAATCGAAACAAGAAATTCGAATTTAACGGACTTGAATTCCCTACTTCATTCATTATTAGTAGACTAGTTTGGATACTACTGGGCTTAGCCCTAGTAACTTTGATTTCTCCTTTATTTCATCGATTTACTAAAAAAGTACAGAGACAAAAGAAAAAACAGTCCGTTGTTGCGAACGATCAGAGGCTTGCGCGGGAAATTAATATCTTAAAACTCCCACTCCCTGAAGTTGACTATGGTATTTTGCCCTTGCTAAAATCAGAGCTCTTATTGCTATTTCGCAAAGGGAAGAAGTGGTTGTGGATAGTGAACATTATAGGAATGGCCTTTCTAGTAGCCTTGCCGTATAAGATTTCCCATCAAATCGTATTGCCCATAGTATGGTTCTTACAAGTCGGTAGAATCTCGGAAATCACCACCAAAGAAGTCTCGAACAATGTGCACTATTTTGCACGTACCTCATATCTGCCTATTAACCGTCTTTTGCTATCCCAAGCTCTTTCGGGAATTCTTTTACTGCAATTATTGGCAATGCCCCTTATTGTTCGCTTAGCAATTTTAGGCGAAACAAAAGCCGCGTTCTCCATTGTTTTGGGAGGACTGCTCATTGTATTATTTGCAGCCGTTTCAGGAATGTTGAGCAAGGGGAAAAAACTCTTTGAGGTCCTTTTTTTTATGATAACCTATGCCAATATCAATAGTATTCCTGCACTAGATTATTTTGGGGCGTTCGAACATCATCCGAATTATATATTACAATTGGGTTCGATCTCTTTGATTGTGTTATTGACCGGCATACTTTTTAAGAAATACCAGTTAAGAGAATAGAGATCAACTGCCAATGAAGGTCCTTTTTTTTGATGCGTACAGTTAGGGTAATTAGGGCAATTTCAATTTATTATGCGTGCATAATAAATTGAAATTGCGTAGTTTTGAAGTCAGGCAAAATTTTGCCTGATTAATTATTCCTATTTTTAGAACTCATAAAAAAAGTACATGAGCAACAAACCCGCTTTCATTAAAGATCTTTCCTTACCTGCCATGGCGGCACCAATGTTCCTTATTTCCGGACCAAATTTGGTTATCGAGTGTTGTAAAAATGGCATCGTTGGAACCTTTCCAGCCTTAAATCAACGAACTAGCGAGGGCTTCGAAGAATGGCTAATCGAAATTAAATCGGAGCTTCAAAAGTTCGAGGAGGAAACTGGTAAAAAAGCTGCACCGTTTGGAGTTAACCTCATTGTACATCCGACAAACCCTAGATTGGAAGCGGACATAAAATTATGCGTTAAACACCAAGTTCCTATAATCATAACATCTCTTGGGGCCGTGTCAATGGTCGTTGATGCCATTCATAGTTATGGCGGATTGGTTTTTCATGACATCATCAAAAAACGACACGCAGAAAAAGCTTCTGAAGCAGGTGTGGATGGTCTAATTCTAGTAGCAGCAGGGGCCGGAGGTCATGCCGGAACCATAAACCCGATGACCTTGGTGGCAGAAATCAAGAAATTCTTTTCGAAAACGATCATACTCTCAGGATGTATTAGTACTGGACGCGATATTGCTTCGGCCATGCAAATGGGTGCAGACATTGCCTATATGGGCACTCGTTTTATAAACACAGATGAAGCCAAAGCTCCAGAAGAGTACAAAAAAATGATAATTGACGCAGGTGCCAGCGATGTGGTATATACTGCGGCTATCTCTGGTGTGCACGCCAATTTCTTGGGTGCAAGCCTCAAGGCTGCTGGGCTTACCGAAGAAGATCTGAAAAAAGATCGGAAAATAGATTTTGGGAAAGAGCTCGATACCGAAGCCAAAGCCTGGAAAACCATTTGGTCAGCTGGTCAGGGTTCGGCTTTGATAAAAGATTCGATTCCTGTTGCGCAACTGGTCGATACGCTAAAGTCAGAATTCAAATCAGCCATTGAAGAACAGGCCGAAATTCTGAAAACTTATCCAAAATAAATAAACTGTCATGCGGACCGCAGAATAAGTCAGGCCTATTCCTAAGCCTTTGGATTGCGTTCCCAGTGACCCATTTTTGTACTATTAATGCCCATAATCGCATCCGACTATAATCCGCCATTTTTACTTAAAAACGGTCATTTTTCGACGATTTATGCTGGAATTTGGCGAAAAATCGATGATTTTAGCCAAAAACGCGAAAGAATAGATTTGGCAGATGGGGATTTTTTAGACGTGGATTGGAGCTTTTCCACCAACAAAACCAAGAAGGTTGTAATCCTACTTCACGGCCTCGAAGGCAACGCTCAAAGACATTATATAGCAGGTAGTGCCAAACAGCTAAATTTGCACGGTTATGATGCATGTAGTGTGAACTTTAGAGGTTGCAGCGGGGAGACCAACAGGTTATATAGAGGCTATCACTCAGGTGCTACCGAAGACTTGGATGCGGTAGTGCAGTACCTTTTGAACTTTAAAGCCTATCCCGAAATATATATCAAAGGTTTTAGTCTTGGTGGAAATATGACTCTTAAGTACCTCGGTGAGGGAAGAGCGCTTCCAGCGGAGCTAAAGTCGGCCATGGCAGTGTCTGTGCCTTGTCATTTAAGAACCTGTCAAGAGAAATTAATGTCTTTCAACAATTTTCCTTACGCGAAAAGATTTAAGAAAAACCTAATTCAAAAACTCAGGGAAAAAGCCGAACTATTTCCCGATCGCATTACAAAAGAAGAAATCGACGCAATAAGGACCTTAAAAGATTTTGATGACGTTTATACCAGTAGGGCGCACGGGTTTGTTGACTGTTATGATTATTACGACAAGGTCAGTTGTTTACAATTTATCCCCGGAATCAAGCTTCCAGTACTTTTAATCAACGCAAAAAATGACACCTTTTTAGGGCCAAAGTGCTTTCCAGAGGCACAGGCTAAAGCCCAAGATAATTTCTATTTAGAAATGCCCAAGTATGGTGGACATGTTGGTTTTCATGGCCAAGAAAATATTACATATACCGAAAAAAGAGTTATAAAGTTCTTTGAAGAGGTCATTTAATTTGGCTATTCCTTATCTTAGAGGTCTTAATGATTTTCAGCATAAAAATTATTCGTACATGAAAAAAATAGTGACCTTTTTGGCTATAGGTGCATTGATCACCAGCTGTGGAGAAAAAAAAGACGATAAGAAAGACGGCTTTGAAATGAACCGTTCAAAGACAGAGAAAAATTCAGTGGTCCAAGATGAAGGTGTTCCTGTTGATATGGAAAACGATGGTATAGGTCCCTTTAAGGACGTTACATTCCCAGACGCCATCAACGAAGAAATGGCGGCTGCTGGTAAAGCCAACTACAATGCCTGTATGGCGTGCCATGCAGCGGAAACAAGATTGATCGGCCCGCCGTTAAAAGGAGTTTATGAAAGAAGAAGTCCGGCCTGGGTGATGAATATGATTTACAATGCCTCAGGAATGTTGAAGGAAGATCCAATCGCCAAAGCGCTATTGAAAGAGTACAACAACTCGATTATGACACCCTCTGGTCTAGACGAAAAGGAAACCAGGGAGATGGCAGAATACCTAAGAACCTTATAACTTATTTTTTGAAGAGTTTGGTCGCTATCCGATTTTGATTTCTTTGGATAGCGACTTTTTTTATGTTACAAAATATTCACCATACCGCTATTATCTGTACAGACTATGCCCAGTCGAAACAATTTTATACTGAGGTACTGGGCCTAGAAATAATTAATGAGACCTATCGTGAGGCGCGCCGTTCGTACAAGCTAGATTTAGCCTTGAACGGAATTTATGTAATAGAGCTTTTCTCATTTCCCGATCCGCCAAAAAGACTCTCGAAGCCTGAGGCTGCCGGTCTACGACATCTAGCATTCGGTGTTGATAGTATTGAGAAGGAAATAGCTAGAATAAAAGCAAAAGGAATTTCGGTTGAACCTGTTCGAATAGATGAAGCAACCGGAAAGAAATTTACATTTTTCGCCGATCCTGATCACCTACCAATCGAGTTGTACGAATTATAGCCCCCAAACCTTAAAAGGATTATCGGTATCGGAATCTGATTTTCTATCCTTATCAGAGACTACTTTATAGGTAGGATCTTCGAGCACGTTTACCTCAATTATATCATCTGCATTTTCCAATAAACGTATACAGTCTTTACTCAAATGTTTTAAATGTACCTTCTTCCCGGCTTTAGCATAACGCTCAGTTATCTTATTCAAGGCTTCAATACCAGACATATCGGCAACCCGGCTTTCTTGAAAATCTATTATAACCTCCTCAGGGTCGTCTTTTACCTCAAACTTTTCTGCAAAAGCTGCAGTTGAACCAAAGAAAAGAGGGCCATAAATTTCATAGTGTTTTATACCATCATCATCAATGTGCTTTCGAGCCCGAATACGTTTTGCATTTTCCCATGAATAGGCCAAAGCCGAGATAACTACCCCAAGCAATACCGCAATTGCCAAATTATGGGTAATAGCCGTTATCAAGGTTACCAAAACCATTACGATAACATCAGAGTTGGGCATTTTGCGAAAGGTCTTAAAGCTGGCCCATTCAAAAGTACCGATGGCCACCATGAACATTAGCCCAACCAAAGCAGCCATAGGTAGGCGTTCTATTAGACTAGAACCGAACATAATAAAGACCAAAAGCATTACGGCAGCAGTAATTCCCGATAAACGTGCTCTTGCCCCAGAAGAAGTATTGATCAAGCTCTGCCCTATCATCGCACAGCCCCCCATACCCGATAAAAAGCCTGAAAGGATATTCGCCGTGCCTTGAGCCACACACTCTTTGTTTCCCCTTCCCCGAGTCTCCGTAATTTCATCAACTATATTCAAGGTCAACAGACTTTCAATCAAACCAACGCCTGCAACGATACCTGCATATGGCACAACTATTTTTAAGGTCGTTACGTCAAAAGGGATTTGTGGAATGGACAAGGGAGGGAAACCACCTGCAATTGTTTGACCCGCTTTCATTGTATCCTTAACAGTAATGGTATCAATGCCAAAACCGATTACAATGGCCGAAACTACTATTATGGCTACTAAGGATGAGGGTACCGCTTTGGTTAATTTGGGCAACCCCCAGATAATGAGCATTGTCAATACTACCAGACCCATCATAATCATAAAAGGTTCTTGGGCAATCAACTCATCTGTGTTTTTTTTGTAGAACGTTTTGAACTGTGCCATAAATATGACGATTGCCAAACCGTTTACAAAACCGAAAATTACCGGTTGCGGCACCAATCGTATAAACTTCCCCAAGCGCAATATCCCTGCTAATATCTGAATGATTCCTGCTACGATAACCACCGCAAAAACATAATTCAAAATTGAAGTTGGTGTGATATCGGGAAAGGTGTTTTTCAATTCTACAATCATTCCCACAAAAATTACCGCCACCGCGCCAGTTGCTCCCGAAATCATACCAGGACGACCTCCCAGAACGGCCGTAACCAAGGCTAAGACGAATGCCGCATACAATCCTGTTAGCGGGGAGAAACCAGGGATCAACGCAAAAGCAATAGCTTCAGGCACTAATGCCAAAGCAACCGTTAGCCCTGAAAGGATTTCCGTTTTGTAATCTACTTTTTGCTTAAAATCAAAAAGATTGAGATACTTTTTCATTAATACTGGGCTTTGTTACAAAATCTGAACTGAAATTAAGCTGGCAAAAATAGGGCTTATTGCCTTCTTATCGAATGTATTAAGAGAAAAATTCGGAGTACCATGATTGGCTCATTCATAAACAACGCTATTACATTTTTTTGCGGACCAGAACAGTTCCGTTCAATTTATTGTTATAGACCCCCTTGTCAATGGAGACATAGCCATTTATTATGCTATACTTCAAACCTTCAGAATATTGAAATGCATCTGTGTAATCTGCCTTGTCTCTAAATATTTTAGGATCAAAAACAATCACATCTGCGTAGTATCCTTCAACCAATCTGCCACGGTTTCGAATCTTGAAAATTTCTGCCGTTCTCGATGTGCTATTATTGATAAAAAACAGGATATCAATTATGCTGTCTTGCTGTACGTACTTATAATATTTTCGTGGAAAGGAACCGTACTTTCTTGGATGGCCGGTATTACCGTCTGATCCGGTTACCACCCAGGATTGTTGCATAAAATTGTGTATATCCTTTTTGTTCATATTGAAGGAGGCAATTCTCACATAGCCACTTTCCAATATTTTGTAAACGCTCTCTTGTGGAGTTAACTTATAAAGGGCTGAAACTTCTAAGAGCGTTTTCCCAACTATAAGCGAATCGTCTGCTTTAACGATCAATAATTTATCAGGACCACCCCTTCGTACAATATTTTGCTTTGTTTCCTCAAGAATAGCAGCCTTTTGCTGCTGATCATTGTATCGAATAAACAAGGAATCTTTCCCACCACTTTCTGCCCATCGAGGAACTACTGCAGCCTTCAAACCTGTAGCCGAGGCGTCATAGGGGTATTGGTTAGCGGTCAACTGTATTCCACTTTTTCGAGCTTTTTCAATCAAAGAAACAATGGTATCACTTTGATGCCAAACATCGACCCCTAGACATTTTATGTGGGAAATATGTACCGGTAATTCTGCTTGCTTCCCTATTTCAATGACCTCTTCGATAGCAGGAATTAATCCGACCGTATAGGAACTTTCATCACGCAGATGCGTATCATAAATTCCATTATTTTTAGAAGCGGTTTTGGCCAATTCAATTACTTCTTGGGTACTGGCATAGCTTCCTGGGGCGTAAAACAGTCCCGTTGAAATTCCAATTGCCCCAGCATCCATTTCTTCCTGCACCAACTTTTGCATTTCCACTATTTCCGTTGGGGTAGCTTTCCTATCACTTTTGCCCATAACCTGTTGCCGAATAGTACCATGCCCTGCCAATAAGGCCACATTTGTTCCTATTCCTTGGGACTCATACTGGGCCACGAATTTTGACGCGGGAAAAAAACTGCTCCCATCATTCCCCACCACAACCGTAGTAATGCCTTGGAATAAAAAAGGTTGATTGTGTGCTTGCCCCGGTTCTACAAGTTCCCTATCTGAATGGGTATGGGGATCAATAAAACCAGGGGCCACGATCAAGCCCAAGGCGTCAATGGTTTTTAGAGCCTTAAACTGAGCGGGGCTCTTTTGTCCTATGTAGACTATTTTGTCCTTTTTTATGGCAACACTTGTGCCCTCGGGCATTGCGGTACGTCCGTCATATACCGTTCCGTTGATAATTAAAAGATCTACTTCAATTGCTTTCTCGGCACAAGAACAAAGGCTCAGCAAAAGAATCAAGTAGATTTTACAAGAATTCATAGTCATTGGTATTAAAAAATCCCCCCAACACTTCCACCATCAACCTTTATGGCCGCACCGTTGGTCGCCGCGGAAAGTGGACTTGCCAAATAGGTAATCGTATTGGAGACTTCCTCTACTTTCGCAAAGCGCTGGAGCAAAGAAGAAGTACGCACTTCGGTAAAAAATGCCTCTTCTACTTCTGCCGTTGTTTTGCCTTCCTTTTGAGCTGCGTTTTGTAAAAAAATCGCCGCGCCTTCCGAAAGTGTAGAACCGGGCACAATGGTATTTACAGTTACACCTGTATCCTTGGTCAATTGTGCCAAACCTCTAGAAACGGCATGTAAAGCTGCTTTTGTCATACTATACGGAATCATATCAACAGGCACTAAAGACGCACATTCACTCGAAACGAATATGATTCGCCCCCAATTTTTTGCAAGCAATTTGGGAAGTATGTTTTTGGACAGGCGAACGCCGCTCATGACATTAACTTCAAATTGACGAAACCAATCCACATCGGCCGATTCGAAAAACGAACCCGAGGTATAGATACCAACATTATTGATCAAAATGTCTAATTGTGGAAGTTGGCCCAACAACCTATCTACCTCATCAGCCTTCCCGAAATCGGCCGCAAAACCAGTAATAGGCACCTCTGGGAATTCTTCCTGTAGTTTTTGTATGGCTTTCTTCAAAGTCACTTCAGATCTCCCATTAAGAATAATTGCCGTTCCTTCCCGAGCAAGAGAACGTGCTGTCGCAAACCCTATACCTGCTGTTGAGCCTGTAATAAATGCCTTTTTGCCGTGGAGCTCTAAATTCATTTCTCTTAATTTTAAACTATCCTGCAATTCCCCATACACTGAACAGCCACCACAATACAAGCACCAATGCTATAAGAATTACCGTAAGAATTACGTCTGAAGACCACTGAAAATTTGGGCGGTCGGCTTGTTTCTGAAACGTAACCAGTTGTAATGATTCTGCTGATTGTGGTTGTCCCATCTTACTGACAACCATTAAAATGAATGCGCAAAATAGGAACAGGAACAGGGCAAAGTGCAAAAAATTAATACCTAAGAAAACACCCAATAGTGAATCTTGTGTGACAACAATACTTCCTTCATTGGCCAAAAATTCGGCAACCAATCGAAATACACCAATGACAAATCCTACCCACAAAGAAACTATAGCACCTTGCGCATTTATCCATTTATAAAACAATCCAAAAAGAAATACTGCCGCAATCGGTGGGGAAATATAGGCCTGCACACTTTGGAGATAATGAAAAATACCCCCTCCCATCAATGCCTTCATAAAGGGGATCCAGCCTAAACTGACAAGCACCAAGACAATTGTGGCCAAACGACCAAAGCGTACTAGATCTCTTTGGCTAGCCTTAGGCCTATATTTTTGATAAAAATCAATGGTCAGCAAAGTGGAACTCGAATTGAAAGCCGAGGAAAGTGAGCTCATCAAGGCAGCCAAAAGACCCGCAATCGCCAGACCCTTCAATCCAGTAGGCAAAAACCCGGTTATCATTGCCGGCAACGCCTGATCTGCATTTTCCATGGAAAATTCAATTACTCCTTCTTGTAGCAAAGCATAAGCGATTACCCCAGGAATAAAGAAAATAAATACGGGAAGCAGTTTCAAATACCCAGCAAAAAGGGCTCCTTTTCGAGCGTTGTTCACGTCTTTGGCAGAAAGTGTTCGTTGCACAATGTATTGATCGGTACACCAGTACCAAACTCCCAATATCGGAGCACCGAATAGCATCCCCGTCCATGGGTAATCGGTATCGGACACAGGTCTCCACAAATTGAAAAACTGTTCAGTCGGCGGATTTCCGTCTTGCGCAGATGCGGTCGTAATCACTTCAATCATCTGATCCCATCCGCCCAAGGCATATAAACCGAATACGGTAACGGCAATTGTGCCCAAAAGCAATACAAGAGCCTGCACCATATCGGTATATATCACGGCCTTAAGTCCACCCAATACAGTATAAAACCCAGTAGCGATAACGGTAACTATCGCCCCCGTCCAAAAAGGTACTCCAATGGTCTCAAAAACCAAGGCCCCGGCAAAAATAATAAGGGATATTTTTGTAATTACATAGGCCAAAATCGAAATCACGGAAAGGTAGCTTCTACACGCCTTGGAATAGCGTTTTTCAAGAAATTCGGGCATCGTATATACCCCCGTTCGCAAATAAAAAGGCACAAAAACCCAACCTAAGAGGATTAAGACAAGCGATGCTATGATCTCAAAATTGGCCATCGGCATATTGCCGCGTGCACCTGCACCGGAAACACCGAGAATAATTTCCGAGCCAATATTCGATGCAAATAACGATGCCCCAATGACCAGCCATCCAGAATTTTTGCCCGCTAAAAAATAGTCTACCGCACCACCAGAATCAGATTTACTTCTAGAAGCCCATTGGGCAATCCACAATATTATTCCGAAATAAATAAGGATAATGAAAATATCCCAAAAACTAAGACTCGAAGGCATGGTTGGCTATTTTAAAAGGTATGATAATGATTACCAGGTATTCAAACCTAGGAGTTTTTTTCCTAATTCGCTTAATTCGGCTGTTTCATATTTTGTTTGTTCCCAATTTCTTGGGTCACCAGGAAAGGCATAGCCCTCAGGGGCAATTCGGTTTTTCCATGAATTGATACGCCAGTTTTTCAGTTCTTCATTGTTTTCCTCCGCTGGCATCATAGAAATATATTGGGCTACTCTTACCTTATCAACAGATTTATTCGGGCGAATGCCGTGCGGTTCAGTACTATTGAAAATCAGTAAATCCCCCGCTTCCATTTTTACCTTTACAATTTTATCTTCCAAGCCTGAAATATCTGGCTGAAACCGATCTCGGTCTTCGGGCTGGGTCAATTTCCAAGTATCGTAATTGCGATATAACCAAGGAATACATTGAAATCCACCCATATTTTCATCTGTTTGATCAGCCAACGCCAAAACTCCTTGTACATTTTGCGGTCTGGTTTCGGGATCATAATCCCAATGGATGAAGCCCTTTTTGTCAACTCCCGGTTTTAAAGGAAAATTAAGGTTGGCCCGATCAATGGTAACCCATAATTTTTCAGTTCCCCAAACATCTACGAAAGCGTCATAAACACGTTGCATTTGTCGATTGTTCCATAAGTGCTGGTTATTGTATACCTCAACCATGCCTGTGCCCTCGAGCTCTTTCATTTGCATTTCCGCGCGCGGTGGCGCATACCAACTCGCTTGATCATTCGGATCTTTCTCATCAAATTCCCAAATAAAATCGGCTGTACTTTTCGCCTGTTCTCTAGAAACGGCATTCTTGACGACTATATAGCCGTTATGTTTCCAAAAAGACCAATCTTCCTCACTAAGAACGCGCAAGGGCCTCCCATTTGATCTGTCGTTTAATTTTAACGTACTACTTGTGGCGGTGGACGGATTTCCAGGGATTTCCTCATGAGCCTTATTGGCCATTTCCATTTTGTATTTCGAATCCATGTCTACTATTTTTAAAAATTCACTATTGAATTGATGACCTAAAATTAGTTATCGACGCATACGATCTCTACCTCAATATTGATACAAATTTGAACTATATTGATATATTTGATGAAAAAAGACGAATAACACGTCAATTTAGGTGCATTTCAAAATGAAAATTCAATTAGAATCCATAAATCCAACTTCAAAAAGTCCCTTTCGGCTTTTGCACGATCCTAAATTGAACCATCTTTTTTATTGGCATTTTCATCCCGAATTCGAATTGGTATTTATTGAAGGGGCGAGCGCAAGTAGACATGTTGGGAATCATATTTCACAATTTTCAGAAAGTGATCTAGTGCTAATTGGCTCCAATATTCCACATTTGAATTTTGACCATGGGGTACGTACGAAGTATCGCAAGGAAGTATTACATATAAAACGGTCGTTCAAAGAAAATTTCATATCTCAAATCCCTGAATTTCAAAGTATAGAAAGACTATTGGAACTTTCTAAATATGGATTGGCCTTTACAGGAGCTACAAAATCATCAATAGGCATACTGATGAAAGAGTTGCACAAGTTGCCTCCCTACGAATTTTTTATGCAATCAATCGGCATTCTAAAAAAGTTATCCGAAAGCACTTCATTCGAGTTATTGCATACAGAGCCATATGTTAACAGGTATACCAAAAAAGAACAGCACCGAATTCGCCTTATTTACGAGCTGATCGATGAACGATACCAACATAAAATAAAAATAGATGAGGTCGCAGAACTTTGTAACCTTACCAAACCTGCTTTCTGCCGTTATTTTAAAAAAGCAACAGGAAATACCTTTATTGGATTTTTGAACCAATATCGCGTAAGTCAGGCAAAACGCCTTTTGCTCATGGGCAATAACATCACGGAAACTTGCTATGAATGTGGATTTGAAAGCCTCTCATATTTTAATCGCACCTTCAAAAAAGTAACAGGCCTTAATCCTTCCGATTTCAAAAAACAACATATGAAATCTAGCTGATTCGCAAAGAAAAAACCCCTCGACATTTCTGTTCGAGGGGTTTTCTAACTAAATAACCAACCAAAAAAATCTTTATAGTAGTTCCGATTTGATTCGGAAACGATAGCTCGGTCATGGCATCGCTGCTCTTGCGATACGCTATATAAATAACGTCGCAATCAAAACATTCATTGCCCCAATCGTGCTAAGTGACTGTTAAAATTTTGGGTAGTTCATCGTTTTCTTGTCCAAAAAGGCACAAAAAGCGCATTTAGGCCTTTTCCAACGAAAAATTAGAATGCTCATCGAGTTCAGAATGCATAATTTCCTTCCAAGCCAACAGTTGCGCATCGTCGACCTTAAAAATTTCTTTGAATTCCTGTAGAATCGGATCTAATAAGTGACGTACACTTTCTATGTCGAAATACAGTCGACCTGTTCTGCGAATAAAGAAGTCCATTGGGTTTTGTACCATTTCGTAGTCAATACCGAATCTCAATTCAGCTTTGGCCAATCTAACATATTGATCATGATCTGTCAAATCCGCATAAATTTCTAGAATTGTTTCAGACTGTTTACCATAATTGGTAACCAAAAACCAAGCATCGTATTTGCTGAAGCCATCGGGTTTCATTCGCTCATAAAGTGAACTGATGTACTTGGTCACATGTTTGAATTTTTTGAAGTCTACATTTCCGCATAGCGGAATCTCATCGGTATGGCAGTCCTTGAGAATGGCACCTTCTTCGGTCATTTGTTTGGTAATGCGATTAACGACACGTTCTGCCATTTTGCGGTAACCGGTGAGTTTCCCCCCGGCAATACTGATCAATCCTGTTTCAGAGGTAAATATTTCATCCTTTCGGGAAAGTTCGGAAGCTGACTTACCTTCCTCATGAATTAGCGGCCGTAGGCCAGCCCAAGAAGAAACAATATCCTCCAGCTCTAAATTTATTTTGGGAAACATATTATTTACTGCAGATATGAGATAAACAGCATCTGTTAAATCTGCACGCACATTATCCTTGTCATCATTATAGTTAGTATCTGATGTGCCAACGTATGTAATTTTACCTCGTGGAACCGCAAACATCATTCGCCCATCGGGCACGTCAAAATATACTGATTGTTTTATGGGCAATTTCTCAAACGGAAATACCAAATGCACACCTTTGGTCAAATGCAGACGTTTTCCTTTTTTAGAATTATTGGTACTTCGTAATTCATCGACCCAAGGCCCTGCGGCACTAATTACATATTTTGTCTTTATAGTAAACCCGTTGCCCGAAAGGGCATCTTCTACATTTACCGCCGAAATTCTATTGTTGGTGTATTCAAAATCTTTAACAACGGCATAATTCAAGGCTGTTGCACCGAAATTTAAACTGGTCTTGATATTTTCAATGGTCAAACGGGCATCGTCTGTTCGATACTCGGCGTAATAGCCTGCACCTTTCAATATTTTTTTTGGAAGCAGTGGTTCAAGTTTTAAGGCCTCTTTCTTTTCAAGCATCTTGCGCTTGTCATCACCTTTAACCTGCGCCAAAATATCGTATACCTTCAAGCCTATCGAAGCAAGCCATTTGCCATAGGTGCCATTCTCTATCAAAGGCAACAGCATCTTTTCAGGCAAAACCAAATGGGGCGCCAATTTATGCACAATGGCTCTTTCGGAGCCAACTTCTTTTACCAACCAAAAGTCGAACTGTTTCAAATAGCGCAGCCCACCATGTATCAACTTTGTAGATTTACTGCTGGTACCAGAGGCAAAATCGTTCTTTTCTACCAGAGCTACTTTTAAACCACGAGAAGCGGCATCCAAAGCGATTCCTGCTCCTGTGATTCCGCCACCAATTACAACAAGATCATATATTTCTTTTGAAAGCTGCCCGATGGTTTCGGGTCTATCAAGATTTGAGAATTTGGTATTTTTCATAGCTTAATCAATCAATTTATTGGTCTTCCCAACCCTTTGTTCTTTCAACGGCCTGTTGCCATTTTCCATAAAGTCGTTTTCTTTTCACACGGTCAAAAGTGGGTTTAAAAATGCGGTTCATTGGCCTATTTTGGTCAACATCCTCTTGTTTCCACATTCCTACTTGAATACCTGCCAGAAATGCCGCACCCATTGCGGTAGATTCGATGACCTCAGGACGATGTACTTCTGTATCTAAGATATCAGCCTGAAACTGCATAAGATGATTATTGGCGCAAGCCCCGCCATCAACTCGAAGATTTTCCAATTGAATTCCCGAATCGTCCTCCATCGCTTTCAGGATATCCTTGGTCTGATATGCCAAGGACTCTAATGTAGCTTTTGCCAAATGTGCTTTACCGGTATCTCTTGTAAGACCAAAGACCGCACCTCGCGCGTACATGTCCCAATAGGGCGCCCCCAATCCAGCAAAGGCAGGTACCACATACACGGGGTTTTCACCTTCAACTGAATCTGCCAGGGCCTCGGTTTCCTTGGCATCTTTTATTAATTCCAATCCGTCACGCAACCATTGTACTGCCGCTCCGGCAATAAAAATACTCCCTTCAAGCGCATAGGTAACTTTGCCGTCTAAACCATATCCTATTGTGGTCAGCAAACCGTTTTTTGAAAACATTGGTCTGTCGCCGGTGTTCATCAACATAAAACATCCTGTGCCGTAGGTGTTTTTAGCGGTACCTTGTTTAAAACAGGCCTGACCAAACAAAGCTGCTTGTTGGTCTCCTGCTATACCTGCAATAGGAATTTGAACCCCATCTAACTCATAATCCCCAAAATGATATGCAGATGGCCTGACCTGGGGCAACATGCTTTTTGGAATCCCAAGTGCCTCGGTTAGTTTATCATCCCACTTCAGATTTACGATATCGTAAATCAATGTTCTCGATGCGTTTGTATAATCGGTAACATGGCTCTTGCGGTTGGTCATATTCCATACCAACCAGGAATCTACCGTTCCCATCAAAATATCTCCATTTTCCGCTTTTTCCTTTACGCCGGGAACGTTGTCCAATATCCACTTCACCTTGGTGCCAGAAAAATAAGAGTCGATTACCAATCCTGTAGTCTGTCGCACATGTTCTGTAAGCCCATTGTTCTTCATATTCTCACAGATATCCGCTGTGCGCTTATCTTGCCAAACAATAGCATTATAAACTGGTTCTCCGGTATTCTTGTCCCAAACAACGGTGGTTTCCCTTTGATTGGTAATTCCAATAGCTCTTACTTCGGAGGCTTCTACTCCATTTTCTTTTACTAACTCGGTCAATACACCCATTTGCGACTCAAGTATTTCCTTGGGATCATGTTCTACCCAACCCGATTTTGGAAAAATCTGCTTGAACTCTTTTTGAACCATCCCTTGTATTTTTCCTTCTTGATCAACCAAAAGTGCTCTTGAACTTGTTGTGCCTTGATCTAGGGCAATAATGTATGATTTTTGCATATCTACGAGAATTTACAACTACGAATATACTACATAAGTAGCACATAGTAGCATAGTTTTGGAGTTAGAGGTTATTTGGAAATATAGGTGTTTCTTTTGCAGCTACAAAACATGGAAAGTTACTCAATCGTTATTGTTATGATAACTTCATTGCCTTTTTCATCTAGTGCGGTGATTTTATGATTTCCTTCTGACGGAAGAAGTCCTATTTCATGAAAATCCTTTGTTTGGGCGATGTATGATTCGTCCAAATACCAAAAAACCAAGGTTTCGGGTTGGGTATGGGCCAATTTAACAACCAATTCGTTTTTTTCGCCATCAAAATTCTTAGCAAGACTAATTCTGCTGCCAGACTTCGGATAAATAAATTCCATGGGGGCACTAATTGTACTATTACAATCCCCACGAAAGGGTGGCACTGTTCTGTAGGTAGGATGTGTCTTTTTGAAATAATATTCTTGCAAAGGAGGCAGCACAAACCATGACTCGGTGTGCACTTTTGAAAGATCTGCGCAAGAAGAATTGACTCTAAATTGTCTATTTTCATCCAAATGAACATTTTGATGAAAAGTACATGCTTTGACAAAATTGTTTTTTTTTGGAATGGATAGTACCGAAGCCTTACAAATATCCGTTGCCAAAAAACCGCTTTCAGTACAAATCGAAATATCGGCAAATTCATCCAAAGGTTTTTGAAACCAATCACTGGCCGGAAGCACATCAAAAACATCGAAAAGTATTGGTGCCGCACTAGTTACTCCGGTCACATTCGGTCTTCCTTCGCCATCTGCGTTACCAACCCATATACCGACTACGAAGTCTGTTGTGACCCCGATTGACCATGCATCCTTATTTCCAAAACTGGTCCCCGTTTTCCATGCGATTTGTTTACTGCTATCGTAAAACTCCCATGATTCATTGCCATCAGGGCGATTAACATCTTTCATTGCCTCAAAAGTGAGGTAAATGCTTCCGGCATCAAATAGGGTCTTATTGATACTTAATTCGCCAAAACCTACCCTCTGGTCTTTAAGAAGCTTCGGACTTACATACTCCTTGGTGTAATATTCGCTAGAACTGGCATTAAAATGGTTCACCGTAGATGCCAAATTTGCGTAGGTTTTACAAAGATCCCAAAGACTGCTTTCGGCTCCTCCAAGAATTAGTGTTAATCCATAATGATCTGCAGATCTGTCGATGCCATTTAGTTCAAAGGCATCTAACTGGTCTCGAAATTTTTGGAGTCCGTATGATTGCAATAAGCGCACGGCCGGTATATTTAGAGATCTCGCCAATGCCCTTTTAGCGCTCACGGCCCCACTATAATTTTCATTGAAATTCTCAGGGGTATAACCAGCTATTTGCGTAGGTATATCGGCTACCAGCATCTCGGGCAACAATTCTCCTGCATCAAGCATGGCGGCATATAAAAGTGGTTTGATTACACTTCCGGTACTGCGATTGGCACGTATCATATCAACATCTTTCTCATGTAATTTTGTCGTTGGGCTATTACCCACATAAGCGATTACGTCCCTTGTTCTTACATCCATAACCAGTATTGCAGCATTGTGTACCTGGTTCTGGCTTAAATTGTCATAATGCTGCTTCACGATAGAATTGGCATTAGCCTGTATGTTTCTATCAATGGTGGTGCGCACACGCTTTCCCTTGTTCTTTTTTGCCATATACTGTACCAAGTGTGGTGCTAATTTGGGCAATTGATATGGCTTCTGGGGCAGCTTTTCCAATAAGGCCAGTTCAAAGGTGGTACTATCGATTATACCTTCGTCTTGTAGTTTTTTCAACAAACGATTTCGCTTGGCTAACAATCGCTTTTGATTTTTTCCTGGATAGATGAGGCCGGGGGCATTGGGCAAAACGGCTAGGGTGGCAGACTCGGCCCAGGACAGTTGGTGGGGTTGTAACCCAAAATACCGCCAAGCGGCCACATCCAAACCAACGACGTTGCCGCCGTAAGGCGCATGGCTTGCATAGAGTCTCAAAATTTCCTTTTTGGAATACCTGAATTCCAATCGCGTTGCCAAAAGTAATTCGATGCCCTTTTCCCAATATGATCGGCCTTTTTTTCGTGATAGTCGAATAACCTGCTGGGTCAGTGTGCTGCCTCCACGAACCGTCTTGCCTGCAGAAATATTGGCACTGATAGCCTTTGTCATAGAAACAGGATTAAAGCCTGGATGAAAATAAAAATGGGCGTCCTCAAATTGCAGAAGGCATTGTTCGAACTTGTGGGGAACACTGTCCATCTCAGGAAAACGCCATTGCCCATCATCCGCGATCCGGGCACCCAAAAGATGCCCTTCGCGACTTTCGATGACCGTGGCATATGAAGTACTGAACAAATCTCTGGGCAAACAGAAGTAGTATGCGATGAGCAGAATTCCTAAAAGGATTAGCTTCTTGGGGTGTTTTTGAGCAAAGCGAAATACCCTATCTTTTAAAGTCATATTCTCTTTCTACCAAACAAATTCGAACTTTATACCAAGAATACCAGTCGGCAATTCCCTTTTGTTGGGCCAAAACATGGTCGGTATTAGCTTTCCATTTGGCAATGGCATCTAGACTTTCCCAATAGCTTATGGTAATTCCTAGCTCACTTCTAGCGCTTTCAATTCCCAAATAACCGGGTTGTTTCTTGGCCAAATCTTCCATTTGTTGGGCCATTTCGACATAGCCTTTATCGCCTTCTGTTCTAGTTGAGGTGAAGATTACGGCATAGTATGGGATTGTAGTACTCATGTTTTCTCTTTAGGCAATATATTCTTTCTCCAAAAAATAACTCACGATAGCCTCTTTCATCAATACCGATTGCTCTCCGGCCTTCAAGGGCGGCAATTCTTCTTTTACGATATAATGCGGCCAGCCCTGCTCATCAAAAAAATCGAATTCATAATAACCATATGGCTCTAGCAAACGGCAAATAGCTATATGCATAAGATCTAACTTATCGTCTTTTTTATATTTTCTGTGGTACTGCCCCAATTCTTGAACACCGACCAGATAAATAATCGCATCTAGTTCCAAATCATCGCCATCGGCAAATTGATGCGATAGTTTTGCCACTAAATTGTTCCATCGTTCCTTTAATTGTTGGTCTCTTGCCATTTATTTTTTCGTGATTTTACACTTACGTTTACATGCATAGAATAGATTCATAAAGGTACAAATCAAAGGGCTATATTTGCTCATGGCTTTTTTGGATATAATTTTGGGCATACTGCTCCTTTTCGGTCTCTGGAAAGGGCTGAAAAACGGACTTTTCGTTGAACTAGCCTCTATCATTGCCCTAATTGCGGGCATCTACGGGGCGATTCATTTTTCGTATATCGCTGGCGATTACCTTTCTCAAAAAACCGATTGGAACGAACAGTACCTTAACCTAATCGCATTTGCCATTACCTTTATTATCATTGTGGTCGTGGTTCATTTAGCCGGAAAGTTGCTCACCAAAATCGCAAGTTTTGCGATGCTTGGATGGGTAAACAAAATAGCCGGTGCCGCATTTGGGGTACTCAAAGTTGGTGTAATTCTTGGCGCATTGTTGATTTTCTTCGACCGTGTAAATAGCTCCGTTGGCTTTATAGGTGAGGAAACCAAAAAAGACTCCATACTCTATGAGCCGGTCAAAGAACTAGGAGCCCTGGTATTTTCAATGGTTTTGAAAGAGAAAGATTCCGGTTCTATCTCCGAATAACCCGTGCCCCACCAGACTTTCAACTCTGCATTTTTTACCAAAATAATCCAATCTCTACTGCACTACCTCAACCCATTGCCCTTTCGTTCGTACCATAAAATCGTTGTCATACATAGCTTCGGCCTGTATCCCGGGCAAATAATACCTCCCCAAATAGGAGGCATTCAATAAAATTCTAAACTTTTTGGTTTCCCGCC
>CALIJE010000063.1 GCA_938017825.1 uncultured Flavobacteriaceae bacterium
GTGCTCAAATGCGATGTCTTCAGAATCTTCAAACGCTATGGAACAAATTCCTTTTGAAGTCGAAGCGATGATCAAATTTCCAAACGGACTTTCAGCAAAGCTGTAATTGATATGCAGGTTTTTACCACCGTTTTTATATTCTGCCGGGGTCATGCCCTCAATGTTCACAAATAAGTCGTGCAATCTACTGGTGCTCGAAAGGCCCGTTTCATAGGTAGTGTCGAACAGAGTTGCCTTGTCTTCTTTAAGAATTTTTTTGGCGTGTTCAAGGCTAATGTACTGCAAGAATTTCTTGGGGCTAGTCCCTGCCCATTCGGTAAACATACGTTGGAAATGCGCCGGACTGATATGTACTTTCTCCGCCACTTCGTCTAAATTGGGCTGCGATTTGAAATTTGTTTTTATGTATTCAATGGCTTTGGCGATTCGAGCGTAATTGAGTTGATTTTGTGTTTCCATTTTTCTGGATTTTAGAATACAAAGGTCAGCATCGTTCTGGGAGAATAAAATCCGAAACTTGTGGTGTTTGGAAAAAGTTTTTTCTTGTTGGGGGTCTTCTCAATTGTTGACTGATTAGTCAGGTTTCATTTCCATTTAATTCAATATCGTTAGTAAGCCTTTCAACGTTTTCATGGTCATGAGAAGGTAGAATAATAATGCTCTTTCGTTTTGCCAAGTTTTTAATTCGCCTGCAGCTTGCAATATTTCTTTTACGCTTGATTTCGGCTTAGGAAACTATGGTTAGTTGCAGTATATGATGTTCGCCTCTGTTTTTTAGCTATTCAATTTGATATACCAATAACTTTGTGTTCGAAACCGCTTCAGGGGTATTAAAATTGAACGTTTCTTGATTCAAATGTTGCAGATTGGAATTACCAATTACTATTGCGGTATTTCCCGCGAAGCAAAACGTAAGGGGTACATCTAAATCTGGTGTATCACTGTCAATAATATCCATGGCTTCAATAGCATCTTGCGAATCATTAAGAATCAATTTTCTAAAATTAAACGGATTGCCTGCTTTACTATTTTGGATGCCATACAAATGACCTTTATAAAATTCCAAACCATCTATTCCTTGTGATATCCCTAGGGTATCTTGCTCGTTGAGGATGGTTTTTGAAGAAATATCCAAAATTCTGACGCCATTTGGGATCGAGGCAATGTATAGCTTTGAATTATCATTGGAAATGGCAATTCCATTGGGAAATTCAATTTCTGTGGATTTATAGAATTTTTCTAGAGAATCACTTCCGTACCTCAGTTTATAAATTGAGGCGTCTTTCGAATCGGTAAGAAATATATTTCCTTCCTTATCCATCACCATGTCGTTTAAAAAATGTTCTCCAGAAAGGTCGTATCTGTTTAGTAGTTTTTTGGTCGCTAAATCGAAGGTGTATAGAGACGAAAGGGAGTCTTTCATCAAATAGTACCCCCCAATGGCGTGAAGCTGCCCGCGGTCATCATCTACGTAAATTCCTGCTCCTGGGCTATATCCGAATTGGTGTTCGTTGATAAAGTTTTTTTGTTTCCCCGTTTTTCTATCTACTTCTACAATTTTCGATTTTGCCACGCTGGTTAGATAAAGAGCATCCCTTTTTTCTGAATAGGCAATACCTTCAGGTACAAGTTCTTTTTCGTTCAGAATATATTCACTTGGGTATTTTTCATTACATCCTAGGAGGATAAGTAGGCACGAAAAGATAGTGAGATACCTCATTTTATGGCGTAAACTAACTTATGAACTTTGATTCTGATCTGGCATTAGGTTAGTGCTATCCAAACAAGAAATCAGACTGACTTAAAGTTACGTATTTTCTAGTTGAAGGAAGCGTACGTAACGAATTTTGGCCATCGTTTGTACTATTTATTTCTGTAGTTTTCTTTTTAATTCCTCTGCTTTTTCCCGCCCCGCCTTATATTCTGGGTCGAGCTCAATAGCCCTGTCTAGATAAGCCAGTGCCCGCTGGCGATACTTTTTGGCTTGATGTTGCTTCGCCCAAGCCCAATACGTAAAGCTAAGAACTTTCTTGTTTGCATAATCAGCTTGCTGTTCCGCCTTTTTGATGATCGAGCTAAAGTCTTTCTTTGAAAATTTTCGTTTGCTAAAAAAGAACCAAGGTAAGTTCTCGGCAACACTTCCTCTCAAAAATTCGGGCAAGTACGTTATGTCCGAATATTTTTTCACGACAACTGCGAATAAGTTAAAAGACTCGCTCAACAAGCTTAATTTGTTGGTTTCAGAGGCAATTAAGGATAGGGCTGAGGCTCTATAGGAAGCTACAAAAGGTAAGAGTTCCTTTGTGGTACTTTCCGAACTATAAAGTTCGCTTAAATGCTCATAACTTTTCGTGGCATAGCCGGTATACTCTGTTTCTGATAGAAAGGATAAATTCAATGCAACTTCATGATAAACAATGCCGACACGTGCTTTATTGATTTCATTTGGTTCATTTTTGAAGTCATGTTCTACTTGTATGAGTTTCTCCTTTAGCTCGGTAATGTCAATTAGCTCCATTACGTCATCAAATCTTTGTTCAAGCGACTTTAATTTTTTGATGTCTAGTTTCTGGGCATTTAGGGTGTTCATCACTGCGAATATTATACATATTAATAATCTGTACTCCATAACTTTCTGAGTTTGTTGGGTACAAATTTGCAGCTGAGACAGGCGTAAAAACGATGACTTATGTTAAGATTTTTCTTTTTTTTGAACTCGTGCCCTAATCCTGCTCAAACTTTCGGGACTAATGCCCAAAAAGTTGGCAATGTGTTTTTGTGGAATTCGTTGAAAGAAATCGGGTCGATTATTTATGAGATTCAAATACCGTTCTTCAGGCTTTTCGGAGGAAAGGGAAATTGCGATTCGTGTTGCCCGATTGGCAACTTCCTCTGCCATTAATCGACCAAATGTCTCGTATTTAGGGCATTTTCGATACAATTCTCCTAGTTGTTTTTTTTCAATGGTATAGATAATAGCATTTTCCATTGCTTGAAGATTCATTATGCAAGTTGTTTCCGTTGTAAAACTTTGGAAATCTGTGACCCAGGTATTTTCGAAAGAAATATCACAGGTTTTTTCTAGTCCGTTTTTTATATGAAAATGACGTATACTGCCCTTGGCAATAAAACCAAGAAAATTACAAATTGAACCGTTTTCAAGAAGGTATTCCTTTTTCTTCAATGTCCTTTGCACAAAATGATGGTCAATTAGTTCAAGCTCCAGATCAGAGACATCCACGATTTTTTTACAATATTCTTTAAGTTCAATGAACATTCATTTCTTATTTAGATGAAGGCTAAGGTATGGTGAAATATCCGTAAGGGCCGCAGGCCCTTACAATTGCTTTACACTTTTTTGGCTGCTGGCTTATTTCTGCTGCATTTGGTACCCAAACCTTCGGCCATGCAACCAGCGCTCCAGAATTTATATGACTTATGATCTGTTATTTTTCTGTGCTATTTCTTTCTGATTCCAAATATGCAGTAACCTCCTCGAAAGTTGCTACCCAGATTTTATCACGATTGGCGTCTAAAAACCGTAGCATTTTTTCATGGGCTTCTATCGATACGGTCATATGTTCCGCTCCGATTCCATGGAATGTTAAGGTACTGAGCGTTTCCTGTTCAATAATATTTTGAATGTATGCTATAAGTTCGTCTGCCCCGTGATTATTGGGAGCCCACGATGGTACATTGTACAGGTCAATATCAGAAAGGGCCATAAGTTGTTTCTGTTCTTCAGAACTGCCTCGTGCCGACGGAAATTGTGAGGAAACAAATCCTTTATAACTTTTTCCTCCCGCAAAATAATGGGAACAAGGATAAGCGAATGACCGTGTTTTTTTTCCGTCCATGGCCAACAATAAGGTATTCGCTAATTTAATCTCTTCTGCAATTTGTTCAGAAGTGTATGTATCAAGGTCATAGTGATCGGGCACCCAATCCATATCAACCCCCGATTTCTGACACGGATGATAAACGGTATGATTTCCCAATTCATGTCCTGCAGTTGCCAGACCTTTCCATTTCTCCATTTCATCAAAGAGCGAAGGGGAGGACAGCGTTGGGTAAAATGTGGCTTTAAAATTGTATTTTTTCAGCATAGGGGCAGCTGTATTAACATGGCTCGGTAAACCATCATCATAGGTTAAGGCAACTGCCGATTTCGCCCCATTAGGCCATTGAAATTCCTTTTTGGTTTGCGCACATGAGGTTGTGATCACAACCAATAGCGCTGTTGTTGTCAAAAGTTTCAATTTTTGCATGAACTATATGTTTTTGAAATTGGCAGCAATTAGTAGGCCATGAGCAATAGGGGAGCAAGCAAGCGTTTGTTTTTGGCTTCACTCATCACGACACCTATTTGCCCATCCGAACCTAGCTTAAGCTTTGAATGGGTTTTATAAAAATACGCAAACCCTGAGCTAATGCCCAAAACCCTTATTTGTTATAGATTGTGCTGGGTGTTGGCTTTTTTCAAAGTTCATAAAAGTCTTGTAGAATTTTTTGAAATTCCTTGGGATTGTGTAGCCAAGGAATATGACCGCAATTTTCTATTTCATGCACCTGGCCGGTCGGATACCTACTTATGACCTCACGTTTACTATTTCCATAAATATCTTTTTTGCCATAGGTAACACAAATAGGGAAAGAATCATTGTCGGATTTTTGAAGGGTTTTATATTTTAGAATTTCTTTGCGTGTTTTATTGACCGGTTTAGCCGCTACTTTCTGAAGCTCCTTTTCATCAATTTGATATTCTAAAAAACCTTTATGATAGTTCTTATATACCTGTTTAAATAGTTTTTGATAGGCTCTATTACTGCCAAACTTACCAAGCATGGAAAACCATCCCATTTTAAGCAATTCACTTGTTGATGCTATCTGCTTATTGAATCGAAAAACTTCCCTTTCGGTTTCTTTCCAAGTTTTGTTGGTTCCTGAACTAGGACTACACAAAAATAGACTTTTGACCTTGGCCGGTTTTTTGTCAGCATAGATTTGTGCATATAACCCGCCCCATGAATGACCGAATAGGTGAAAACTGTCTAATTGTACATAATTTGCAATAGCATCTATATCCGAAATGTAATTTTCCATGGTATAGGAGCACTTGTTACATGTTGAGTTTCCTGTGCCTCTTTGTTCAAAGTATATGACCTGATATTTTTGTTTTAAAACATTAACTACTTCCTTCATTTCATTTGGTACGCCTGGACCGCCATGAAGCAGAATTATCGACTCCGCTTGTGGGCGCTGGTAGATTGTAACATTTAATAGCGTTTCATTGTTTTCAATTAGTTGATTTATTTTTTTGTATTGCTCATGGTTTTCCATTAAGTTTTTGTTCTGCCCAAGGGCACTCATTAAGAAAATTGTGGATATTATCGGTAGACTAATTATCTTTTTCATCATTTGTTAAATTCAAGGTTGAATGCAAATTTCAATCTTCTTTAAAAGACCTCCATTAACAAATGATAAAATCGAATTATCGGGCCAAGTCACTTCTTAACCTACTCAGAGAAATATTGGTTATGCCAAGGTAGGATGCTATATCGGTGTGCGAAATAAGATTCTCTAGCTTTGGGTATTGCTCCCGAAATTGTAACAGCCTTTCTTTAGCCGATAAGGATGCCAATCCAATTTCCTTTTCGACCTTTCGTGATAGTTCGTTACGCAATACGGTATTTCCGAACCGTCTAATTTCAAGATTTTTGACCATTAATTCTTCAAACTTCAAGGCATCGATTGAAGCCAATTTAGTAGCTGTCAATGCTTGAAAATTTAGAATAGATAATTCTTCCCTTGTTCTGGTTGAATATGGAGAAAGAATCGATTTTGAAACAAAAAAAGTAAGTGAAATTTCTTCACCTTCAGGGTTTATCAAATAACTACGACAAATCCCTTCCAACAAGAAGTACTCTTTAGAGTTCCTCTTATTCTTTCTTATAAAGGTGCTTCCCTTTTCTACAGCCTCTACCTTCAAAAGATTCACAAGTTCCTCCATTGATTTGGCGGACATAGGGTAGATCGATTTTATGATTTCCTTTATCATATTCTCTTGTTGAAACTTATGCTAACGGTTAAGCTGCACGACTGTTGAGCTAGCAATTAAGGGTTTAGCCGTGCTGCCAAATTTAATGGAATTATATCAAAATTAGGGTAAGCATGGGATGAGAACTTCCCATACCATAATCATTCTTCATAAAAGCCCCTACCTATTTCATCGAGGCAGACCCTATTAGTTTCGATCAATAGCTTCAATGGCTTCCAAAATGCTTTGCTTGTCTTTCTGTAAATCATTTATTACGCTTCTGAAGAAGGGTTGCCGATCTTTTAGGTAATGCAATTCATGGTGCACGGGAATGCCTATATTTTCATAGCATTGGCCATCGGTATCCATATACACTTCATTCGAGACGGCAAATTCCCAACCATTCGGCAAGATTTTATCCAAGGTGGTCGATAAGGCACCCATTGTTGCTGAACCTATTCGTTGTACATGAGGCACGGCCATACTGGCGAGACAGAAGACTTCTGCCGCACTCCCGGTTTGTGGAGACGTTAGTAAATATACCGGTTTGAGAAAAGGGTTTTCCGATACATTGTTGTAAATGGAGTCCGTTGGCGTGTGCCGTCCATCATAACTAAATTTGTGATTGGCAATATGCTTCTCGTCTTGAATAAATCGACTCAATATTTCGAAACTAACCACATCGTGTCCACCTCCATTGAATCTAACATCTATGATTATGGCGTCCATGTCAGCTAGATCTTTCATGACCCGGTTCATGGTGTTACGAACACCTTCTATTTCTTTCTTCAAATAAGAATCTTCAAATAAGGTATCTCTTGCCCGAACCCAAGCTTCGTGCCAGCCCTCCTCATAAACGGTCAAGGGGGTTAGGTCTGCGAAAGTATTCATTGCCAATACCTGAATATAGCCCATATCATCCTTTATTTTCCCCCAATGCACCAACCAAGAGTCCTTCGTCATATCTTCCTCTAAATGATGTTTGGCCACTGTATGCGCTACATGAAAATCGCCAAGCGCAGGCACCGTATCTGCCGGTTCCTTTGCTTCAGGGTATAACCGTTCCACTAGATCATAGACTTCATCGCTTGCTTCAAGATTGGCGTGATTGTCGTTTGACTTTTTATAGGTGTCTTCTAGAACAACGAACAAATCGGCCTTGTTAGAATGCTGCGTCAGTTTGGCCTTTTGCTCCCGATATAATTCATCCCAATCGAGTTCGTTCAATTCCAGAAACGCATAGTGCTCCTTTACCGTTTCCATAAAAACCTCAAAATTATATAGGGGGTCTTGGGCCTTGACTTGTGTCACTGGATTGCTACATCGAATAGGCAGGCCAGATGCCCGAATATATCGCGTCGTAATAGCGCCTATTTGCAAGGACAAGGTATCTGCTTCAAATCGTAGCGATGGGGCAATTTGCTTGATATTACCTGTACCTCTTGGCACACATGAGATAGAAGTAATGTCGTAAAATGCGTAAGTGCCTTCGCCCTTGATATGCAATAGCTCACCATGCCCGATAGATTTCCAGATGCCGTTATAGTTGGCCGTCTTCTTTTTGTGCGTACAACCGGCGTATAGAAAAAATATGATGGAAAGCCTGATCAGGTGCTTCATGTAGTGCTCATGTGATGTAAATAGGGCAGCAGTTGATTATTTCAATTGCAGGTTTTGTATGGCCTTTAGTATTTCTTTTTTATCCTTATCCAGATTATTGACCACACTTCTAAAGAAGTCTTGCCGATTGCCTCTGATATAGTAAAGTTCATAGTCTACCGGAACGCCTATGTTTTCATAATACCTACCTGTATTGTCTCTATAGACTTCGCTAGACACGGTGAAATCCCAGCCATTGGGTAATTTCTTGTCTAATGTTGTTGACATCGCTCCCTCGGTTGCAGATCCGATTCGTTTAATATGGGGTATCGACATAGTACCCAAGGCGAAAGTCTCGGCACCGCTCCCGGATTGTGGCGAAGTGAGAACATACACCGGCTTCGTATAGGCGGTATCGTTTCCTTCTAGAAAAAGGGCATTTCGACGGGTATAGTTATCACCGTACCTAAATTCTTGCGTAGCAATCTGTGTTCTTTCAGCATTGAAATAACTCAGTATGGCATAACTTACCACATCCTGACCGCCTCCATTGAATCGCACATCCATCACGATCGATTTGGTGTCGGAAAGGTCATGCATAACGCGGCTCATTATTTTTTTTACTCCTTCAACTTCTTTCTTCTTATAATTGGCTTCGAGCATACTGATTCGGGTGAGCGAATAAGCGTCTACAAACCCCTCACGTTCCAAAAGCGCATTCGGGATATCGAGGTCGCCGTATAACCACATCGCTTTTATTTGAATATAACCAATATTGTCTGTTAGTTTACCCCAATGGATTATCTCTGAGTTTTCGGTCATGTTCTCTTGCAAGTGATGTTGGGTTACCAGCTGCGCGACTGTGAAATCCCCATATTCCGGAAGCCCTTCGGTAGTGCTTTCTTCTTGAGGACTACTTTTTTCAATAGCGTCGTACACCTCGTCAGGTGCATTTAAGAAAGCATGATTGTCGTTAAGTAATTCGTAGGTTTCCTCTAAGAGTAGATACAGTTCGGCAGGGCTGCTGCCAGCGTTTAGTTTTCCTTTTTGATTTTGATATAATTGATCCCAATTGATCCTATTCAGCTCCATAAAGGCATAATTCTCTTTTACGGTTTGCATAAATACCTCGAAGTTAAACAGGACATCATCGTTCTTGGATGGATCGTGGTTTTGACATAGATCTGGGAGTGCTCCCAATCTCGAATATTTATAGACGGACTGCCCTTGCTTAAATGTAAGTGTGTCGCTCTTCAAGGATAGGTAGGGAAGCAGCTCATTGAAATTTCGTTCTTGTACAGGAAAGCACGAAATGGATGTAATGTCATAATTTGTATAGGTAGTGCTATCAACTATTTCCAAGATTTTGCCATGCCCAATGGATTTCCAGACGCCGCTATAGCTAGGTACCTGTTTTTTGGGAGAAGTACAACTATAGAGAAATATGAGGATAGAAAGGGTGTATAGATATTTCATGCTGTGTTATTTTATGAAGGTTATAGTTTGTTCAAGAATTCTTTTGGAATTCCGTCTTGATGCACCAAAACAGAAATCGTTTTTAACAGCAAAGCGTTTTTAGACATATAGATATATCCGTTCATGGTATTGCTGCCCTCGGAATTCTTTAAGATATAGTAGATTTGGTTTCGTGCATTTTTGGCCTTGCCTATAATATGCATATTGTGATCATCGGTCGTACTGCCATTTTCAAAAGCGCCTTGTCTTATTTCTTGGGTAATTGTTGCTGCTTCTTCCTGCTCGGAAAGTGTAGCGATGCCAGTTTTGAAATCAAAATGGGGTTCTGTAGCGTCCCCATCCCAAGCCAAGCTGAAACCATTTTCCAGGGCAAAATCAATCATACGTTCAAAATCGGTCAGTGGAATATTCAGGTATTCGTTTTTATTCCAATTGGCCGGAATATCAAGTGCACTCATTTGGTAGAAATCGATATGCGTAAAGCTTGTGACCTCTAGATATTCATCCGTATCTATGCCCACGAATTCTGCGGCAAAGGAAATCGGCGTATAGTGCTTGTCTTTGTATAAAAAGGTGCTGGGCGGTGTGCCCAGGTATGCATCCAACACGCCTTGTATCCCCAGCTTATAGCTATAGGGTTTAATTCTGCCATAACCAGAGGTACCAATTGATTGCACCATGGCGTAAAGTAAGTTGTCCATCTCCAAGTGGTCATGTTGCCAGTCTTGGTCAATTACTCCGTTATAAACCTCCTCAGGAACGGCACCGTATTTCTTATAATTCTCCATGACACTAAATGTCAGGTCCCCGGCACCGAAATAGGTTTCCCCTTTGGTTTCAATATACCTTTCGGCCTTGTTGAGGTAGGTCGGTTTAACATAGAATATGGGCGAAAGCGTAATCACGGGTTTACCGAGACGTACTGCCTCTGCCTCTATAAATGAGGTAGTTGCAAAACTCCAACAGGTTCCGGAGCTCTGCTGGTCGTTTAAGGCAGCGGTTTTGAGGTGTACAAGTATTTCAAAATCGTTTTTTTCCTGAGCTTGAAGGTTTGCCAGGAGTATAAGTGTACATATAAGAGCCAATACATATTTCATGTTGATCGCTTTTTAGAAACTATGAACAAGGATATTTAAATCCGGACTAATTTTCTTGGAAGATATTGCAGGTTGATCGATATACGTTCGGTGTTACGCCTACATACTTTTTAAAGTAGTTGGTAAAATGACTTTGATCATAAAAGCCAGAGTCTAGGGAAGCATGCACAAGGGGCATACCTTGCTGAATTAATTTCATGCCAAGCTCTACCCGTTTGAGCATAACATATTCGAAGGGGGTAAGCCCTACTTGCGATTTGAACCAACGAATAAATTGAAACTTATTCTTTCCTAAGATCTTTGC
>CALIJE010000064.1 GCA_938017825.1 uncultured Flavobacteriaceae bacterium
AAATCAAACAAAAAGGAACATTATCAACTATTGTTGTCGCAAATTTTTGAGACACAGCATATTTCATTCATCAATCAATTTTTTAAATCATCATTAATCAAAAAACGAATCGTCATGTTACAAAAATCACAATCAAAGAAAGTCTGGCAGCTGAAATATTTGTTATTGCTCCCCTTGATCTTGGGGATGTTGGCCTATACCTCTTCTAGTCAGAAAATGCCTGCAAATGAGCAAGTATCAAACGTTGGACAAAACACAAATGATTCCCAATTAGTTATTGAAACTAACAATTGGATAGATAACCAAGCAGACTTTGCTCTCGTAAAAGCAAGAATAGAATTAAGTGCTACAGAAGCAAATAAGAATTATATCCTTACCAGAGAAGAGTATTTTAAAATGCAACTTCTTAAAAAAAGACAAATAAGCATATTGTTCACTGAATTTGCCACAATCAGAAGCGAAAAGAATACTTCGTTACATCAAATTGCAACCCCAACTACGGCAGACTATAATAGCTATGTAAGTAGAAAAAAGGCCTTTCAAATTCTGGACCCAAATTTGAAAATATCAATCGATCAAAAGGCACTTGACATTCGCATAGTTGTTAAAGAAGACAAGAATTTAGGTCCAGGCGAATTTATGACTGTAAAAGACCTCCGCGATTTAACCGGTGATGAGATTCTTAAGTTTAATAGAATGTTGGCACATATCGATTTTGAAAACCGCTTTTTGTTTATTTCTGATGGACGGCATGCCTTTTTGATCACGAAAAAATGGAATCAACGCTTAGAATCTCCAAAATCAAAAGCTAAAAACACCGATGACAAATTCAATCAACGAAAAGAAGAAAAGGTCACGGCAAAAGATACACAATTTGTTGCTGACAAGACGCTGTTTAAATTGTTAGAGGAAAAAAGGATAAAAGGCGTACTTCGTGATAAGTATAAATCAAGTAGTCGTCAACCAAAAACTATCCCGTTTGGAATGGTGGATGAAGTGCCTATTTTTCCCGGTTGTGAGGATGCCATTGACAAAAGAGCTTGTTTTCTGAAAGAGATTCAGCGTCATATTTCTGAGAATTTCAATTATCCAAAGGAGGCTGAAGAAGAAGGTCTTGAAGGGCAGGTGGGAATCATGTTTACTATTGATGAACACGGCAATGTTTCAAATATTCGAAGAAAAGGACTATTTAAGTTATTATCCGATGAAGCAGTTCGTATTATTTCATTGTTGCCTCAAATGCAACCAGGAAAGCACGAAGAAAATATAGCTAAAGTAGTTTTTTCGATACCGATATCGTTTGAATTAAGTTCATCAGATTTTGTGCCAAAAAATGAAATTTCTTATAATGTAGGCCCTGAAGTACGTCGATTACAAAAACGGTATAATGAATTGGCAGAACAACGTAATATTTTGAATGACAAACCTGAAGAGAATGCCAAAGCAATAAAAGACTTAGATGAGAAGTTGTTTATACTCAAAATTCAAATTAGGGAGGTATTGAATAAAAAAACCCTTGAAATTATGGGTGTACCTTTTGCAGAAATTGAAGAAGTACCCATTTTCCCAGGTTGTGAAGAAGCCGAAAATAAAAGAGACTGTTTTCGTAACAGTATGCAAGAACATATAGCGAAACATTTTAAGTATCCCACGGAGGCTCAAAAACAAGGCATTCAAGGTCGGGTGAGTATCATGTTTACAATCGACGAAGAAGGGAATATTACCAAGATACGAAAGCGAGGTCCAGCTAAGTCTTTGGAAAGTGAAGCCGAACGTATCATTAAATTGCTCCCACGAATGCAAGCCGGCAAGCAGAAAGGGAAAGCTGTAAAAGTGCCGTTCTCTATCCCAATAACCTTTAAGCTAAATTCAGAAGCAAAACAGAATAAAGAATAGCCTATTGAGAAGTCATTTTATTTTATCGTTTGCACTATTTTCATTTGTAATGGGTAATTCACAGTCCGTTCAAGTTGCCGACAGCCTGTTTGCAACCGGTGCGTATACCAAAGCCATTAATCTATATGCCAAAGAAGGTACCCAGAAGGCCGGTCTTCAGGTTGCTAGGGCCTATAATGCCATTGGCAACTATGACAAAGCCATACTACAATATGAGGCGGTGCTTCAACGCAGCCCTGATCTGCAAATTGCCGGTTTGGAGCTGGGCAAGCTTTACCTGAAGAAGAAACAGTTCGATAACGCACGAAAGCTCTTTACAGCTTTGGTTTCCAAAAATAGATCGAACCCGGAATACTCCTACTATTTGGGCGAGGCCTTTCGCGAATTGGAACAAGAGGCTAGTAGTCTTGTGGCGTACAAGAAAGCAGTAGCGATAGATAGCACCCATCTCAGGAGCCTGTTTAGATTAGGGAAACATTTTGTGATACAGCAAATGCCCCTAGAGGCGCTTACCTATATTAATAAAGGACTGGAATTCTATGCCGATGATGTGGCACTTATCAACCTAAAAGCCTTGGCTTATTTTAATAATGGGCAGTTTAAAGAGGCCATACCTTCTTTCGAACGCTTACTGGAAATGGGTGAGCGGAAAGAACACATTTACTTGAAGCTGGCTCACAGTTATTTTAAAGAATGGGAGTATGAAAAAGCGATTAATACCTACTCAGAATTGTTGCAGGCAGATGATAGTTTGGCAGCGGCGTACAACGGCCTAGGACAGGTATATGCAGAAACTGACCGCCTCGATAGTGCCATCATAAATTTTAAAAAATCAATACAAGTTCAAGACCCGGTCTTAAGTGGAGAATATACTGCCCTCGCGCATATTGCGCGTCGGCGAAAAGACCTAAAGAAAGCGCTGAAATATTATAAATTGGCTTATGAGGAGGACCCTGCTAAACCAATGGCTTATTTTCAAGTTTGTACCGTAGCCGATCAATACTATAAAGATCCTAAAGTAAGGCTGAAATATTACGAGAATTTTAAACAAAAATTCAAAGTCAAGAATCCGTTTTTTTTAGAAACAGTCGATAAGCGCATTCGAGAGCTCAAAGAGGAAATACACTTTGCGGGTAATTAGTCATGGAAACTATGGTTTTCTGCCAAATCTATTTTTGACCCTCCTTTTTGGAATTTGGAATTTTACTTTTGGATTTTGAAACAACAGTTGTCCGTTTAAAATCGTAATTTTCGCCTGTAACCTAACTGGAATGAAACGGTTTCTCATTTTGCTAGTATTATGTGTACTGTCTTCTTGCGATTTTTTTGCTTCAAAAGACAAGAAGACCTTTGATCTAGTAAACAAAGAATTAAAAGATATCGATTGGTCTGAGGTAGATAATTACCCACTCTTCGACAACTGTGATGAAACGGTTTCCAAAGCGTTGCAGCGTTATTGTTTCGAACAGGAAATGTTGTCGCATTGCAGGAAGGCACTGCAGGAGTTTGAATTTAACTTAGGCCCTTCGGCAAATCCTGAGGTATTGGTTGATTTTGTCGTGGATCTCGATGGTAGGATCTCGGTGGTACAGATTCAAAAAGATGAAGCCATTGATGACCAAATGCCAAAATTCGAAAAACGTATTACTCAGGCAATCCAAAATATACCACCTTTGGGCCCCGCCCTAAAAAGAGGCATTCCGGTAAAGTCAAAGTTTCGAATTCCGATATTGCTTAGCACTAAAGAAGAGTCGACCAATTGAAAACAGAAAAAATCATATTAGGAATTGACCCAGGTACCACGATCATGGGATTTGGATTGATCAAAGTAGTGGGGAAGCAAATGGAGTTTCTTCAAATGAACGAATTGTTGCTCACCAAATACAAGGACCCCTATACCAAACTGAAGCTTATTTTTGAGCGGACCATAGCGTTGATCGACACCTATCACCCCGACGAAATTGCCATCGAGGCCCCATTTTTTGGAAAGAACGTACAGTCGATGCTGAAGCTAGGCCGTGCTCAAGGGGTGGCCATGGCTGCAGGACTTTCAAGGCAAATACCCATCACGGAATACTTGCCCAAAAAAATTAAAATGGCCATCACCGGAAACGGAAATGCCAGCAAAGAACAAGTCGCAAAAATGCTTCAAAACACCTTGGGGTTAAAAACGCTTCCTAAAAATCTTGATAGCACAGACGGATTGGCCGCTGCTGTTTGCCATTTTTATAATGCGGGTCGTATTGATACAGGTAAAAACTATACGGGCTGGGAAGCTTATGTAAAAAGCAATCCCAAAAAAATCGGCTAACAGGAGCGATTCATGTTCATAAACTACCCAAGACTACTTCTGATACTGCGACTTGCTTTTTTGTATTTCGTAGTTCGAGAATTAATGCTGACGAGATTTAAGCGCAAAAATGATAAGTACCTTTGGTTCATATGTATTGCCATTTTTGGGGTTTTCGGGTATTCGTTCTATGTTGCCTATCGAAGGCGTTTGGTCGTAAAACGGTCGTTTAACCCCAAATTTTCAAGAACGGAAGATACCATAAGTCCAACGGCCGGGCACTAGTATTAACTGATTGCTGAATTATGTCTGGTATTTATATTCATATTCCCTTTTGCAAACAAGCCTGTCACTATTGTGATTTCCATTTCTCTACGAGTATGGGCAAGAAAGAAAGAATGGTTGCCGCTCTATGCACAGAACTTGAGCTTCGCAAGGGTGAATTCGAGGATGTGCCCGTCGAGACGATTTACTTTGGCGGCGGAACGCCATCGGTTCTAGATTCCAGCGAACTCAATAAACTTATCGATACCGTCTATTCGCATTACCATGTAGTCGATGACCCAGAAATTACGCTTGAGGCCAACCCCGATGATCTGTCGGAAGACCGGATCAACGACTTGTCGAGCAGTCGCATTAACCGCTTGAGTATAGGAATACAATCTTTCTTTGAGCAAGATTTGAAATTGATGAATCGCGCCCATACGGCCCAAGAGGCGGAAAAATCCTTGAGCCTTGCCGTAAAAAGTTTTGAAAACATCTCTATCGATTTGATTTATGGAATACCGAATATGAGCAAAGAGCGTTGGAGGAAAAATATCCAAAAAGCCTTGTCTTTTGCCATTCCTCATATATCTAGTTATGCACTGACCGTTGAACCGAATACCGCTTTGGCCAGTTTTATAACGAATGGAACAATGGCTCCGTTAGACGATGCTTTGGCTCGGGCACATTTCAATATTTTAGTGAAAGAAATGGAAATTGCCGGTTTTGCATGCTACGAGATTTCGAACTTTGGCAAACCCGGTTTTTTTTCAAAGAACAATACGGCCTATTGGCTACAGAAAAAATACCTTGGCATTGGCCCATCGGCGCATTCCTATGATGGTGAACGCAGGGGGTGGAACATTAACAACAATCCGAGGTATATCGCAGCTATTGAGCGGAAAGAACTGCCCATGCAAGTAGAGATGCTTAGCCCAACAGATCGATACAATGAATATATCATGACCGGTCTGCGAACCATTTGGGGTGTTTCGTTAGACAAGATCGCCAAGGAAAACGGCGAAAATTTTAAGGTGTATGCCCTGCGGCAAGCTCAGAAATATATTGACGAACATCTACTTTATTTAGATGATAATCGCTTGCTAACGACCAAAAAAGGAAGATTTTTAGCCGATGGTATTGCAGCGGATTTGTTTATGATTAACTTGTCTTAAAACATTTTCTGCCGATATGCTAGCCAAAATCAAAAACGACCTTATCGATTTGTCGAAACCCTTGGATATTTCAATTCCTTTAAGAGGTGAAGCCACAAATGTGAATGCATGGTATGTTGAGCACCCCACTATTTCGGCGCATGAAGAAGACAATTATATTGGAAGTGTTTCGGCCGGGGCAAGTACGAACTTCAATGACATTCGATTTAATCCCCATGCACATGGTACCCATACCGAATGTGTGGGCCACATTACCAAAGAATTTAACTCGGTAAACCAAAGCCTAAATCGGTATTTCTTTTTGGCTGAGGTAATTACCATAGCCCCTGAAAAGTACCAAGACGATTTTGTGATTTCACGAAAGCAGTTGCAGTATGCATTGGGAAATAAGAAAAGAGAAGCCCTTGTCGTACGTACCTTGCCCAATCTTAGAGAAAAACTATCCAGGCAATATTCCAATACGAATCCACCCTATTTTTTAGAACAGGCCGCTGAATTTTTGGTCGCTGCCGGAATCAATCATTTGTTGGTAGATTTGCCCTCGGTAGATAAAGAGAAAGATAGTGGAGCACTATTAGCCCATAGGGCCTTTTGGAATGTAGATGGTAAAATGCGCAAAAAGGCGACCATAACAGAATTTGTTTTTGTGCCGAATAAGGTTAAAGACGGTAAATATTACTTAAACCTGCAAATGGCCCCTTTCGAAAACGATGCCAGCCCAAGTCGACCGGTACTGTATAGAATTGAAGATTAAACGATCCAAAAACTAAGCATATGGAAAATGTAATAAAACTCGAGGAAATTGCCATGTTCGGTTTGGGCGTGTATTTATTTAGTCTCTTGCCGTATGCCTGGTGGTGGTTTTTGGTATTACTCTTGGCTCCTGACATTGGAATGATCGGGTATTTATTTGGGAATAAGACCGGAGCTTTTACCTATAACATTTTTCATCATAAAGGAATTGCCATTGCAGTGTATTTGGTAGGGGTGTATTTTTCCATGCCTATGGTACAATTGGCGGGGACGATCTTGTTCGCGCATGCTGCTTTCGATCGTATTTTGGGTTATGGTCTCAAGTACGAAAAAGGGTTTAAATTTACCCATTTGGGGGAGTTGTAAAAGAAGTATATGGACACGATGTTAGATTCTTTTCTAGGGTTGCTTTTGGGGGCTATTGTCACCTATTGGGTATATTCCTTTTTTCGCAAACGCAAGGGTAAAGAAGTGACCAAACAGCAATCCGTGGTTTTGTTGGAAAAAATAAAAAGTGTGTGCAAATTGATTTCGGTGGAAGGCGATTTCGCTGAAATTTACACCTATGAGAATACCAAGGAACGTTTTATGAGTTTGATCAGTAGTAAAAAGAAAGCGCTAGTGGTAGTAAAGGCAAAAGCACATATCGGATACGACCTGAACAAAATTGTTATGAGGTCTGATGTGGAAAACAAAAAAGTGGTTTTAACGTCTTTCCCCCAGCCCGAAGTTTTGTCGGTAGAGCCAGACCTGGAATTTTACGATATCAAGAACGGCATGTTCAATTCATTTACGCCAGATGATTTAACCCTGTTGAACAAAGAAGCAAAAGAGCATATTAAATCAAAGATACCCGAGAGTGGATTAATGCTAACCGCTAAAAAAGAAGCTCTTGATGCCATACTAATTCTCGAGAATTTGGCGCAAACCATAGGCTGGAAATTAGATTATTCGGCCTTGGAGCTAGATGAAACCGACACAAGACTGTTACAAAATAGAAATACATCTGAACCTAAATAAAAAGAAATGAAAAAATATATGATCACCATGGTTGTACTGGCCTTGCTAAGCAGCTGTGGGCAAACTAACGACAACACAATGAATACATTTGATTCCAATTTTGCACATACCGTTTATTTCTGGCTTAAAAATCCGAACAATCAAGAAGATAGAACCGCTTTTGAAACAAGTCTAAGAAAGTTTTTGGATAATTCCGGCTACGCCAAGACACAATTCATAGGTACCCCACCGCGAGCGAGTAGAGACGTGGTAGACGGCTCATTTACGTATGCCTTGATCGTAAGTTTTGAATCTGCCGAAGCGCAACAAAATTATCAGGACGAGGCACCGCATAAACTATTCATAAAGGAGTCGGAACACTTGTGGGATAAAGTAATTGTTTATGACTCAACGGGTATATGAACATTGAGGAATTCAGGGATATTTGCCTCGCAAAGAAGGGCGTCACAGAGGGCCTTCCCTTTGATGAACACACCTTGGTCTTTAAGGTGATGGGCAAAATGTTCGCGTTGACGGGCCTTGAGCGATTGCCGCCTCAAGTAAATCTTAAATGTGATCCCGATTATGGTATTGAGCTTCGTGAGCAGTATGATGGGGACATCATACCGGGATATCATATGAGCAAAGTACATTGGAATACCTTGTTCATAGATCGTCTTGATCCGAGGCTCATCAAGGAACTAACGGATCATTCATATGATTTGGTGGTTTCGAAACTGACCAAGAAATTGAAGGCCGAATTGGCCGCATTAGGATAAGGGTGATGCAACAACAGCTGAAATCTATTGTGGATAATTTGATCGAGTGTTTCGATGGCAAGCCATGGTACGGTACTTCATTGATGGGTAAATTAAAATCTGTAGCATGGGAGCGCGTAAATGAAAAAGAATATGGTGACAAGTCCATGGCCGTGCTGGTTCGCCATATTTTGAACTGGCGCACATTTGTTTTGAAAAAATTGCAGGGCGATGCCGGCTATACCATTGTTATGGATAGTGAAACAGATTGGACGGCAACCTTTATTAAAAACAGGGAAGAATGGGAAGCCCTGCTTCAAGAATTGACGAATAACCAAGTTGAGATACTCGCCATCTTAAATGCCTCGAATGATGAATTATTGTCAAAACAGGTTCCTGGTAAAGACTATACCTTTAAGCCCATTCTTAC
>CALIJE010000065.1 GCA_938017825.1 uncultured Flavobacteriaceae bacterium
CCACGGGTTTATTTTTACCTACAAACCAAAAATCGGGATAAGATTTAAAATACTAGTGAAAACAAAATTTTAGTAAACTTTCGTCTGAACATTAATTAAGGTAGTCCTTTCATAAGAAAATAAAGACATATTGCTATCAACTATAGAACTGCCATTAGCGATTAGAAGCCAAAGCTATTCTGTTAGCTACAAGCAATCAGAACATTAGCACGATGCTAGTCTGATTTTAAGGAAATCTCAAAACAAGGTGTTGTTAAATAATAGGTACATAATTATAGGTATTGTTTTATGTGTAACTGATATATTATTCGCAAACTCTTAAAATTTTATTAAAAAAGGTTTGGATAATTAACTTCCTTTTTTAATTTTTGCCGTTAGCTAATTCAAATAATTATAAAATGAGAACAAAACTAAATGGAATCTTAACGCTATTACTGGCGTTTGTTGTGCATGTTTCGTTTGCACAGGACAAAACGATTACCGGAACGGTGACAGATCAAGATGGTCTTCCGCTCCCTGGGGTCAACATTGTTGTAGAAGGTACTACTAATGGTACACAAACTGATTTTGACGGTAACTACGCCATTCAAGGTAGTGAAGGTCAAGTCTTACTCTTCACCTACATAGGTCAGACTGCGGTAAGACAAACAATCGGTGCGTCGAACTCTATTAATGTACAGATGCAAGAGGACGCCACAGCACTGGAGGAGGTTGTTGTAACCGCCCAAGGTATTAAAAAGGAGAAGCAGGCGCTAGGTTATGCGGTTGCCGAGGTTAAAAGCGATCAGCTAGAACAGCGCGCTGAAGGTGACGTCGGTAGAATCTTGACCGGTAAAGCTTCTGGTGTTAACATTACCGCGCAAAGTGGTCTATCAGGATCTGGTACAAGTATCATTATCCGTGGCCTTAGTAGTTTTAGCGGAAGTAACCAACCATTATTTATTGTTGATGGTGTTCCTTTCGATAGTGGAACGAACGCGCAAGGTGGTTTTGTTGATGGTAATAACGGATCCAGTAGATTTTTGGATTTAGATCCAAACAACATCGAGAGCGTAAACGTACTTAAAGGTTTGGCAGCTGCCACGCTATATGGTACTGCCGGTCGTAATGGTGTTATTTTGATTACTACTAAGAACGGTGCTCCTGGTGGTGGCGGTGTTAAGAAAAACGAGATTACTGTAAGTAGTTCTGTTTTCTTTAACCAAATTGCTTCCTTACCAGATTACCAAGATGAATATGGTAACGGTTTCGACCAGGCTTTTGGTTGGTTCTTCTCTAACTGGGGACCAAGCTTTAGCGAAGGCGGCGTTGCAGGATGGGGAACTCAAGCGGCGATTGATTCAAATGGAACGCTCGCGCACCCATACTCAACATCAACTAGCGCTATTAGAGCGGCCTTCCCAGAACTTGCTGGAGCAAGATACCCTTGGAAGCCTTACGATAGCGTTGAAAAATTCTTTAGAACAGGAGTGGTACAGACCAACTCAATCAACTTTAGAGGGGCCTCTGAAGATGGTAAGGTTTCGTATAATGCCAACTTCGGTCACTTGGATGATGAAGGGTTTACCCCAGGTAACAACCTAAAGCGTTACACATTAGGTCTTGGTGGTAGAGCTATTCTATCAAACAAGTTTACGGTTTCAGGAACAATGAACTTTTCGAACACTAACTTTAAGACACCGCCGGTAGCGGCAGGTTTCGGTAACAGTGTTTTCGGAACAGGTTCTTCTGTTTTCGCCAACTTGTTCTATACTCCTCGTAGTGTAGACATTCAAGGCTTGCCATTTGAAAACCCAATCACTAAAGGAAGTGTTTACTATCGTCAGAACAATAGTATTCAGCACCCTTTATGGACGGTTGCAAATGCTCAGAACAGTCAAAATACAAATCGTGTTTTCGGTAACGCTGCTTTGGCATACGAAATCAACGATAACCTAAACTTGACGTATCGTTTTGGTTTGGATGTATACAGTGAAAACAATACCAACTACCAAAATAAAGGTGGTGTTGGTGGTAGTGTAGCTACACAGAGTGGTATCTACCAAACTTGGAACAACACGAATACTATCTTGGACCACAACATTATTCTTACTGGGCAGTATGAACTTTCCGAGCAGATCGGATTTAGCTTCAATGCTGGTGCCACGACAAGAAGAGAGGTCTTTGACCAAAATGGTGTAGGTAGTTCAGGACAACAGGCATTCGGTGTCTTGCGTCACTTCAACTTCCAATTACAGGATGAAATTCAGTTTTTCCAAGAAAGAAACATTGCTGGTCTTTATGGCCAATTGGATTTCGACTGGGACAGAAAAGTTTACTTGACACTTTCAGGTCGTCAGGATTACGTTTCTAACCTAGCTCAAGAAAACCGTTCAATCTTTTACCCTAGTGCCAGTTTATCTTTGATCCCAACGAAATTGATCGAGGGACTTCAAAGTGAAAACGGAATTAACTATTTGAAGCTTAGAGCCGGTTACGGTACTTCTGCCAACTTCCCGACAGGATACCCTATCGCATCGCTTTTGAATCTTGATACTCAAGATTTCCAGGATGCCTCCGGAACTAACGTAACAACTAACACAAGTGCAGCTCAATTGGGTAACCCGCTCTTAAAGCCAGAATTATTGGCCGAGCTTGAATTTGGTTTGGAAGGAAGATTCTTCCAAAGCAGAGTTACTTTAGACGCTTCTTACTTTACTAGAACTACGAACGACTTGATTATTTCTCGTCCTTTGGATCCATCTACTGGTTTTACCACTACTCAAACGAATATTGGTGAAATTAAGTCTGACGGTATCGAACTTGACCTAGGTCTTGATTTGGTTAGAGGAAAAGAAGAAGGAGATTTAGACTGGAATATCAACGCAAACTGGACAACAAACGAATCTGAAGTAACCGATTTAGGATTGGATACCGATATTGTTGTTTATGCTGGTTTTACCAACTTGGGTAATGCTGCCATCGTTGGCAAACCATTGAGTACCATTGTTGGTTCTCGTATCCAAAGAGATGATAACGGCAACTTCTTAGTAAACGGTGTAGGTAGCTATGTTACCGAAAACGGTGTATTCGATATTGGTGATGCGAATCCAGATTGGCAACTGAATGTTGGCAATACATTTAGCTATAAAAATTTCAATTTCAACTTCTTAGTGAACTATACTCACGGTGGAGATATCTATAGTAGAACAACCTCAGTACTTTTAGGAAGGGGTCTAACTACAGATACTGTTGATCGTTTGAACAGCTTTATTTTACCAGGTGTAAAGGCCGATGGCTCACCTAACGATATTCAATTGAACAACTCTACGTTCTACTTCAGTAACGTACTATTCGGACCTAACGAATTAGGGGTTTTTGATGCCTCAGTTGTTAGATTACAAGAGGTATCACTAGGATATTCGTTGCCATCTAAATTTTTGGACAAAACGCCATTTGGTTCTTTAAGCATTACCGCATCAGGTTTCAACATGTGGTACGAGGCAATCAACATTCCAAAAGGTACCAACTTTGACCCTAACGTAGCAGGTGTCGGTGTAGGTAACGGTAGAGGTTTCGATTACCTTAATGGGCCTAGCTCAAAGCGTTTCGGACTTAGTTTAAAAGCGACATTTTAATTAAAAAAAGAATTTGATCATGAAAAAAATATTTAAATATTTGTTTTTCGTTTTTGCAGGTGGCGCGCTTTTGCTGAACTCCTGTGAAACGGCAGAATTAGACCTTACGGACAACCCGAATGCGTTGACCCCTTCATCTGCGGATGTTAACTTTTATATGAACGCCATTCAGGAAGACTTTGCTCGTTTGGTAGAATCATTGGGTGAAACGCATGCCGAGGTAACCCGTATTGAGAATATGAACAGCAGGGATTATCAAAATGCATATTCCCCAGCAGGATTTGACGGTAACTGGACATCTGCTTATCAAGGTATTTTACAAAACCTTAAAGATATGAATGTCCTGGCCGCTGAAGCTGATTTGACGAACCATATCGGTGTAGGTCAGATTATCGAAGCTTTTACCATCACCTTATTGGTAGATACCTTCGGTAATGTACCTTACTCTCAAGCCTTACAGGCACCTGAGGTATTGAACCCGACCCCTGATAACGGTGCGGATGTATATGCAGCTGCATTGGCTTTATTGGATGAGGCAATTGCCAACTTGAATGCAGGTAGTTCAGCAACTATGCAGAACGACTTTTTCTACGGTAATAACTATGGAAAATGGACCAAAGCAGCGAATACCTTGAAATTGAAGTTATATCTTAATACAGGTAATACAGCAGGTTTCAATTCAATTATTGCTGGAGGTGACTATATTGCTGATTCTGCAGATGACTGGCAGTTTCAATGGGGTACCAATTCGGTACAACCAGATACAAGACACCCGAATTATGGTCAAAACTATACGGTTACAGGTGGTGGCGATTATCAGTCAATTTGGTTGATGAATATGATGGATACGTCCGATGACCCAAGAATACGTTACTATTTCTATCGCCAAAATGCGACAGTACCAGGTTCTGACGGTACAGACCCTAACGAAGAAACATTAGATTGTTCGTTACAGGCTCCACCGGCGCACTATGCGGCTGGAGGATTCCCATTCTGTACGCTACCAAACGGTTACTGGGGTAGAAATCATGGAAACGATGCTGGTATTCCACCAGATGGTCTTTTAAGAGTTGCTCCTGGGGTTTATCCTCAAGCAGGTCAGTTCGATGACAGCTCTTTTGGTGAAATCTCACTAGGTACCGGTGGTGGTGGTAATGGAATTACACCTATACTACTTGCTTCTACGGTAAATTTCTGGCAAGCAGAAGTTGCAACCGCTGGAGGCGTTGCCGCTGCTAAACCATTTATGATCGAAGGAATCACAAAGTCGATTGCCAAGGTAATGACTTTTGGTTCTAAAGATGCAGGCGCAGATATGTCATTGGCTCCCGACGCTGCCGCTGTTGATGCATATATCGCTGCTGTTGATGCAGCATTCGATGCAGCTGCAACGGATGAGGACAGACTTAACATCTGGGCTGAGCAATTTTTCATATCTTTAAAAGGAAATGGAATTGATGCATACAATGCATATAGAAGAACTGGTTTTCCAACCAACATTGAACCGAACCTAGAATTGAATCCAGGTGCTTTCATTCGATCGTTCTTTTATCCTGCGAATGCATCAAGTACCAATTCCAATATTCAACAAAAATCTACTGTAACAGAGCAAGTGTTCTGGGATACCAATCCTGCCTCACCTGCCTTCCCAGTTGGTAACTAATTAAAAAAAGAAAAGCAATGAGAAAATTAAAAGTATTATTACTAGCAATTCCACTAGTCTTCATGACCTCTTGTGAGAGCGATGACAAAGTGGTAGACCAAGTACTGGATGGCTTTACCAGTGGTGCAGTACTTCGAACACGAGCGCTTGAAGGAAATCCTTTCAATGCCTTCGTAGCGGATTCACCATTATTGATTCGTGTTGAAAGCCAAAACGGTAGAGCGGGTACAACTGTTACTTCAGTAGACTTGTATAGCTCATTCACTGATAATCAAGATGACCCTGTAGATGTAAGTAAGTCAGAAACCTTAATTGGTTCTTTTGACCCAAGTACCTTTACAGATGGTTCTAGAGGACTACCTGAACTTACGTTCGATACTACGCTCGGTGCATCAGCGACTGCACTCGGTCTATCTAGTTCGGATTATAGTGGTGGTGATGTTTTCAGCTACAGATTCGTTGTGAACTTGTCTGATGGAACTTCTTGGACGGATGTTAACGGTAATGGTAACATTACTGGTGGTTCTTACTTTAGCTCTCCATACAGATATAATGTTGTGGTAAGTTGTATCCCTGTAGCCGCAATCCCAGGAGACTACGTTCTAGTAATGAACGATTCTTACGGAGACGGATGGAACGGTGCATCTGTTCGATTAACTGTTGACGGTGTTGCAACCGATTACAATATCTCTGGTAGCACAGGAACCGAGACGATCACTATTCCTGATACTGCTTCAGAAATGAAGTGGGAGTTCATTTCAGGTGATTGGGATTCTGAAATTACATTCACGCTTACTGCACCTAATGGCAAACCAGCATATTCTGATGGTCCTAGCCCATTTGTAGGTGAAATGGTATTGAATATTTGTCCTGACTAAGGCAATTATCAAATTATTTAAGAAAAAAGCTATCCAATTTTGGGTAGCTTTTTTTATTTTTACCTGCTATGAAAAAATTACCGCTATTATGAAGAAGTGCGTCCTATTGGTATTTGGGCTTTTTTTCCTTTTGGTAATGGCATCTTGTGACAAAGACACGCCACAGCCGGCTCCTGAAGTTTCTGAAGAGCCAAGACCGAACCCAGTAATTGAAGAGGAACCCGAGGTCTTTACAAGCACGTTGGGAACTGCTACCTTTTTCGATTCCAAACTTCCAGTTGAAGATAATTATATCCTAGTAAACGATGCTGCGGCCAATCGGGTCTATCTAATGGACAAAGAGGCAAATCTACTATACGACTTGCCGTTGAATGGCAAATTACTCGGAAATGATGTACAATTGGAATCAGACGGAAGTCTTTTGGCCATGTTAGAGGCAAACGACCCTAAAATAGAAATTGGGGGGTTTGGCGGTGTATTGCAACAATTGGACAAAGATGGAAACGTTCTTTGGAATTTCGAATACGCTTCAGACGATTACATTCTGCACCATGATGCAGAATATTTGCCCAATGGCAACATCATTACCATGATTTGGGAAAAAAAGTCGACCGAAGAAGCCATTGCGGCAGGTTCGAGCGCTACTACTGATTTGTTTCCCGATGGTATTATAGAAATCGACCCAGCGACCAAGGAAATAGTCTGGGAATGGCATGTATGGGATCATTTGGTGCAAAACCATGACGACACAAAGGCCAACTTCGGGATAGTCGGCGATAATCCCCAGCTTATTGATTTGAATTATGTTCAAAATGAAGAAGGTGATATCACCCATGCCAATGGTATATCCTATGACCCAACCAAGGATGTGATCTTTTTAAGCGTGAATTTCTTTAGTGAGGTATGGGTAATCGATCACAGTACCACCACGCAAGAAGCGGCATCGCATACTGGTGGCAATTTCAATAAAGGAGGCGATTTAGTATATAGATTCGGCAACCCGCGTGCCTATGATAATCCGAATGGTACGCGATTGTTTCACAATAACCATTATCCAAACCTGCTGAAAGGTGCCGGTTTGGGAAATATTCTCATTTTTTCAAATGGCGCTGAATTAAACCAATCTACGGTTTATGAACTAAAATTGCCGTCAGAATTCAATTTATCGGCAAATTTGAACAACGAACCGGAAATAGTATGGAGTTTTTCCGACCCTGAACTATATTCGCCTAAAGTGTCTGGAGCCGTGCGGCTTCCCAACGGCAACACTTTAATTACGGAAGGTATTGTAGGTTTTTGGGAAGTAACCCCAGATGGTGAAGTAGCTTGGAAATTTGAAGGGCAAGGATTTTTTTGGAGAGGATATCACTTTGATAAAAATTCACCGAGTATTTTGGCATTGGATCTGCAGTAACTGCACGTTAACAAAATGCTATCGGCCAATACCAATTAATCGACCCCCGTTAAACCAAATTTGCCTACAGCGTTCAGAGTAGGGTTATAGCTATCTTATTTGTTATACGAATAGCTTTTAGGACATTGCCCATAAGAAAATAAGTCGGCTGGTGTATTTCCAATTTTACCTTATATTGAGGAATTAATTATACATTTATCTATTATTAATACTATTATACAAATTATGAAAAAGGCATTTTTATCCACATTATGTGGACTTTTTACAATTTCACTCGCATTTAGTCAAACCGCTGCACCTACAGGGGAGGCTGGTCTATTCGCCAACGCTGCAGGAGGCAACCCCATGTTGAATTTAGCCATGGCCGATTTAAGGGCAAAAAAGAACAAGGCAGATTATGAAGGCGAAGTATTGGGATCGCCTTACTTGAACGACAGCTTTACACCAAGTAAAGTATTTTACGACGGGGAGCTCATGGGCGATTTCTTCGTTCGCTACAACGCGTTAAACAGTGAAATCGAGATTAAGGAATCGTTTGAGGACGAAGAGGTGAAACGCCTGATCGCTGACAAAAACATCACTGTAAAGTATGGCGATAAGGAGCTTCGTTTTACAACTTATATCAACAAAAAGAAGGAAACCAAAAACGGTTATCTTTCCTTGATCAACAAAGGCAAAAACTATAAACTCTACCATAGATTGGCCATAAAATACGTTGAAGGTAAATCAGCTGCCAATTCCATGGTAAACGCTGTGCCAAGTAGATATGCTCCTTTTGTGGAATTCTATTATCAAATTGATGGTGTTGATCGTATAGATCAACTCTCCCAAAAAAATGGGAAATTATTGAAACAGATAAAAAAAGAACACAAAGAAGTAGCCAAATTTTATCTAAAGGAAAACGATATCAATTTGAGCAAGGAAGCAGATCTAACAAAATTCTTTACCTATTTGAATACTTTGGAATAAATTCGGAAATTTTGTATTTTAAGAAAAAATAGACGTTATGAATTCAAAAAAGAAGAATGTCGTGCAGTGCATTTCAGCGCTGTCCTTATCCCTTTGTTTTTTTATAACGGCCCATGCCCAAGTATTGGACACAGGTAATCCTGCCGTTGCTGCAGCTTTGAGCAATGCGCAGGTGGAAGGCAATCCGCTGGCCAATTTTTTTCAGAAGAGAACTCCCATGATGGACCAGCTTTTTCAATTGGTCAAAGATGATGATGGTATTACCAGACATTATGTAGGCGCTGAAGTTGGTTCGGCCTACGAAAATGACAACTTCGCTTTGGGCAATGTATATTACAACACAGAAGAATTGGGCCGAGTGTATTACCGATTCAATGCCTACAACAATGAGATTGAAATTAAGAAAACCTTATTGGACGAGGAAAAGCAACAGGCGTTGATCAAGAATGCCGAGGTAAAATTGGTCACTCCTGAAAAGGAACTCCTATATCGTGAATTTATAGATAGAAAAGGTAAGGCAGCGGAGGGTTATTTGACCTTATTGAAAACAGGATCGAAGTACACGCTTTATAGAAGATTGTACGTGAAATTTACCGACGCCAAGGCAGCTGCAAATTCTATGGTAAACCCCACCCCAAGTAGATTTACCCAATATACCGAATTCTATTTTCAAGAAAATGATGGGGAAACTATAAAGGAAATGCCCCGCGCAAAGAAAAATATAGCCAAATTGTTTTCGAAATCCAAGGCGCCTAAAATTCAGGATTATTTCAAAAAGAAAAAGCCCGAGGCCGATAATGAAAATGATATGATGAACTTCTTTAACCACATCGATTCATTGGAGTAAAGGCTGCATGAGGCAGAATAGAAGGAGGGCCACAGAATGGAAGAATTCTTATTTTTCCATTCTGTGGTTTTTTTCGTACCTTTTAGGAGTTAACTTCTTAAAACCAATTTGTTATGAAAAATAAAACAATCTTACTTGCAGTTTTGTTTGTTTGCACTAGCGCAGTTTTTGCCCAGGTCAGCCAAAGCACGGGGGATGTACATGCCCAAGCGACCACATGTGGTGATTTGGATGTCCTATTTACGAACTCAGGCCAATCAGTGCATAATCTATTGTATTCTGATGTGGATGCCACTGCGGCCAAAGCGACCATGTCCAATACCAAGGGATCTCCGTATTTGACCAATGCCTTTGAGAAAAGTTCCATTTATAAGAACAATGAGCTGCTGGGCACCTTTTACGCACGTTACAATGTATATAATAAAGAATTGGAGGTAAAACGTACCGCTTTACAAGAAGAAGAATATAAGGCGCTCATTAAAGATGAGAATATTCGTGCTGTATTTGCCGACAAAGAAATACGATATGCGACCTTTATCAATGATAAGGGCAACAAGGAAAGTGATTATCTTATTGCCAAGGCCGATGGGGAAAAATATCGACTTTTTCAACGAATGGAGGTAAAATTCGTTGAAGGCAGGGTAGCCGAAAATTCGATGGTCAACGGCACCCCTAATCGCTTTACGAATTCTTCCAAATATTATTTAGGTGATTTGAAGACCGATATGATCAGTTACCTCCCTTCTAAAAAGTCGCAGTTACTCAAATTGTTCAAAGAAGGTGATAAATTGCAACTTGCCAATTTGATCAAGAAAAAGGGACTTAACCTAAAAAAAGAAGCAGATCTGGTACGATTATTCGATTTTGCAAATACGATGAATCAAGAAGATTACGCCGTAAAGGGCAAGTAATAGCCTTATTACATCAAAAAAACAATGAAGACCATCTCTGCTCATGTAGGGATGGTTTTTTATTTAACTTTGCCAGATGAACAAAACCACCCAAATCTATGGCATACGAGCCATTATAGAAGCGATCAATAGCAATGAACCTATAGATAAGGTTTTTTTGCAAAAAGGGCTTAGAGGCGACTTGTATCGCGATTTAGAGCGGCTCTTGCGCAAAAAAGGCATTCCCAATTCGTACGTACCTGTTGAAAAACTCAATCGACTTACCCCAAATAATCATCAAGGCGCCGTCGCCAATATTTCTCCCATAACATTCCATGAAATAGAGGAACTGGTCGAAACAGTGATGGGTAGTGAGCAAACCCCCTTGTTTCTCATATTAGACCAACTATCCGATGTTCGCAATTTCGGAGCCATTATTCGTACAGCGGAATGCACTGGCGTATCAGGAATTATTATACAAAAAAAAGGAGCTGCCCCGGTTACCGCCGACACGATAAAAACCTCAGCGGGCGCAGCTTTTAAAGTCCCGATTGCAAAAGTTGATCATGTTAAGGATGCCATCTTTTATTTACAGGCCAGTGGTATTCAGGTTACCGCGGCCACAGAGAAGACGACCAATTCTATATACGACATCGACTTTAGTGTGGCTTGTGCCATAATCATGGGGGCAGAAGATAGAGGAGTCTCCCCGTCAGTACTCAAAGCTTCGGATAATTTGGCCAAATTGCCGTTGCTTGGTGAAATAGAATCTTTGAATGTATCGGTAGCATGCGCCGTTTTCTTGTACGAAGTGGTGCGGCAGCGCATGTAAGCACTAGTCCGAATTGTCTTTCTTAAAGTGGTAGGTAATGTGTAGCTTACTTTCCTCGGGGGCGATTTCCTCTAATGGTTCCTCTATAAAGTTTCCCTCTTCGTCAAAATGTTGTAAAAACGGATCTTCGTCCTCATTATAATCGGGATGCTCCCATGCGAATTTCTTATGTTCAGGCAACTTGGTCTTTACAAAAAAAGCCAAAAGCAGGCCAGTTAAGAATCCTCCTAAATGACCTTCCCAAGAAATACCTTCCTTCACCGGAAAAATGTACCATAGCATACTACCATATACAAAAACCACGATCAAGGATAAGGCAATCAACCTATAGTACTTTGTAAATATCCCTTTGAAAAATATAAAACTTACCAAGACATAAATTAGACCGCTGGCCCCAATATGATACGAAGGCCTGCCGATTGCCCAGGTTATCGATCCGGAAATCAGAATGCCGAGTAAGAGTATCCTGAGGGCGTTCTTTCTATAAAAGTAAAATAAGGCAGCCGTAAGCACGGCCAAGGGTATCGTATTGTTATATAGGTGTTCTAGCGAACCATGAATAAATGGGCTCAATACGATTCCCCTTAATCCTGAAAGGCTTTGAGGGTACACACCATAGTCGTTGAAATTGGTTCCCAGCCGCAATTCAAGCCAATAAACGGTCCATATTGATAGTACCGCAAGCAATGGCGCCAACAGTACCGAATTGGTAAACTTGAAATAATGATGCTCGGACATATCTAAATTTACTTGTAATTCTTCAATTTGTCGGCCAGAATTATAAAACCTGATAAATTGTCATAAACATAATTGTTTATTTTTACCTGATGAACCAGCCGCTAGCAGATCGTATACGCCCAAAAACCCTTGAGGACTATGTAAGTCAGCGCCATTTGGTGGGCAAGGAAGGCTCCTTGACCCATCATATCAAAAGGGGTATCATTCCCTCATTGATCCTATGGGGGCCTCCCGGTACAGGGAAAACGACTCTTGCCAATATTATTGCCAACGAAAGTGAGCGACCATTCTATACCCTTAGTGCCATAAATAGTGGGGTTAAGGACATTCGCGAGGTAATTGACAAGGCCAAACAAAGTGGTGGCTTGTTCACCTCGAAAAATCCTATTCTGTTTATTGATGAGATTCATCGTTTTAGCAAATCTCAGCAAGATTCGCTTTTAGCAGCTGTTGAAAAAGGTTGGGTTACGCTGATCGGGGCCACCACGGAAAATCCAAGCTTTGAAGTTATTCCAGCGCTTTTATCACGTTGTCAGGTATATGTTTTGAACGCCTTTGGCAAAGAAGATCTAGAATTGCTCTTAAAGCGGGCTATTAAAGAGGATGAGCTTTTAAAGCTCAAGAAAATAAAACTTAAGGAAACGGAAGCCCTGTTGAAGTTATCGGGTGGTGATGGAAGGAAACTGTTGAATATTTTTGAGTTGGTGGTAAATTCAGAAGAAAAGAACACGATTACCATAACGGACGAAATGGTATTGTCTAAAGTACAGAAGAACACCGTGCTCTATGACAAAACTGGAGAACAGCATTATGATATCATTTCGGCCTTTATCAAATCTATTCGAGGCAGTGATCCCAATGCGGCCGTGTATTGGCTGGCACGAATGATCGAAGGCGGTGAGGATGTAAAGTTCATTGCCCGTAGATTACTTATATCGGCATCTGAAGATATCGGTTTGGCCAACCCAACGGCCTTGGTCATCGCCAATGCCACATTTTCTGCGGTATCGACCATTGGTTATCCCGAGGCGCGTATTCTATTGAGTCAATGTGCGGTTTACTTGGCAACTTCCCCAAAGAGCAATGCGAGCTATATGGCGATTAAAAAGGCGCAACAAAAGGTAAAGGAAACAGGTGATCTTTCGGTACCCTTGGCTTTGCGAAATGCACCGACCAAACTGATGAAAGATTTAGGATACGGGGAGGAATACAAGTATGCCCATGACTATAACAACAACTTCGTCGAAGCTGAATATTTACCTGAGGAAATTTCCGCTACTACGTTTTATCATCCCGGAAACAATACACGGGAAAATGCCATTAAAGATTTTCTGAAAAATCGGTGGAAAGAAAAGTACGATTTGTAGAATTTGAACAGATAAGTACTACTAGAACTTAATATTGAGTTCTTTTTGAATCAAGGCCTGGCCATCAGTATAATCAAACAACCACTTATCATCTTTCTTAAAAACCATTCCGTTTATATCCCCGTACTTGGCTGCATACACATCTTTCATAGAAGTTTTAAACAGTGTCATCACAATCTGTGGACTACTATCTACCAACTGAAATCCTGTTGGCAATTCTTGTGCATACAACACGCCCAGATCTGACGGTTTTTCTGTTCTTGTAGCCACCGGCGACTTTACAATTGCAGATTCTACTGGTGTTTTATCCTCATAACTTTGCTCCTCAACGGTAGCAAGTTGTTCTACCGCTTCTTCGGTTTGCGGAGTTCCTTTTTCATAAGTAGACGGCACGGGTTCTTTACTTTCATAACGCTGATTCTCCAAGGTCGCCTCTTGTTCTACCATGGCCTTTTCCGTTAATTTATCAGGCGTTTTTTCAGTGTTCGCAGTTTCCTTTAGACTTTTCACATCATTCTTAAAGGATAAGGTTACAGGTTCATGTTCTGCTGTACCACTGTATGCATAGTTCAGGGCTTCAATTGATTGGAATGATTGCGTAATTGCCTCTTTGTAGGATACTTTGAAGTCCTTTTCCCTGCTCCTGCCCTCTTGGCTCATGAACACTGATTTTCCCTCGCAATCCTCTAACACGAGCATGGTCTTGGTAGTAAACATAGAAGACTGGTCGTCTAACTTTACGGTTAGCCCCATGCAGCGATTATTATAGAGTTCATCTGGCACTTCATCATCGTAAACCGTCTTGAAACCATTACTATTAAACAGGTGCTTAATCAACGTACTGGTCTGGTGTTGGTTTACGTTCTTAAAAATATCGAACCTTTTTGGTACGATAACATACTTGTAGTCGTTCAATTGTGCTTGCAAGTTAACGGCCAGAAAAACCATCATTCCAAAGGATAAAAAAATACGCATGACTCAAATTCTATTAGTGTTACACATAGAACAATGAAAAAAACGTGCCAAAGGTAGAATTACAATAGGAATTAGAGGCCCGCTTATGTTAGTTCTTGCCCCAAGATATGATATTTAATCCTAATTGGAAAGATGCGTACTGACTGTTCGCTAGGTTACCATAACCCAATAAATTATCGGCCATGAAATACATATTTACAGGACCTGCTTGAAGATTCAGGGCCAAACCGATATTGGTCGCAGAAAATTTGTCGATCGTATAGGTCGTTTTTAAAGCCATAAAATTGCCAAGACGCCTCAAATAAAAGGCAGACAGTGCCGCTTGAGGGCCTCGCGGCCGGCTTACCATATACAATTGCCCACCAAAACTGTTGGCGTATTTAGCCCTAAAACTGCCCAAAGTCGCATACGGGCCACAATCGCAATTGGCCCTTGTTGGAAGCTGCTCTCCAAAGTCTCGACGAATCGAAGCATATAGCTTGGTTGGCCTCCAGGTTATGTAATTCTTAGTATTGTCCTCAAAAGGTATGAACTGTTCCACATCATCAACCAATTGTTGCCAAAAGTCAGCGTTTGGATCTGAAAGCGCATCCGGTAAGATGATTTGCACTCCTTCTACAGTCGCACTTCCACTTAATGAATAATTCATCACATCTTTGGTGTGGTATATAAATCCGAGGTCCAATAGACTGCCGGTAAGTACCGTTTGATCATTTAAGTTATAGGTAAAGCCCAAATCAAAGCCAAGCCCTAGGTTTCCACCAAAAAAGCCATTTTTAAGTACGGTGCTGGCAATTGAACCATCTTCCTCCGCTGCCTTTAAATCATTGATACCAGAGGTACGCCATCTTAGATCGGCATCCAAGGTACTGGCCAATAAGTTGTTTTGACCTTCCGTAGTTACGAAAAAACCTTTGTTTCTTGTCGAATCAAAATTCAATATACTCGAATAGATTTTCGCCCTTGCACCAATGGTGATATTTCGTTTCCATTGATGATTGACACCGAAATGAAAAACGTTCAGAATTTCTCCACGAGTACTCAAATGGCTCAAATCGAAGCGTTGCCCAAGTCGATCTGCGTTGCCTTCAAAGGCCAAAATAGCGTAGTCTCTAAACCAATAGCCAATCGCATCGCCTTCATGATAAATCCCAGCTGTATAAAAGTTACCTGTGTCCTTGCCCCTGAAACCGATATTTATCAATTCTAGCTGATAATTACCACTAAGTTCGTCGTTGGGAGACATTCCGAAAATAAGCCGATCCCTTACTTTATCGTTAAAATCAAGACCATCATTGGCAAACAAACTATTCGCATTTACCCCACTTGATCCAATTTGAAATGAAACATGTGAAAGCGCTGGTATGCCGGAGTACCATTGAAAATCAGATTGAACTCCGGGGTTGACCATCAATGATTGAGGAATCTCGCTAAAGTCGTATAGCAAGGCCTTATTCTGCCCAAGCCCATAAAAACCTAGCCCTAGCAGGGCTAATAAAAGTATCATATAGTTCTTCATATGACACTAAGCTTGAATTTACCTTTTGATTTTAACGTTACCTTGGGATCAGGGAAAATTGAGGTGCTCATAGTATCCCCTAGGTTCTCCGCACTAACACGAATACTCGAAGTATTTATAATGATATCAATACTTCGGCCGGTACCGCCATAAGCTATTTCTCGTTCTAGAACAGCCGTGGGAGCGGCCTCTACAGCGAAAATCTCAGTATCCAAAATCACTCCGGACTCGTCCAAAAACTCAACGGTTACCTCTAATTCTTTACTTGTGGTGTTCTCCACTTCATAGGTTACCGTACCTTCGATAACCCGTTCGGCGAAAAAATCGGAACTAAATGCATCGAAATTAAAATCTTGTACAAAAAAATTCGTTGCTGTTGCCAGGTTAATAATGCGTTCAGGCGCTTCGATATAAAGCAAGCTGGCTTCAAGCTCAGGTTCAGCCACCAAGCTGTCGGCTTGATCGAAATTTAGAGAATCACTACAAGAAAATAGCAGCACGAAAAATATACTGCAACATACGACAAGCTGTTTGGTCAACTTCATTGTGGGGCGTTTATTAAGTATGTTCGGTACTTAATAATATAACTCTACAAATAGGTTTTTATTTCACCTAAATCGTGAATCATTTTGCACAAGGAATGGCTTGGTCCGTTAGCGGAATTAAAGTGCAAGGCAAACATACCCACATTCAATGCCCCTTCTATATCGGCTTCAAGGCTGTCGCCGATCATCAATGACCTATTGGATACGGTTTTGGCCCTTTCCAAAGCCATATTAAAAATTATGGGATTCGGCTTTTTTACACCCGCCATTTCAGAGTTGATAACGATATCAAAGTAGTCGGCAATTTTAGAATTATGTAGCTTTTTATCCTGAATCTCCTGAAACCCATTGGTAATGATATGCAATTTGTAATTCGGCCTTAAATACTCTAAAAGCTCTATAGTTCCTGGAAATAGATGTTCTTGTGTAGAAAGATGTTCGATATATTCTTCGGCCAAATGATCTATCATGGCATCCGAAACCTCTAATTCCAGTTGATCAAAAACAGATCTTAATCGTTGATAACGTAATTCGGCTTTGGAAATTTTCTCCTCTCTATACAGTCTCCAAAACTCATAATTTGCCGGCACATATACGGTCAAAAACTCAGGTAAGGCCACCGGTATTTTATTTTCCGCCAAAATTTTCTGGAAGGTCAGTGCAGAATTGCGTTCAAAATCCCACAGGGTATGGTCTAAGTCAAAAAAGATATCGGTAACTATTTCCTTAAACATGATGTTCACTTAATACGGTGGCATATAGATCAAGCCAATTTACTTTAGAAGCTCCTCCTATAAGTTCGTTTGAAAATACAGTGATGAATGTGCCATTTACTTTTTTGACCTCTTCATAAACGTTCCTAATTTTATCTAGTACCTCTTCCCTACTGCGCATATTTACGAAAGCATAATCATGTATGCAAAAAGGATGCACGCGAATGGGTTGGCGAATCTCAAGATTAATGTCATAAAAATAAAAGGGCGTGCAGGTACCCGCCCGAAATCCTGTTTCATGAGTATACCCCATAGTATAATCATCGGTAAATTCGGCTTCGACCAATTGCCGATAACTATAGGGAACATCTACTCTATTGTACCGCATTCTTGAGCAGTTTACCGGCCTGTTGATGACATTGGCAAGTCGCTTCTTTTCCTGTCTAAGGAGCGCAATATCGGTAAATGAACTATAGGAAGCGGCGAGTGCAATTTTACTGTAGTCCCCTATCGATTTAATCAAAAATTGAAACCTATTGCTATTTACTGAAACATTCTTGTCATAGGTAGAGTAGTCTGCAAACTGAAAAAAGAACATGCCGCGAACATCATATTTTTTATGCAGTTCTACAAGCGCGGAAAAATTATCATAGGGATCGTTCTTAGGGTTTAACCAGGTTCTTGAGCGACCAACCAATCGCTTAAGCTTAAAGGTGAACAAATCAACCAAAAAACCTGTAAAACCTCGTAAGAAACCACGATAGGCGAAGGCGTGACTTGTAGTTACGTCGATAATAGAAATATGACGATACGTTCTATGGGAGCGTTTCATTTCCGGAAAACGCTTATGCAACAGCTGTAACAATTTTAGGGCCCATAGGTCAACCACCGGAATCTTAAGAAAATTGTTTCGATAGGCCAAACTCTCTCGTGGCGGATATCGGCCATGCTGATCTGTCACTTCGGATAAGTACTCCTCATAACGGCTCAGTAACCAAAAGCTGGCTGCAAAAATATCGAAGGGTATGGTACTGCCTTCGGAAACCTCAAAAAAACAGGGCACTTCATCCCAATTGCCTACTGTAATCGATTGCGCTCTAAGCCCCTGTTCAAATAGCAATTCATTGCTACGGATGAAAAATTCGTTTTGTAAGGGCTGTTTGGTATACGTTATTTTCGGACCGGAATGTTTAATAAAATCTTCGACCTTGGTGGAAAAGCTAATCTCAATATTTAAAATTCGCGTAAATACCTGATGCATGGTATAGCGAAAGCGTGGTGTAATCTTATGGGTATAGATCAATAACATTTATAATGTATTATCATCTGCAAAACTATAATACTTTTGTTGGGTGATGATCAAATGATCGAGTACTCGAATATCCAAAGCGGTGGCCGCCGACTTAATTTTTTCCGTTACTTGCTTATCTGCCCTACTTGGCTTTAAGGTTCCCGACGGATGATTATGTGCTAAGATCATTCCTACTGCTCCTACCTCCAAAGCTTGTTTCATGACAATACGCAAATCTACCAATGTTCCGGTAAGACCGCCTTTACTTATTTGTGAACTCAGCAATACTTTATTCGCATTGTTCAAATATAGAATCCAAAACTCTTCATGCTGCAAATCACCAATTTGAGGCAACAATAATTCAAATGCATCAGCACTACTATTTATTTTGGCAATTTGTTGTGCTTCTTCCCCCCTGCGTCTCCGACCAATTTCTACAGCGGCGGCTATAGCAACTGCTTTGGCTTCACCAATACCTTTGAATTTTGTCAACTCCTTGACCGAGAGTTTTCCCAATTTGTTCAAATTGTTACCTACCGAAGCTAAAATTCTTTTGGATAGCTCCACAGCACTTTCATCACGACTCCCAGACCCTATCAAAATAGCAATCAATTCTGCATCAGAAAGAGCAGTTTTGCCCTTATGCACCAATTTCTCCCTGGGTCTATCATCATCAGACCAATCCTTAATAGACAAAGAGGGTTGCTTATCTAGCATCTGATAAAGATAAGAGACTGGATTGAAATATGCGTTCATTTTTTTATCGTACTTTTCAATACTGAATCAACTACAAAAAGATGAAATCCCTATTTGACGAAAATACTTTTAATGGAATGCTTGAGCGCATTGACGCACTGAATGAAAACTCAAGTCGCCAATGGGGAAAAATGACGGTAGCTCAAATGGTATGGCACAACCAATTTCCGCTTGCAATTGCAGTTAAAAACAAAAATAAGGGCAACGGAAACCTATTTGTTCGTATGTTTTTCAAGAAACAGATGTACAGCGACAAGCCCTTTCGAAAAAATTTACCGACCGCACCTAGCCTAAAGACCAATGAAGAAAAGGATTTCACTGTAGAAAAAATGAAACTGAGACAACTGGTCATCGACTTTTACGAATGTAGAACTCGGAAAGAATGGAACCCGCATCCAATATTTGGCAAGCTCACACACGAGCAATGGGGCAAGATGCAGTTCAAACACCTAGACCATCACCTTAGGCAATTCGGGGTCTAAGGGACTATCATCTGGTTGTTGTTCTTGTAATTCAATTTTTGCCCTAGTATCATGTACCATTCGGTCCTCTTCCAATATAACGTTCGAAACCCCTAACATAAAAGCAATCATTAAGATAGATGCTTTCCGCCTAAGCAATCGCAAGAGGGGCAAAAGAAGTCGATCATACATTTGTTGAACCATATCGCTTAGTGGTCAAAACACATTCCAAACTACGGTTAACTGCCATATTTTCATAACCGATTAATTCATAACGCCTAAGCAAAGGCTTTCATTGTTATAGCATAAGAAAATGCTCGCCTAGGAGACACCATAAACTCTTTCAGTAAAATTTCCTTCATTTTTGACCTATTCCTAGCCAAGTTTGCTTTCTTCTAGAAACACTTTAACTTATTCGACTACCCCATTTTTCCTTGTTCTTTCACAGAATTCACCTAGGTGTATCACTATTTTATTTACCATAGGATATGGCTAGATTCCCTCGGTCGAATTATGTGTCCTTTTTAGGAACAAACTGCTGTGGGTCGTAAAAAAATTGTTCCTTTTTAATTTTGTTCCCGTCCCATTCCTGATAGGCAATTTCCTCAATTGACGTTACTGATCTATCCTTCCATTCAAAACGAAATTTCCATCGTATGACCACCTTGTTATCCTCAATAAAAATCGGTCTCACGCATTGGGATGTTACGCTATGGGCTTTTTGGAGCATCTGCTGCTCGTTTTTGATCAAATTTTCAAGGCCCACTCTCGGTGCATTTTGATTCTCTTGAATCGAAGCGTCATCTGCATAAAATCTGCGTATAACCTCATCATGTGACTCAAGTTCAACAGCTTTAATGAAATGCTCAATAGTTTCGAAAGATGGCATAATGTATATTGTTATTGATATTCTTTATGTATGAATCTCAAGCCCTCATAAAGAGCAATTAGAGGCACAGATCTATGATTTTCATTCAATACTCCAGATCCAATGGTAAATCCATCCTTTTGATCGCTTTCGGAAATGTGCTGCCCATGAGGTGCCTGCGCAGCTAGAAGGGAGCAACAAAAAAGGGTAAGCACAAGATATTTCATTGATTTTAATTATTGACGTGTAAGTTTGCTGGCAATTCAACCAAAAAGTCGGTTCATAATAACCGATTCTTTGGTCCTGAAAATCAATCGTTTACCATTGTTTTTAGTTCGTCTAAATCCAATCCTCCATAATTTCCAGAACTCATCAATAGCAAGACCGCATTTTCAAAGTTCTGAGCAAATACATACTCCTTAAATTCAGTCGCATTGGTATGAATGGTTAAATCGTCTCGTTGGAAGGCCGCTTGTATTTGGGTCGAACTTACTGCTGCTAATTTCTTGATCGCCACAGATTCGGGCAAATAAAAGACCACCGGTACGTCTGCAGCATCCAAGGCCCCTTTGTACTCTTTCAAAAACTCGGGATTAAAGCTGCTGTAGGTATGCAGCTCCAAACAAGCAATAAGCTTGCGGTCTGGGTATTGTTCCTTTACGGCCCTGGTCGTAGCGGCAACTTTGCTTGGTGAATGTGCAAAATCTTTATAAGCCACGCACTGGGCACTTTCTGCAATTTTTTCCAAACGTTTTGAAGCTCCTTTAAAAGTTGCAATGGCTTCATAGAAGTCGTCTTCATCTAGACCCATATTCTGGCAAATCCATTTGGCGCCCGCCAAGTTGTTTAGATTGTGTTTTCCAAAAACCGCTATTGGCATAGGGCCTTCGGGCGTATTCAATAGCGTTTCCCCGTCGACTACAGTATATTCAGGAGTTTGATACGGAAGCTTTCGAATCGTATTTTCTGAAGCTTCTACCAATCGTTTTACTTCAGAATCCTCTTCGTTATAGGTAATGCTCCCGCCTTTGACAATACTATCGACAAAAATTCGAAACTGTTCCACATAATTATCGAATGTGGGAAAAACATTAATATGATCCCAAGCGATTCCACTTAACAAGGCAATATTCGGTTGGTAAAGATGAAACTTTGGTCGTCTATCAATTGGTGAGGACAAGTATTCATCTCCCTCTAAAACAATAAAATCGTTTTCTTCGGTAAGGTGCACCATACGATCAAAACCCTCTAATTGCGCACCTACCATGTAATCCACATTCCGGTCATGATAATTCAATACATGAAGAATCATTGAGGTAATGGTTGTCTTACCATGACTACCGCCAATAACTACCCGGGTCTTGTTTTTGGATTGCTCATAAAGAAATTCGGGATAGGAATATATCGTCTTGCCTAGCTCTTGTGCCTTCAAAAGTTCCGGATTATCTTTCTTGGCATGCATTCCCAAGATAATTGCATCCAAACCTGAATGAATCTTCTCCGGAAACCATCCGAACGTTTGGGGTAAAAGGCCTTTATCTTGCAGTCTGCTCTTCGAAGGTTCAAATATTACATCATCGCTTCCAGTGATCGTATATCCTTTATGATGAAGAGCCAGGGCCAAATTGTGCATTGCGCTACCTCCGATTGCAATAAAATGAATCTGCATGAATTGAAATTATAGTGTAAAGATAGGAATTGCTTCCTGAACCTGAGTTCCGTTAGAATGCATAAAATCTTTGACAAAATGTTCAAAATATTGATGACATACTCATTCTAAGGATGACCTTATTAAAGGTATTAAGGCGTTGATGACAGAATTCCTGTGTTTTAGAACAACACTATGGTCGAGGTCTTGCTTTTGGATAGTTTTGACCTATGGAATATCCGATTGGAATCTAAGGTAACAATAGACACTATTATAAGATCCTTAAGGAGAAGCCCGGTATTCAATTAGAAGTAGGTACCCATACCGATATTCGAGTGAATAAAGATTATAACGAAGAACTCTTGATGGATGTCTTTGGTCCGGCTAGAGACGAATAGCGGTAAATACCCGATACAGCAACCGCAGCTTAAGGTTAATAATAGGCAGATCATAGTATCGCCCTACTGACCATTTGCCTCACTCAAAGCCGCTATTCCCTCACTTTTCATTGTTTTCAGGGGCTTTTGGATTCAAGTTTGTACTTAACTTTGTAATTGCATACCCGGAAAACTGAATAATTGTTCTAATTTAAGGGTATAGCGTAACTATTTATGATGAAACATCTGTTCACAGTATTAACGATAATTCTATTTTCACAAATGAGCCTTGCCCAGCAATCTAACCAATCTTTTCAGACACTTTGGGCGCAGGTCGAAAAATTGGAACGCGGTGCCTTGACCAAATCGGCATTAGAACTTGTTACCACCATTGCAGAAAAGGCGAAAAAAGAGAAGAATTCTGCTCAACTGGTAAAGACCTTACTGTATTCCTCAAAGTACGCCCAAACCTTGCAGGAAGATGCCCAATTGAAGATCATAAGCGATTTTAAAAACGAAATCGCACAGGCAGATGTACCTGTCAAAAACATATTGGAAAGCTATTTGGCAAATCTGTACTGGCAGTATTTTCAACAACATAGATATCAATTTTACAATCGAACAAAAACAGCCGTCAAAGTAGATTCAACAGATTTTCGCAGCTGGGACCTAACAACATTATTCGAGGAAATTAACTTACATTTTGATGCATCCTTAGAAAATGAGGAGCGCTTAAAGGGGATTCCGATCTCAACATTCGACCTCATATTAAATCAACAAGATGACACCGAAGAATACCGCCCTACGCTTTTTGATCTATTGGCCCACAATGCCTTAAGCTTCTTTAAAAGCAATGAAAACAAGATTACCCGACCAGCGGATAAGTTTGAAATCAGCGACCCTGATTTGCTATGCGATGGCAGTACATATATCGAAAAGGGCATTCAAACCAATGACGAAACCTCATTGCAGGCAAAGGCGTTGCGTATTTATCAAAGACTACTAAAACATCACCAAGATTCCAAGAAGCCATACACCTTCGCTGAAATCGATATCGAACGTCTATTGTTCATTTATGGGAACGCAACCTTCGAGAACAAGGAGCAACAATTACAAGAGGTCTTACAGAATATTATTTCCGCAAACGAAGGAAGTTTGGCCTCTGGTTTATATCAGTACCAGCTTGCCATGCTGTTTTATACACAAGGTCAGCAATATCAGCCCAAAACTTCTGAAACGAACCGATGGAAGATCAAGGAAGCCTTGGCCAAATGTGATTCGGTAATTAGAGAACTACCCGATAGTAGGGGAGCTAATCAGTGTAAATCGCTAAAATCACAAATCTTACAGGCAAGTCTGCAATTAACTACCGAAAGGCATATTCCCGTACAAAGTACAGCCAGGATATTGGTGAATTATAAGAATCTCAAAGGACTGAAACTTTCTGCCCACAAGGCCACTAAACGCGACTTGGCCAAACTCAATGAGCTCTACCCCGAGGAGAAAATTTATGCCTTTATCAAACAATTACCAGTTACAGAAACTTGGAATGCCTCGCTAAAGAACGAAGGTGATTACCAAGCGCACAGCACCGAAATCGCCATACCTAAATTGGATAACGGACAGTATATTATTCTTGCAGAGCCCCAGGTAGGTCGAAATAAAACATTCTCTTATAGCCCGGTTCAGATAACCGACATTGCGCTAAGCGAAACGCGTACGAATACGCACCACTATTTTCAAGTGATTAATCGCCTTAATGGACATCCGCTGTCAGGAGCCAAGTTCACAATCCGCTACCGCAAGAACTACGATGGCCCGCGGCTCAGTAAAAACTTCACTTCTGACAAGAAAGGGAATATTACAATTCCGTTGAACAAGGAAAATTGGAGCAATGTGGATATTACGGTTACCCATGCCAAAGACCAGGCTCACTTCGAGGATTTCTATGTAAATAGAAGGTATGATCAAAATCGTAAGGGCACGAATAATACCTGCTTCCTATTTACAGATAGAAGCATCTATAGACCGGGCCATCCATTATATTTTAAAGGAATAGCCATAAAGCAAGAATATGACGTTTCATCGGTATTAACACAGGAAAAAGTATCGGTTCAGCTAAAGGATGTTAATGGCCAAATCGTAAAGCAAGAAGATTTCATCACGAATGATTACGGCTCATTTTCCGGAGAATTCATTCTACCGAATTCTGGTTTAACCGGGCAGTTCTCCCTACAGGTAGTTTCCAATTCGCTCTCTTTGAGCGGATACGTGGGTTTTTCGGTGGAAGAATACAAACGTCCGAAATTTGAGACGTCTTTTGAACCAGTTACCGAGGCGTATAAGGTAAACGATACTGTTACCGTAAAAGGTATGGCTGTTGCCTATGCCGGCAGCACTATTACTGATGCCAAGGTCTCGTATCGCGTTAAACGTGTGGTCTATTATCCAAGATGGTGTTATTGGTACTATCCCGATTTGCGCAGCTCTCCCCAGGAAATAGCCCATGGAGAAACCAAGACCGATGCCTCAGGGAAATACGAACTAAGCTTTAAGGCCCTAGCCGATAATTCGGTCGATAAAAACAATATGCCCACTTTTAGCTATGAAGTAACGGCCGATGTTACCGATATCAATGGGGAAACCCATAGTGCCACTACTTTGGTGACGATCGGTTATCATACGATGACCGCTACCATGGGTATTGCAAATCCGTTTGACAAGGATTTGAAAGAAAACAAACTCACTATTTCAACCACTAACTTAAATGGCCAGTTTGTGCCTGCAAAAGGGATGGTGAAAATGTACAAACTAAAGGCCCCTGAGAGTGTAAATCGCCCAAGAAGCTGGCCCGCTCCCGATTACGAAGGGTGGTCAAAAACGGAGTTTAAAAAACTATATCCACATGATGCCCATACCAACGAACACGATTCCGCTACCTGGGAAAAAGGAGAACTGGTTTGGCAGGCTGATTTCGATACAGCAAAATCCAAGGAACTTTCACTGGGCAATACCAAAAAATGGCGTTCCGGAAAATATGTTCTAGAGCTGGTAAGTGAAGATAAATATGGGCAGCCGGTCAAGGACATCTTACAAACGACATTGTTCAGTCAGGACGACAAAAACCTGGCCGATAAGGGTTTGTTTGAAATCAAAACAGACAAAAATTCTTATACTATAGGGGACAAGGCAAAAGTGACCTTACGTTCAAGTGCCAAAGATCTTCATGTTACCGTAACAATTGAAAAGGATCATCAGCTTATTGAGACCAAACTCATACGGCTAAGCAATAATTCGGAATCATTCTCGGTGCCGGTCACTAAAGATGATTTAGGTGGGTTCGCCATTACCTATAGTTTTGCCTATTATAACCACTTTCAAGCTGGTAGTCTAAACATTCTAGTGCCCTATCCCAATTCCCAATTGGAAATAGAGACCCTAACCTTTCGTGACAAACTACAACCCGGTATAGATGAAACCTGGTCGTTTAAGATCAAAGGGCCAGAAGGTGAGAAGGTCACCGCCGAACTTTTGGCGAGTATGTACGATGCCTCCCTCGATGCATTTAGAGGTCACTATTGGAGCTTTAATCCGTTGGTTAGGCCGATCTATTATACAAACAGAACGGCCAATGCCTATAACTGTTTTGGAGTCCGTGCGTTCAGTACCTATATGGACAATGAGCGCTATGGGTATGACGGTTTGTATTTCGACTCCTTCAACTGGTTCGGATTGTATTTTGGCCACGGTAGCATTTATGGCAATACCCCCGTGCGCAGTATGCGAGGTACGGTTGCTGGGCTGGAGGTCGTCGAAAATGATGCAGCATTTGATGAGGTCATAGTTACTGCCAAAGGCGTTTCAAGAGAAACCGAAGCGCTCGGATATGCCGTAACATCTGTCAAAGCCGAAGAGCTTTCCGCACCTCCGAGCGAAGAAACTATAAACGAAAAGAATAAGACTGAAACCGCAGGAGTCCAAATTCGAAAAAATCTTCAGGAAAACGCCTTTTTCTTTCCACATTTAAAGACGGATAAGGAAGGAAATGTATCGTTCAATTTTACTACTCCAGAAGCCTTGACCAAATGGAACGTGCAACTATTGGCGCACACCAAAAATTTGGAAAGCACCTATACTTCACTGCAGACCGTAACCCAAAAAGAGTTAATGGTCATTCCCAACGCTCCGCGTTTTTTGCGTGAAGGGGACGAGATATTTATCAGCACCAAAATCGCAAACCTAACGAAAAGGGAACTTGCAGGACAGGCAAAATTGGCCTTGGTCAATGCGCTGACCGGGGAGGATATCGTGGGCACATTAATTGAAACACCACAGGGCGAGACTCCAAACCCAATCAATGTTCGATCTTTTGAAGTGGACTCTCTAGGGAATACCCAAGTATCTTGGAAACTACAAATCCCAGAAAGTATTCAGGCGGTTCAATATACCGTTACAGCCAAGGCAGGCGATTTCAGTGATGGTGAGCAAAACGTTTTACCTGTGCTGACCAATAGGATGCTGGTCACCGAAACCATGCCCATGTGGGTTCGAAGCAATCAATCCAAAACGTTCACTTTAGATAAACTAAAAGCAAACCTATCGTCTACTTTGCAACATCATAAGTTGACCTTGGAGATCACCTCTAACCCTGCTTGGTATGCAGTACAGGCACTCCCCTATTTGATGGAATACCCTTATGAATGCAATGAGCAGACCTTTTCCAAATATTATGCGAACACCTTAGCCACACATATTGCCCAAAGCAATCCTAGTATTGAAAGGGTATTCGATCAATGGGCCAGCTCGGATGCCCTTATCAGCAAGCTCGAAAAAAACCAAGAACTGAAATCGCTATTGATTGAAGAAACTCCTTGGTTGCGCGATGCTCAGTCTGAAACCGAACAGAAAAAGCGGATCGCCTTACTGTTCAACTTGAATAAAATGAGGAATGAACAGGCAACAGCACTAAATAAACTGCAGCAAAATCAAAAAAGTTCTGGTGCTTGGCCTTGGTTCAATGGAGGACCGGACAACCGCTATATTACACAACACATTATTACCGGTCTTGGACATTTGAAACAGCTCAACGTCACCCAAGGGCAGGTCGAAAAACAGAACAGCACTATGGTGCAACGAGCACTAAACTATTTAGACGCTGAGTTCGTAAAGGAGTACAATCAAATGAAACGCTTTGCGGAGAACTTAAGCGATGACCATCTTAGTAGCACCCAAATTCACTATTTGTACATGCGCAGTTTTTTCAAGGAAATCAAAACTTCAAAAAAAGTGCGCGACATTATGAACTATTACAAAGGCCAAGCACAGAAATACTGGACAGGAAAAGGTTTATATGCCCAAGGAATGTTGGCCTTGATCATGCATCGTTCAAATAATGACAAAACGTCCTCGAAAATTCTAAGGGCCCTTAAGGAAAATAGTATTACGTCAGATGAACTGGGCATGTATTGGAAAGAGAATACCAGTTCATGGTATTGGTATCGCGCGCCTATCGAAACACAGTCCCTACTAATCGAAGCTTTTTCCGAAATCACGCCTCAAGATGTAGACACAGTAGATCATCTAAAAATATGGCTCTTGAAGAACAAGCAGACCAATCAATGGAAGACCACCAAAGCGACCTCTGAAGCGGTGTATGCCCTTTTGCTTCAAGGAAGCGATTGGCTTTCCGTTACCGAAGCGGTCGAGGTGTTGATCGCAGGTGAACACATTGAAGCTGCCAGACTTGAAAATGTAGAAATCGAAGCCGGCACAGGGTATTACAAAACGGCTTGGTCAGGATCGGAAGTTGAATCCAAAATGGCCGAGGTACAACTGCGCAAAAAAGGAGAAGGTATTGCTTGGGGTGCATTGTATTGGCAATATTTCGAGGATTTGGATAAAATCAGTCCGGCAGAGACGCCTTTGAAATTAAAGAAAAAGCTATTTCTAAAAAAGAACACCGATACTGGGGAGCAGATGTCAGAAGTTACCGATAAAACCAGCTTGAAAGTTGGTGATTTGGTTCGCGTTCGAATCGAATTGAGAGCTGACAGGTCGATGGAGTTTGTGCATATGAAAGATATGCGGGCTGCAGGTCTAGAACCTATTAATGTAATATCAAGATACAAATGGCAAGACGGTCTTGGGTACTATGAAAGCACCAAAGACGCCAGTACCAATTTCTTTTTCGATTACCTGCCCAAAGGCGTATTTGTGTTCGAATATGACCTAAGGGTAAACAATAAAGGGGATTTTAGCAATGGTATTGCTACTATTCAAAGCATGTATGCTCCAGAATTCAGTAGTCATTCAGAGGGTATTCGCGTGCAAGTGAACTAAGAATTTAGTACTTTAGAAAAAGAAGTTACGTAACAAATTGATGTGTTTGCTCATTTTAAAGCGGCCATTGCTCAATATATGTTTTAAATGCCCTTCGAAGATTTTAGTTTAGGGTAAACTTTAAAACCAAGAGATTATGAAAAATGTATTACGAATTACGGTAAAGGGCTTTTACGTACTAACGCTTTTCGCGCTATTAGGTGTTCAAGCCCAAGAAATGACAAGTCTTGAGCCTATTATTGGCAATGAATTGACCACTATGATTGCCGAAAAGACAAGCGGCGTTTCCGTGTATGTGGTAAAGGGCAGTGTAGTTGACCAAGACAATTTGCCCCTTGAAGGCGTAAATGTTTACTTAAAGGGAACCAGCGCAGGTATTGTAACAGACTCAGATGGGAAATTCGAATGGCCCAATAAATTAGATGTCGGTAAGGTTCTTGTTTTTAGCTATATCGGTTATAATCCTCAGGAATATACGGTTGTCGAAAGTGATAGTGAAACCATAGAGGTCGCTATAACTTTTGACCTATCTGATATTTCCTTAATGGGGGCCGTAGAAGTCGAAGGGGTGTACAAGTCTAAGCGCAATGTCTTTCAAAAATTCATCGACTTGTTCAGGTAATGAAATCTACAGGCGTATTGTTTTTTTTCATCTGTGCTGCCCTTTTCGGGCAGCACACTGATTTTGAGGAGGTCAGTTTTGTCAAGGCAGATAGCATCGCATTATCGCATAAAGGCGAAAGTCTTAAAAATTTGCCGCTACTTACCTTTAAGTTAACCTCCCAATTGACCAACGAGATTGAAAAATTCAGGGCCATTTACACATGGGTCTGTACCAATATCGAAAATGATTATGGGGCCTATAAACGCACTATAAAGAAACGAAAGAAACTACTAGACGATAAAGAGGCACTTACCGAATGGAACAATAGTATTACCCCTAAGGTTTTTAAAAAGTTAGTGGATCACAAAAAAACAGCCTGTACCGGATATGCGTACTTGGTTCGTGAATTGGCACGTTTGGCAGACATTAATTGTAAGATTGTAAACGGGTATGGCCGTACACCCACCTTGATCTTGGACAATAACAGCATTCCCAATCATGCCTGGAATGCGGTTGAGCTAGATGGCAAGTGGTACCTCTGCGACCCTACTTGGTCGGCTGGGCGAATTGTATTGGAGGATGACGGACCGCGATTTGAAGCTGACTATTTCGACGGCTATTTTCTATCGGATCCGGCATTGTTCATCAAGAATCATTATCCCTTGGATACGACTTGGTCTATGCTACAAAAAGCACCTGACTTCAACGTTTTCTTGGATGGCCCCGTCGTATATAAAAGTGCTTTTCGTGCGCAAATCACGCCCGTGATGCCAAGTTTAATGCAACAAGAAATTCGTACGGACGAGTCTATAACGTTCTCTATGAAAAGCAACAAAATCTTGGCCGACGACTCTTTTTCTTTGGTTTTGAGTACCGGGAGCAGCACAAAACATATTGAACCGAAAGTCTTAAGAGATCGAAATCTATATACTCTTGAGCACACCTTTAATAAATCGGGGAAATATGATGTGCACCTCAAAGTTGATGATGATCTAATCGCAACTTATGTAGTACGGGTAAAGCGCAAATAAGTCTGAGCAGCACTTAAAGACTCATTTTATCCTTAAACAGATAGGATTGCCTTCTTGACACTTCGATTTCGTCTTCGTTCTGCATAGTGAGTTTTAGTTTTCCATTAAACCAGGGCACCACGTTCTTTATAAAGTTGGTATTGATAATCTGCTGTCTATTTGCCCTAAAAAAGTACTTTTCCGGAAGCTTTCCTTCTACCTGATTCAAAGACTTGTAGAGCATGGGGCGCTCCTCTTGGAAAAATACTCTGGTGTAATTACCCACGATTTCCATATGTGAAATATCGCCAACTTTTATCAACCAACATTTTTCACCGTCTTTTATAAAGATCTGGCTGTTACCGGTTAGGCGTTCAGTGGTGTCATTTTTTTCGCTGGATGTTTCGATTAGCTTAGATTTAACCTTGTCAATCGCCAAGGCAAAGCGTTTTTCATTTATGGGTTTTAGGAGATAATCAAGGGCATTATATTCAAAGGACTTAATGGCGTATTCATCAAAAGCCGTGGTAAAAACGGTTATCGGAACCTCATCGAGCATTTCCAATAATTCAAAACCATCTTTTTCAGGCATATTAATATCGAGAAACAAGAGATCGGGGCGACCATCTTCAATAAGGGCATAACCATCATCTACATTCTCAGCTTCACCGACCAATTCTATTTCCGGAAATTGCTTTATGAGTTGCTTTAGCTCATTCCTAGCTAAACGCGAATCCTCAACAATGACTGCTTTTATTGTGCTCATAACAAAGGTATTTTGATGGCGGCGACAACTTCGCCGTTCTCTTCTTTTAAAGAAAAGGTGGCTTCATTCCCGTATAACAATCGGAGCCTTTGTTTGATGTTTTTGAGACCCAATTGTGTAGAACTACTTTCTATCTGTAGCGTACCTGTATTTCTGACATATATCTCCAAGTGGTCTGCTGTTTGTGATGTCGTCAATCGAATTTTGCCCCCTCCTTTTAAATTGGAAATACCATGTTTGGCCGCATTTTCAACCAGCAGCTGAATGATCATAGGTGGAATCATGGTCGTACGACTCTCAGCTTGAATTTCTTGCTCGTAAATTAATCTGTTTTCGAATTGAATCTTCGAAAGTGCGATGTAATTCTCGACCATTTCCAACTCTTCTTCCAAAGCAATGGCGTTTACATCGTTCTTCGTCAGTGAATAGCGAAGCATTTCGGAAAGTTTGGTCAACATATCCCTTGATTTTTCAACATCTTCCAACATCAAACCTCTGATATTATTGAGGCTATTGAACATAAAATGCGGATTTATTTGACCTTTTAACGTATTTAACTGAGCCTGTTTAACAGTAGCGTTAAGCTCTGATCGTACAAGACGGTCGGCATTAATTTTGAAGGCAATTTTTACCGACATGTAAAATATCGTCCAAACGATAATGGTCATGAAGGAGTTGAAAATTAGAAAACCTATTCCGAAATTTTCGTAGATCGCAGGGATTTCAACCTCTTCGTGATCAAAATAGCCTTTAAAGAAACCTGCTCCATATGTTAGCGCAGCATAAACAATGGAGGCAACTGCTACTGCACCAAGAATCTTCATCAACTCCTTGGAATCGAAATTGTCGAGAAAAATTCTGCGGTTTAAGTAATGCCGCAAAATACCGGTAGTCAGCAATCCGATGGCCAACCCAATCCATAATGCGAAAAAGAAAAAACTACTTTCCTTATATCCTCCTTCATTGGGAGTGAATATATAACCCACATAGGTCATACCCCCCCACCCTAGTAGTTGTACTGCCCAAAAGGCCAGATTCCATTTTGTACTGGATTTTTTTACTTGCATATGCCAATGTCGAATTTCAAATATAGCCTAAAACTAATTTAGTGAAGAAGATGATAAGCCTCTTGACCTACGCGGTAACCTAGTGCAAATAGCACAATTGCAATTACCAGAACAATACCTATTTGCTTTGTAGTGATTTTGTTGGTTTTCATGTGTAAAGGAGTTATACGATTCTAAAAAAACAAACTGAGTAATATTGATACTATAATTTTGATTAAAACGATCATAGTGCAAGTCTTTTTTGTTGATATTAAAATTAACGGAATAAACTCGTGTCATTGCCCTAATTATGCCGAGCGGTAAATATTAAATCGCGAGCGGTTTACCAATCAATGTAAGTGCATGGCCCAATACAGTATCTTGGTTAGGGCAAACCCCAAACAAAATCCGACGCACAGGCCAATACCTAAATATGTAATTATCCTACGGCTAGTTAGTTCCGGTTTGATATACGCATTCGTATCTTTTGAATTTTTCATAGGTAAGCGTTTTGCCTTTAAATAAACAATTTTAAAGTCCGACGAATAAGTCCCCTATCTTAGAGAATAAATAGAGTACGCCTACAGTTAAAAAGATAGTAGTCTTTACAATTTCTTTTTGCTTGATACTTTCTGAGTGCAATGTAACTTTCATGATATTTATGTTTTTATGATTACTAATAACTTTTGATTTCTTTAGTAAAAGTAGACCACGACACCCCCATTTGAAAGGGGTTTATGACGAACGGTAAATAACGAAAAGTAAATGGTAGTACGCGTTTACAGAGGTATGGTAAACGGTAAATTTCCAATATTGAATGGTTAGCTGATCTTTAAAAAAAGTATTGCAACAAACTTTTGTACCATAAAAAAGGGAGCTTTTCGGCTCCCTTAAAGATTCATTCAGACGTAAAATTTATGTTCTAATCCTTTATAGGTTTAGACACTTGTTGTGTACCTAGATGTTTTGCATAGAAGCCCATCATTGATTTGTACAATGCTATGGAGTTTTCCTCCTTGCCAAAGCCATGACCCTCGTCATATTTTACCATATAGGGCACGTCAAAACCTTTGGCTCTAAGTGCGGATACGATTTGATCAGATTCATCGATATTCACCCTTGGGTCATTGGCACCTTGCACCACGAACAAAGGTTTCTTTATCTTATCGATTTGATAAACCGGCGAGACCTCTTCCATTATCGCCTTTTCCTCGGCGATATCCTCATCATACCAGATTTCTTTGATAATTTTCAAATAAGGCTTCCAATAGGGTGGTATGGTCTTCATAAAAGTAAATAGATTCGATACCCCAACATAATCAACGCCACAAGCATATAGATCGGGAGTTTTGGTTAATCCTCTTAAAACGGCATAGCCACCATGACTTCCACCGTAAATCGCTGCTTTATCTTTATCTACCCAGCCTTGCTCGATCACATATTGCAGGCCATCTTCAACGTCATCCATTGCCTTTCTGCCAATTTGTTTAAAGCCAGATTCTAAGAATTCTTTGCCATAGCCACCTGAAATTCGGAAGTTAACTTGTAAGGTAGCATAGCCTCTACTGGCAAAAAGTTGTGCTTCCGGGTTAAAGCCCCATGAGTCGCGAATACCTTGCGGGCCTCCATGCGGGTTAACGATAACGGGCACTTTTTGTCCATTTATTGCGGCTTTGGGCAATGTAATGTAACCATGTAAGGTAAGGCCGTCTCTACTCTTGAAGCTAATAGGACGCATTTCGGCCATATCATCCTCTTTCAATTGTGGCATTAAATCAAACAGTTCTTTGAACTCATCTTTCGCAACATCATAAGAAAAGTACTTCCCATAAAGCTTGTCGCTGCTCACATAAATCAACAGATTGTTTTCATCGTCGGTAAAATCGGTAATGTTATATTGTCTACCCAAGAACTGTTTTTCAAATTTTGAATGCAGTTTTTTATAATAATCACTCACGGGTACGATAACCTGCTTTGCTCCCTCGTAACTAAAGAAATCCAATTCGTAGTTTCGTTTTTTGGAGAGAGATAAATTCGACACATCGTAATCATCATTGGAAAAAACTCTTTTAATGATTTTATCTTCTTTTAGATCGAATAACAATATTTCTGCCTTATCGTTTTCCAGGTTTGAAACCACGTAGGCGTCATGAGGATATTCCGTGGCATAATCGAAGGCCACAATAGAAAAAGCATCTTTCCAGTTTAAGCGCTTCAAAATGGTGAAATCACCATCTTCTTTCGCGTAGTAGATATCCTGTTCCACACCATCACGAATGCGCGTAAACCCTTTTAAGTTTCCGTTTTTGTCAAAATTATAGCCCATAATGGGATTGGCCGCATCATCATTTTTATATAATTGCGTCATTTCACCGCTAACTACATTTACTTTGTAGGGTTCAAAAACCTGAGGATTATTTTTGTTCATTTGAACAATGATATGGTCCTTGTCTTCTTTCAACAATTCGCTAAATTCGGCTCTAACACCATCAAAGGGCGTCAGATCTTTTTCGCCGGTGCCATCTAAATTCACGGCATAAACGTGGTAATTTTCATCGCCTCCTTTATCCTTTAAGAAGACCAATCGTTCATTATTGATCCATCCGTATCCGCGAATCAGTTCTTCTTTTTCCGCTATAGCTTTCATAACCTCGCCTGTTGCAATGTTCTTCACGAATACATGGCGTTTGTTATTTCCGTCTTTTTCGCGATATGACATATACTTTCCGTCAGGGGAAAATCGAAAAGTCGAGGCTTTTGGCTTTGCAAAATAATCTTCGACCGAGTAAGCGAAATCTCCGTTTCCAAGATCGGCCAGAGCAGTAAGCGCTTCATCGCTGCTTGGTAATTCTGGATTGCCCGGAATGGTTTTTTCCGATTTTTCGAGCTGAAGGGGAAACTCCATACCACCTTGGTAAAATGTTCCCTCAATTTTTGATTCATCGAGACCGCCTACGAACTTCATACCGGCCTTTTTATATTCAATGGTCAACACATTGTCTAAAAAGGTAGTGACATCCATAGGAATATCGGTAGCCCCTTGGGAAGGACTATCCATGGTACTGCTTAGAGCCCCATCAGTATCAGTAATATTAAATACCAAAGGCATTTCGGTGCCCTGAACCGATAAATTTCCTTTCCATGTTCCTGTAACCTCTTGGGCATAGGTCTGTAGACCCATCACCAATAAGGCAATGATCATAATGCTCTTGATTTTTTCCATACATTAAATTTTAGATGTTTCAATAATTCATTGCTTGTTTATGTGTTAGTAGCAACAATTTAGTTATGTCACACTTTGGTACCAAACAATGTTGAAGCGAATATAGCAGGCATATCGTCTTGGATGGTTCAAAATATGACCAACGGTAAAAACGATAAAACGAACGGTAAGGTCGCCATGAGTACCAGGAAATTCTGGTCTAGTTGTTCAACATATCCCAAAGCTTATCCTTTAGTTCTTGAATACCCATTTGGGCTACTGACGATATAAACATATAAGGAATAGGGTGCAGATCTTTGTTCAATTCAATGCGCATTTCATCCATCAATTCCTCATCGAGCATATCACTTTTTGAAATTGCGATAATACGGTCTTTGTCCAACAACTCTGGATTATACCGCCGTAATTCATCTAGCAATATTTCATACTCTTTACTGATGTCATTACTATCGGCAGGAATCAAGAACAAGAGGGTCGAATTTCGTTCGATATGTCTTAAAAAGTAATGCCCTAAACCCTTGCCCTCTGCCGCGCCCTCTATAATACCGGGGATATCGGCCATCACAAAGCTGCGAAAGTCGCGATACTTAACAATTCCCAGATTGGGTTTTAAGGTGGTGAATTCGTACTCCCCAATTTTGGGTTTCGCAGAGGTAATGACAGAGAGAAGGGTAGATTTTCCTGCATTCGGGAACCCAACTAAACCGACATCGGCCAATACCTTAAGTTCTAAAATTACAGAAACTTCTTGGCCAGGAACACCGGGTTGTGCGTATCTAGGAGTTTGGTTCGTGGGCGTCTTAAAATGCCAATTGCCACGACCGCCCATACCCCCTTCGGCCAGTATCTTTTCTTCCTTGTCCTCGGTTATTTCGAAAAGAATGGCCTTTGTCTCTACATCGCGCACCACAGTGCCTAATGGAACCTCCATATATGTATCTTGACCGTCGGCTCCTGAACTACGATTTTTACTTCCATGTTCTCCATGACCCGCCTTAAAATGCTTCTTGAACTTAAAGTTAACCAGTGTCCATAGGTTTTTGTTACCTTTTAAGATGACATGTCCGCCTCGACCGCCATCACCGCCGTCAGGCCCACCTTTGGTAATGTATTTTTCTCTATGCAAATGCACTGAGCCTTTACCACCATTACCCGATTCGGCAAAGATTCTTACATAGTCTACAAAGTTGCCTTCGGTCATTTGCTTGGTTTAAAAAACATTGGGTAATTAGGAAACGGGAATTGAATCGTCTAAGTAATAAATGTAAATAAGATATCCCACGGCAGAAAGCACAAAAAGCAAGAACGCTATACCACAAGTAAAGGCACATCCTTTTAATCCGTCTTTCGTATCGATAACCTTATCCGCCACTTTTCAACATGTATATTAATCGTCCGAATGGACCACAAGGTTAAAGCTCCTCAATCACTTTTGCCAAACGCTGTGTAATTTCATCAATAGCACCAATACCGTTAACGCTATGAAACTTCCCCTGGGCTTCATAGAAATCCTTCAATGGGGCAGTTTTCTGGTTGTACTCCTTAAAGCGATTGCGAATTTTGTCTTCATCTTGATCGTCTGTACGACCACTTACCTTGCCTCGTTCCAAGAGCCGTTGAATCAATACCTCATCATTGGCCTCCAAGGCGATCGTTGCATTGATTTTCATGTTTTTGGTCGACAAAAAAGCATCTAAAGCCTCAGCCTGAGCGGTTGTTCTTGGAAAGCCATCAAAAATAAATCCGCTGGCATCCGGATTCTTTTCTACATCATCTTGCAGCATTTTGATGGTTACTTCATCGGGAACCAAATCGCCACGATCAATGTAAGACTTTGCTAGTTTCCCTAATTCGGTATCGTTGCTCATATTGTATCTGAACAAATCCCCAGTAGAAATATGTTTCAAGTTGTATTTTTCTTTCAAAAATTCGGCCTGAGTACCTTTACCGGCACCGGGTTTACCGAATAGCACTAAATTGATCATATGTGGTTGGTTTAATTGGTAAACTGCTCTTAAATTTCTTCCTAGTTCCTTGTAATCCAAACCGTAGCCAACAATGAACTTATCAGGAATCTTCATGCCAAAGTAATCAATGGTATATTCTCCTGTATAGATTTCAGATTTGTAAAACAAGGTGGCAATTTTGAACTCCTTGATATTGATATCCGAAAACATATGTATCAACTCTTTCAAAGTACGCCCCGTATCTACGATGTCTTCAAGAATGATTACACTTTTTCCTTCAATATCTTCCGACACATCTAGCAAGGTCTCTACAATTCCTGTCGACGTAAGACCTTGGTACGAGCTCATTTTTACAAAAGAAACCTCGCAGGGGTGTGGGTAGGCTTTTAAGAAATCCGCCACGAACATAAAAGATCCGTTTAGGACCCCAACGAAGATGGGCGTTTCGTTTTGGTAATCTGCCGCAACCGCGTCGGCAACCTTTTGCACTGCCGCCAGTACATCGGCTTCACTGAGATAGGGTATGAAATTTTTGTCGTGCAGTTGCATTATTCGCGCTTTTGGCAGGGGGCAAATATACTATTTTGATTTCGCTTTTTCATTCAAGATATGCGGGTTTTAAGAATTCAACGTATTTTTGTCGGATAGCTAACGATAGCTTATCAAACCATAGCTGATGAACTACTTTTCTTCCAAATTTAAGCTTGGTATTCTGGGCGGTGGCCAACTGGGTAAGATGCTCCTCTACGAAACGCGCAAATTTGATGTTCACACCAAAGTTCTAGAGAATTCTATCGATGCACCTTCCAAACTTGCATGCAATGAATTTGTATTGGGAAATTTAATGGATTTTGATGCGGTGTACAATTTCGGAAAGCAAGTTGATGTGCTGACCATTGAAATCGAAAATGTGAATTTGGAAGCCCTGGAAAAGCTCGAAAACGAAGGACTAAAGGTATACCCACCCACTAAGGCGTTGCGAACCATACAGAACAAGGCAACCCAAAAGCTGTTTTATACGGATAACGAAATTCCCACCGCCGATTTTTCACGTTTTGCATATGCAAGTGAAATATTGGATGCGGTTGACAATGGTGGATTGGATTTCCCATTCGTTTGGAAAGCGGCCCAGTTTGGATATGACGGCCAGGGGGTAAAGGTGATTCGGACGAAGGATGATTTGGATGGATTACCGGCGGGCGAGTGTATTGCCGAAAAAATGATTCCGTTTAAGAACGAACTTGCGGTTATTGTAGTGCGAAGCCCAAGCGGACAAGTAGTTACGTATCCTGTGGTCGAGATGGAATTCCATCCGGAAGCAAATCAGGTAGAATATGTGATTTGTCCTGCACGAATAGGGGATGAAATCGCCGAAAAAGCACAGGAAATTGCGCTTAGGGTATCCGAAAAAATTGGCCATATCGGAATTCTCGCGGTTGAGATGTTCCAAACACAGGAAGATGAAATTCTTGTGAACGAAGTAGCACCAAGACCGCATAATAGCGGTCATTACAGCATAGAAGCTAGTTATACCAACCAATTTGAGCAGCATATTAGAGCCATTTTAGATTTACCCTTGGGGAGAACCGAAAGCAAAGTTGGGGGCATTATGGTGAATCTTGTAGGTGCTGAAGGTCATACAGGGGACGTGGTTTACGAAAATATTGCCGAAATTATGGCAATGAACGGGGTAACCCCGCATATTTATGGAAAAAAGCAAACACGACCATTCCGAAAAATGGGACATGTAACGATTGTGGATAAGGATATCAATACCGCGCGAAAGGTAGCGCAGCAAGTAAAAGAAACGATAAAAGTGATTAGCAAGTAAATCTTGGATATGCTTGTAACGCGAAATTTATAATTTGGAATTTTATGAAGAAAGTAGCTGTAGTAATGGGAAGCACCAGCGACCTACCGGTAATGCAAGAGGCGATAGACATCCTAAAGGGATTTGATATCGAAGTCGATGTAGATATCGTATCGGCACACCGCACCCCGGAAAAGCTCTTCGAGTTTAGTAAGAACGCGCAAAGCAACGGTTATGCCGTAATAATCGCCGGAGCAGGAGGTGCAGCGCACCTACCCGGAATGGTGGCCTCATTGTCGCCATTGCCTGTAATAGGGGTTCCTGTAAAAAGTAGCAATTCAATTGACGGATGGGATTCAGTACTGTCTATTCTTCAAATGCCAGGGGGTGTTCCCGTCGCGACCGTCGCCTTAAACGGTGCTAAAAATGCCGGTATCCTTGCAGCACAGATTTTAGGTTCGGCCGATAAGTGCATTCTAGACAAAGTGGTTTTGTACAAGGAAGGTTTGAAACAAAAAGTACTTGACGGCGCCAAAAAAGTAAGCAAAAAATAAATCTAGCTTGGGTCGCTAATCGTAGGTAGATGCCTTAAAGACTCAAATCAATGACCCCAAGCCAATAAAGATCAACTTTATACATGAACCCCCTATTAGAACAATTCGATTTAGCCCCTTTTTCAAAAATCAAAAACGAGCATTTTAAACCCGCCTTTCTGCAAGCTATGAAAGACGCTAGGGCCGAAATCGATGCGATTACGGCAAATTCGGCAGCGCCGACGTTTGAAAATACCATTGAAGCTCTAGAGTTTTCGGGACAACAGTTAGATCGAATATCGAGTATATTCTTTAATCTGAATTCTGCCGAAACCAATGAAGAGATTCAGAAAATAGCGCAAGAAGTTTCGCCCCTGCTTTCAGAATTTGGCAACGACATTACCCTAAACGAGGAACTGTTTCAGAGGATCAAAACCGTGTATCGGCAAAAAGATGCCTTATCCCTCAGCATAGAACAAGAGACGCTTTTAGACAAACGCTACAAAAGTTTTAGTCGTAATGGCGCCAATTTATCGGAAGAAAAGAAAATACGCCTGCGTGAAATAGACGCGGAATCTGCCAAGCTCAAATTGAAATTCGGGGAAAATGTACTGGCCGAAACAAACAAGTACGAGAAACACATTACGAACGAGGCCGATTTAGACGGACTCCCAGAGGGAGCTAAAGAGGCGGCCGCCCAATTGGCCAAGGCAAAGGGTAAAGATTCGGGATGGCTTCTTACCCTAGACTACCCAAGTTATATTCCCTTTATGAAATATGCCCGTAATAGGGCATTGCGCAAAGAACTTTCCATGGCTTTCGGCAGTAAGGCCTTTAAGGGAGATGAACATGATAATCAGGAAATTGTTCTAAAAATAGCCAAACTAAGGTACGAGCGGGCAAATCTTTTGGGGTATGCCACCCACGCCCATTTTGTTCTAGAGGAGCGAATGGCCGAAACTCCTGAGAAAGTGCATTCTTTTTTAAACGAACTGCTTGTGAAGGCCAAACCGGCCGCAGTGCGTGAGTTCAATCAATTGGAGGAATTCGCGAGGACCTTAGACGGTATCGACAAATTGCAAAAATGGGATGGCAGTTACTATTCAGAAAAACTAAAGCAAGAATTGTATAGTTTGGATGACGAGCAATTAAAGCCCTATTTTAAGTTAGAGAATGTTATCGACGGGGTGTTCAAGGTTGCCGAAAAGTTGTTCGGATTGCAATTCGAAGCGGCTGCCGATATCGATACCTATCACAAGGAGGTTAAAACCTATCGCGTTTATGACAAAGACAAGAACTTTATCTCAATATTTTATGCTGATTTTCATCCGCGGGAAGGCAAGCGCGGAGGAGCTTGGATGACCTCATTCAAATCGCAATGGCAAAAAGACGGAGAAAATAGTCGCCCACATATATCGAACGTCTGCAATTTCACGCCCTCAACCGATACGAAACCTTCCCTGCTTACCTTTAATGAAGTCACCACTTTATTTCATGAGTTTGGTCATGGTCTACATGGTATGTTGGCAAATACGACCTACCCTAGCCTATCGGGTACATCGGTCTATTGGGACTTTGTAGAGCTGCCCTCCCAGATAATGGAAAATTGGTGTTATGAAAAAGAAGCCTTGGAACTATTCGCCCGACACTACGAAACAGACGAGGTAATTCCTATGCAACTGGTGCAAAAAATAAAGGAATCGGCGACTTTTCAGGAAGGTATGGCGACGCTGCGCCAGCTCAGTTTTGGACTGTTGGATATGTCTTGGCATGGTGTTGACCCCACTGATATAACCGATGTAAAGGTTTATGAAACAAAAGCTTTTCAAGGCACCACACTATATCCTGACACAGCAAGTACCTGTATGAGTACTGCTTTTGCCCATATCTTTCAGGGTGGTTATTCTTCAGGCTATTACAGCTATAAATGGGCCGAAGTATTGGATGCCGATGCCTTTGCGCTTTTTAAGGAGCACGGAATATTCAATACTGCTGTCGCCCATAAATTTAAAGAACACATACTCTCAAAAGGAGGCACTGAAAACCCTATGGTGTTATATAAACGATTTCGTGGAGCCGAACCTAAGGTAGAAGCATTGTTGGAACGCGCCGGCTTATTGGCAATCGATTAAAAATTTAGTGTCTATTTACTTTCACCAACTACTATTTTGATTTCGGAGGTTAAATTAGCGTTGCTTTTTCTATCCCATATTTCTACTAGCCATGTCACCGGGTTGGTAAGTTCCCCACGAGGAAATACCAAAGATGCCGCAAGCTGTTTATTTATGTCAGATACAGAATTAGGTCGATTATTGAGCAGGTCATCATTATGATAAATCAATTGTCCCTGAGAATCTAAAGCCTTCATTCGCATGGCTAAATGAGCCATCCCATTTTCGGTTTTAAACCCATCAATATTTTCAAAAATCATAAAAACTTTGTTCTCAAATTTTACTTGACCATTAGTAATGACACTTCTGGTGAAATCATCAAAGAGATATATATTATCTGCAGTTATACCATTCGCCATGGTGTTTATTTTTTCGTCTGGTAAGATATCAAAGTCCAATTCAGCCGAAAAACTACCCTCTCCTTTTTTGTCCCAAATACGGATGTGTAGTTCATAAGAGGCATTACTTTTCATCGGATTGGCAACAGTAAGCTTGCTCAATAAGAGCAAGGGATTATGGGACACTCCATTTTGATTGGCATAAACATCTTTGCTATGTAGTACCGTATCACGGTTCGTTTCTAAAACTGTAAGTTCCATGCCAGGGTATACTTCGCCTTCCACTTCCACAAAACCTTGAATATCGTTGAAGTTGATATGAAACATTTCTCCATAAACAAAACTAGTTTCACTCGTCTCTTCTTCATGAATCGTAATATATACCTCTTCTACCGAGAGGCCATCACCGCGAGTAGTCATGCCGGTAATCAGGTCTTTGTTGATTGATTTATTGAAATTACAAGACGATATGAGACAAGTAAAAGACAAGAAGACAAATACGAATACTAGTTTTTTCATTTTTTTGATGTAAGACAATACACAAATTAGTTGCAAGATATTGTAAATCTTTTTAGGTAACCAAACAAACCAGTGCACACTGAAAAAGTGTGCTTCAACGAATAAAATGTAATTAACTTTCAATAATTTTTGAAAGTTTAAAATTAATTGTATATTCGTTCTATGGATTTTCAAGAAGCCAAAGAGAAGTTTATCAGCACATGGGGGAGCTTAGGTTCGCTATGGGGCATTAACAAGGCAATGGCGCAAATTCAGGCCTTACTGTTCATATCTACCAAGCCGCTTTCGATGGAGGAGATTATGGAAGATTTAAAAATATCTCGAGGCAATACGAGTATGAACCTAAGGCAGCTGATCGACTGGGGTATTGTTACCAAGGAATTGGTGCCTGGGGAACGCAAGGAATTTTTTTCAACCGAAAAAGACGTTCAAGAGCTGGCCCGAATCGTTGCCAAGGAAAGAAGCAGGCGCGAAATACAACCGGTTATCAAAACCCTGCATGAGGTAAGTAGCATTAAAAACGATGGTAGCAGCAAAACCACGGAATTAATAAAACAAACCAAAGCATTGCACGATCTGGCCGAAATGGCCGATAGCATGTTGCACAAAATTGTTGGTCAAAAACAAAATTGGCTTACAAAGTCTTTGTTCAAGATGTTCAAATAAAAAAATTTAACCTATACTTTCAATATTTTTTGAAAGTTTAA
>CALIJE010000066.1 GCA_938017825.1 uncultured Flavobacteriaceae bacterium
AATGGAAGATTGAGCCTGGGCACCTGGCAGGGAATATACCTTTGTGAGCATCGCGATGCTGCTTCGGGCCGAGAATTGGTCCTGTCCGCTTTCGGAGTCTGAATCATTCTTTATAACTTTAAAATACGAATCAATAAAATAGAAGCATATGATTACCGAAGAATCGATAATGAATAAAATACAAATCGTCATTACCAATCATTTTGATACCCCCGAAGATGCCTTTCGTTTTTTTGACAAGGACGGCGATGGTACACTAAAGAAAAGTGAGGTCGTAAAATTGTTGAAGCAGGCCGAAATCAGTGGTTTTATCAGAGGCCTGGTAGGTACCAAACTTATTGAAGGCTATGACAAGAGCGGCGATGAATTGATCAATTGGGAGGAGTTTAAGGCCGCTGTTGATAAGATCAAGACCGCATAGTACCTAATGATAGCTTATTAGAAAGTAAAAAAGCCAGCTCAAATGAGCCGGCTTTTTTTAAGTGAGAATGGTTGTAATTACTTTACCTTTTCTACGATGGCCTTGAATGCCTCCGGATGGTTCATGGCCAAATCGGCCAACACCTTACGGTTCAATTCAATTCCGTTAGATTTTAGTTTCCCCATAAATTGAGAATACGACATGCCGTGCATTCTGGCACCGGCATTGATTCTCGTGATCCATAAGGCACGAAAGGTTCTTTTCTTGTTCTTGCGGTCACGATAGGCGTACAACATTGCTTTTTCAACCGCATTCTTAGCGACCGTCCAAACATTTTTACGTCTTCCAAAGTAACCTTTGGCTTGCTTCATCACCTTTTTTCTTCTGGCTCTAGAAGCAACTGCATTTACTGATCTTGGCATAATTTTTAATTTTTTTGTAGTAGGCGGGCGTTTAGCGCCACTTCATATCTCACTCGAACGTCTTCGGTTCTCGTGATCTGCCCAACTCCAGGGTTAATACTTAGATTACCTAAAGTGCGAATTACTTTAAACGTAATTGCTCTTTAATATTATTGACATCCGCTTGGTGAACCAAGGTGTCATGGGTTAAAGCAAGCTTACGCTTTTTCGATTTCTTGGTCAGAATGTGACTCTTGAAAGCGTGCTTTCTTTTGATTTTACCACTGCCCGTAAGCTTAAAGCGCTTCTTGGCACTGGACTTTGTTTTCTGTTTAGGCATTTTCTCCTATTTAAATTAATCTCACTTAGCGCGCTCGAATGTTAAGGGTAACCCTGAGCGCGGCCAAAGAGTCACTTTACGCTGAAAAAGCCCCAAAAAGGGCTTTGTTCAGAATCTTTTGTTGGTCTGCGTTCGATTCGTTTAAAGAATCAAATGTCAACCATTATTTTTTGGTCTTGGGCGCGATGAACATCGTCATTCGCTTTCCTTCCAACCGGGGCATCTGTTCTACTTTTCCTAATTCTTCCAATTCGGAAGCCAGTCTCAGTAATAGAATTTCCCCTTGGTCTTTATATACGATCGATCGTCCTTTAAAAAATACATAGGCCTTTAGTTTCGCTCCGTCTTTCAAGAACTTCTCGGCATGCTTCTTTTTAAATTCATAATCATGGTTATCCGTATTCGGTCCAAAACGTATTTCTTTCACGACTACTTTAGAGGCTTTCGCCTTCATCGCTTTTTCACGCTTTTTCTGTTCGTACAGAAACTTCTTGTAATCAATAATCTTACAAACTGGTGGCGCTGCCTTCGGCGAAATCTCCACCAAATCCAAACCGGCTTCCTCAGCCATGTCTAACGCCGCTCGAATAGGATAAACACCTACTTCGACATTGTCGCCCACGAGACGAACTTCGGGGGCTAATATTTTTGCATTGATTTTATGAGGGTTTTTATTTTCCCTCCTAGGCTGGGGCCTAAATCTTTTACGTATTGCTATGACCTATTATTTTAAGTTAAACTTTTGCTTTTAAAACGACTTTAAGGTACTATTAATTTCGGTATTCACCAAGTCACTGAAGTCGCTCAACGAGATAGCCCCTAAATCTTCTCCACCATGCTTTCGCACAGAGATGGTTTCATTGGCCTCTTCATTCTCCCCAACGATAAGCATAAATGGAATTTTGTTCATTTCTGCTTCCCGTATTTTCTTACCTACGGTTTCGTTCCTATTATCAATGAGGGCGCGAATTTCGTTATTTTCTAGGGATTTTAAAACTTTTTCAGCATATTTTTCATGCTTCTCGCTCACCGATAAAATTATGGCCTGCTCGGGTGTGAGCCATAATGGGAAATTGCCCCCGGTATGTTCGAGCAATAATGCGATAAAGCGCTCCATGCTGCCAAAGGGCGCTCTATGGATCATTATAGGTCTGTGCAGCTCGTTATCACTTCCTTTATAGGTAAGGTCAAAACGTTCGGGCAGGGTGTAATCTACCTGTATGGTACCGAGTTGCCAGTTGCGGCCCAGGGCATCCTTTACCATAAAATCGAGCTTCGGGCCATAGAAGGCCGCTTCGCCCTCCTCAATTTTATAGGCCAGTCCCTTTTCCTTCGCTGCATTGATAATGGCGTTTTCGGCCTTCTCCCAGTTCGCTACGGTGCCGATATATTTTTCGGGCGTCTCTGGATCGCGTACCGATACTTGCGCCGTAAAATTCTCAAAGCCCAAAGATCCCAGTACGTATAATGAAAGATCGATCACATTTTTGAATTCCTGATCTACTTGGTCCGGGGTGCAAAAAATGTGGGCGTCATCTTGGGTAAAGCCCCTTACGCGCGTAAGCCCGTGCAATTCGCCACTCTGCTCATAGCGATATACGGTGCCGAATTCGGCATAGCGCTTCGGGAGTTCCCTGTAGCTAAAAGGTCTGTGTTTGTATATTTCACAATGGTGTGGGCAATTCATCGGTTTCAATAAAAACTCCTCTTCTTCTTTTGGGGTTTTGATAGGTTGAAAACTATCCTCCCCGTATTTTTCATAATTCCCAGAAGTAACGTACAATTCTTTTTGACCGATATGCGGACTCACCACCATTTCGTATCCGGCCTTTTTTTGTGCCTTTTTCAAAAACTGCTCTAGGCGTTCGCGAAGCGCTGCGCCTTTGGGCAGCCATAGCGGCAATCCCTGACCAACTTTTGTAGAGAAGGTAAAGAGCTCGAGTTCCTTGCCCAATTTTCGATGATCTCTTTTTTTGGCCTCCTCCAACAAGGCCAAGTATTCGGTAAGCTCCTTTTGCTTCGGAAAAGAAATTCCGTAGACCCTGGTAAGCATTTTGTTGTTTTCGTCACCCTGGTAGTAGGCCCCGGCCACACTTAAGATTTTGACCGCTTTTACGATGCCCGTATTGGGAATGTGTCCCCCACGGCAAAGATCGGTAAAGGTATCGTGGTCGCAAAAGGTGATCGTGCCGTCCTCGAGCTTTTCAATAAGATCAACCTTGTAGTCGTTCTTTCCTTTATAATAGGATAGCGCTTCGGCCTTGCTTACGGCGCGCATTTTAAAGTCGTGTTTGCCACGGGCAATTTCCAGCATCTTATCTTCAATGGCCTTAAAGTCCTTGTCCGAAATGCTGTGCTCCCCAAGATCAACATCATAGTAGAATCCATTTTCTATGGCAGGTCCCACCCATAATTTTACACCGGGGTACAGCATTTCGAGCGCCTGTGCCAAAATATGCGCAGACGAATGCCAAAAAGCGGTTTTC
>CALIJE010000067.1 GCA_938017825.1 uncultured Flavobacteriaceae bacterium
TTAAAGATTTACGAACCATTTTTTTACAATTGGAAACGAGATAGTTATGGAACAGGAAAAATTTGAAATATGGATGATGGAGTATTTATCCGGTGACTTGGATAAAAGTGATGCCCTTAGGTTTGAAAACTACGTGCAAGACCATCCTAAAAAAAAGGAAGAATTTGAGGCGATTCAGAGTACATGGAAGGGTATGGATAACATCCAAATTCCAGAACCATCTGAAAAAATGGATGCTACTTTTTTCGACATGCTGCATTCCGAGGTAGAAAAGCAAGATCATAAGCGACCTAGCTGGTTAGCTCAGGCAGAAACGTTCTTTGGTTCTTTTGGAAAACCTCAACTGGCTTTTGGGGTGCTACTATTGGGAATAGGTTTAGGAGTTGGCTTTTGGTTGAATTCGAACGATGCTTCGACTATTGAAGTAACAAAACCCATTGTGGCCAATAATGAGACAGAACAGGTCCGGGAACAGTTGGTGCTCACCTTGCTAGAGCAACCTTCGGCGAATAAGAGATTGCAGGCGGTAAGTGAGGCCTCTAAATTGAACGATGCCAATGATCGTATTATCGAGGCGCTCTTTACAACCTTGAACAAAGATCCCAATGTAAATGTGCGTTTGGTAGCAGTTGAATCTTTGGCGAGGTATGTTGAAATACCGGAAGTGCGTATGGGATTGGTGAAGTCTATTGCGTTACAAGATTCTCCCTTGGTTCAAATCGCACTGGCAGATTTGATGGTTGCGCTACAGGAAAAAACTTCGATAGAATCTATGAAACAGCTCTTGGAAAAACCCGATATCAACACGACGGTAAAACAAAAATTAGAAGAATCAATCAATCATATCATATAATCAATCAAAAAACGAACAATCATGAAAACAGTTAAAACAATTACGCTAGCAATCTGCATTTTATGCGGTCATTTTATAATGGCCCAAGACTTCAAGGAAACCATTACGAAAGAATTGAAATTTTCGTCGAATTCTGACCAGAATATGCTTGTGGCGAAGAACATTAACGGGCCGATCGAGGTAGAAGGGTATAATGGCAGTACAATCAAACTTGAAGTAGAAAAAACCATTACCGCCAGGCGGGCATCAGACGTTGAACTAGGTAAACAAGAGGTTCAATTCAAAATCGAAGAGCGCAATAATCGAATTTATGCGTTTACCGAGACGCCAAATAATACATTCAATACTGACAAAGGGAAGTATGAAAACATGAGGAACAACCAATGGGTAAAACTCAATTACAGCTATTACATCAGATTTAAGTTGAAGGTGCCCAAGGCAACCAATATCGAATTATCAACGATGAACGACGGTGACATTTTTGTAAAAAATGTTCAGGGTAATGAAATTATCGTCAATAATCTCAATGGCGCGATTACCTTAGAGAATATTGCCGGTAAGACAGATGTAAACGCCTTGAACAAAGATATCAATATCACCTATTTTAGAAACCCAAATGGGGATTCGAGATATCATTCGTTAAATGGAGACGTGAATGTCACTTTTAAAGAAAATTTGAATGCGGATGTTACCTTTAAAAGCCTCAACGGTGATTTGTATACGAATTACGATACCACGACGTTAAGCCCAGATTTGGTGAAGACCAAGACTAAAGGCCGCAAGGGCATAAAATATAATATGAGTTCTAATCAGTCTTATAGAATAGGAACTGGGGGGATTAAACTCGACTTTAATCTCCTGAACGGAGATGCAACACTTAAGAAATAAAGATATGAGAAATAGAACTTTTAAAATAGTAGGATTTGTATTCCTTTTACTTACCATCGGGAGTTTGTCTGCTCAAGGAGCGAGCGAAACGGTTACCATTCCCTTGAGCAATCCTGGTGAAGATGGTCAGTTGAAAATTAGTCTACTTTATGGCTCAATTGCTGTTGAGGCCCATAATCGAGAAGATGTCATCATTGAGACTGCGAGTGCAAAGGGTAAAAAGAGCTCAAAAACGAAGGATGGCATGCGCAGAATCGGCGATAATTCGTTAGAGTTTAGTGTTGAGGAATATGATAATAAGGTCTTTATTAAATCGAAAAAACACAATAAACGAGTTGATTTCAAAATCAAGGTGCCCCAAAACTTCTCTTTAGATCTTCGTGCGACCAACAATGGTAATATCAGCGTGCTAGGAGTTGTTGGCGAAATGGAAATCAGCAATCTCAATGGTGCGATTGCGCTGACCAACATTGGGGGTTCTGTCATCGCAGATGCCTTGAACAAGGATATTGTAGTCACATTTACCAAAGGCTATGATAAATCTTCAATGGCCTTTACAAGTTTAAATGGGGATTTAGATGTTACGTTCCCCGATAATTTGGCTGCCAATATTAAGGCAAAGACCGATAATGGAGAGATTTTTACTGATTATGAAATGAAAATGACGCGAGAAGTGAACAAAGAACAGAAGAGATCTTCGTCTGGAGTTTACAAAGTTAATGTAGATAAATGGGTAACGGGCACGATCAATGGCGGGGGGGCTGAATTGCTTTTCAAAACCATGAATGGTGATATTATGATCCGGAAAGAATCAGCTCGAAAGTAGTACTCGGTATTGAAAAGGTCGCATAGACCAATATGTTCAAAAGAAAAAACCGCCAAGCAATACAGCTAGGCGGTTTTTATTTGAGTTAGTTTGGGTAATCTTATCCTAGGGCAACACGCTTAAAGCTTGCCACTGCAACATCGCCATGCGCAGCTACATATTCAGCAACGTTTTGCTTTTCGTTCTTAATAAAGTTCTGATCCAATAAACATTGCTCTTGATCGAGGGTCGTGTTATCAGAAATAAAACGCTCCATTTTTCCTGGAAGAATTTTATCCCATATCTGCTCTGGTTTGCCTTCTGCCTTTAGCTGTGCTTTTGCGTCAGCTTCAGCCTTAGCGATCACCGCATCGGTCAACTGAGCCATTGAAATGTACTGGGGCACGTTTTTAAGCGTTTTGCCCAATCGTCCCAATTCGATATTATCCTTTTCGATTACTGCGATGCGTGCTTCGGTTTCCGCTGCAACGAACGCAGGGTCAAAATCTTTGTAAGACAAGGTGGTCGCGCCCATTGAAGCAACTTGCATGGCAATATCCTTGGCCAATTCAGCTGCGGTATCTACTTTATTGGATAACCCAACCACGGCAGCGATTTTATTGATATGCACATAGGAGCCTACATATGGGGCTTCTACTTTTTCGAAGGCGTTGATTTCCAACTTTTCCCCGATAACACCGGTTTGTTCGATCAGCTTATCCGCAACAGTCATACCTCCAAAGTCGGCAGCTAAAAGTCTTTCTTTACTATCTTGCGTCAAGGCCAGATCGGCAATATCATTGGCCAGGGCTACGAAATTTTCGTTCTTTCCAACAAAATCTGTCTCACATCCCAATACAATGGCTACACCAACGGTATTATCTGAATTTACCTTAGCAATAGCGGCTCCTTCAGATGATTCCCTATCGGCTCTCTTTGCAGCGACTTTTTGACCTTTCTTACGAAGCACCTCAATGGCTTTGTCAAAATCACCTTCGGCTTCAACCAAGGCGTTCTTGCAATCCATCATTCCAGCACCTGTAGCTTTTCTTAATTTATTTACTTCTGCGGCTGATATTTTTGCCATAATTTGTTCTTTTAATCTCCCCAATAAAGTACCGGGGAATTTGTAATTAGTATTCTCTTTAATAAATTGATCTACTCAACACCGCCTTTGGTATTGTCTTGCCATTCTTTCAACTCATCCCATTTTCCATCGGCTGCCATCTTAGCTTGTTTTGGCCATGAAGTAGGATCTAAGTGACCCATTCGTGAACTGGCTTCAGTCAAGATTTCTTTCATTTTGTCCGCTTTGGCTTTGGCCACTTTGGCAAATGTATCTATCCCGGCAGCGGTTAGGTACTCCGCAGCTTTAGGCCCAACACCTTCTATTTTAGTTAGGTCATCTCCTTTATCGTCTTCTGCGGCCGGTTTCTTTTTGGGAGCTTTTTTGGCGGGAGCTTCTTTTTCCACGGCAACTTCTTCAACAACTTCGGCTTTTGGCTCTTCTACAGGAGCTTCGGCTTTTGGTGCTACCTCGACTTCTTCTTTTACAGGGGCTTCTTCCTTGGGAGCAGCTGCTTTCTTCGTTTCCTCAGCACCTTCTTTTTCTGCTTGTTTTTCAGATTTGCGTTCAGTTAAACCTTCAGCAACAGCGTCGGTAACCTCTTGCATAATAATTTCGATAGACTTCGAAGCATCGTCATTGGAAGGAATCAAATAGTCGATTTCCCTTGGATCGGAATTTGTATCTACCATGGCGAAAATAGGAATGTTCAATTTCATCGCTTCTTTTACCGCAATGTGCTCGCGCATGGTATCAACGATGAACAGAGCACCTGGTAACCGTGTCATTTCCGAAATAGAACCCAAGTTCTTTTCCAGTTTTGCACGTAAACGGTCTTTTTGCAAACGCTCTTTCTTTGAAAGGCTAAGGAACGTACCATCTTTCTTCATCCTGTCGATGGCGGTCATCTTCTTAACCGACTTTCGAATGGTTACGAAATTGGTCAACATACCACCGGGCCACCTTTCGGTAATGTATGGCATATTTACATTCGCTACTTTTTCGGCAACGATGTCTTTTGCTTGTTTCTTGGTTGCAACGAAAAGTATTTTTCTTCCAGATGATGCAATCTGCTTTAAAGCAGCTTTTGCCTCATCTAATTTTGCAACTGTTTTGTAAAGGTTGATGACGTGAATTCCATTTCGCTCCATGTAGATATAGGGCGCCATGTTGGGATTCCACTTTCTTGTAAGGTGTCCGAAATGCACACCTGCTTCCAATAAATCTTTTACTTCGACTTTTTTAGCCATTTTTAATTTAGTTTACGTTCTTATGAATTAGCAATGGTGAAGTGGTATCAATAAATCAGATAGCCTTTACCATTTAGATGCTAAACTAAGTTGCCCAGCCTCATTGTTTGAAGCTTTAAGGTCAACACCTTCACACCGATTTAAAATGTGATAGGTTTTTTTAGGTGCTCTTTTACAAGAGCTTTCAATGAACTAATTAATGAATATAAATAAAGGTGCGCCGAAAGGCACACCTGAAATTTCGTATTAACGTTTAGAGAACTGGAATTTCTTTCGGGCTTTCTTCTGTCCGAATTTCTTACGTTCCACCATTCTAGGATCCCTTGTCAATAAGCCTTCGGGTTTCAAGGCCCCTCTGTTCTCCTCATCGAGTTCGCACATGGCTCTTGAAAGGGCCAAACGAATTGCCTCTGCTTGCCCAGTGATTCCTCCTCCATATACATTTACCTTAACATCAAAGTTGCCTTCATTGTCGGTCAATGCAAAAGGTTGGTTCACTTTATATTGCAAGGTTGCTGTTGGGAAATAATCCTTCAAATCTCTTTGGTTTACCGTAACGTTTCCTTTTCCTTTGGAAACATATACTCTAGCTACAGCGGTTTTTCTTCTACCGATTTTATGAATTACGTCCATTACTTAAATTCTTTTAAATTGAATACAGTTGGCTTTTGAGCTTCCTGATTGTGCTCGGTTCCAACATAGACCTTCAGGTTTCTGAACAAATCGGCTCCAAGTTTATTCTTTGGAAGCATGCCTTTGACAGCCTTTTCCACAATGCGTCCTGGGTTGCTTGCAAGCAACTCACTAGCTGTGGTTTCTCTTTGCCCACCAGGATAGCCTGTGTAACGTTGGTACGTTTTATTATCCCACTTGGTGCCGCTAAGATGAATTTTTTCAGCATTGATAATTACGACATTGTCGCCACAATCAACATGCGGGGTAAAATTAGGCTTGTGCTTTCCTCTAAGTAATTTAGCGACTTTCGACGCAAGACGACCTAAGGTTTCTCCTTCAGCATCTACCAATAACCACTGTTTGTCAACGGTCTTACGATTGGCCGAAATTGTCTTGTAGCTCAATGTATCCACTACTTTATTATTTTTTATTAAACAATACTATCCCATAATGGGGGTGCAAATGTACATTATTTTACTTGATATACAAATGACTATTTGGGATTATTTTTGAGAATTTTCCACGCAAATTTTGGTTTCTTTTTTGCGGATGATAAGTTTAGATCGATCCACTGTTAAAAAAAGATTAAAAACGGGTTCTACTGTAACGCACCGTTTATTTTTGAGTCTTTATTGCAAATCCAAAACCACTTTCCGCCCATGCGACTATTTCTAGTAGCGATTTGTCTCCTATTTATATTTCCATCAATCTCTACCGCACAGGATTCAACGAAAGTCGTGGAAAAGCGAAATTACCGTGCCATGCCATTGGCTGCCGGGCAAGAACTTACGATAGATGGTGTTCTAAATGAAAACGGATGGGCAGTTGCCGAATGGGCTGGTGATTTTACCGAATTCGAGCCAGATAATGGGACTCCTCCAAGTCAAGCCACCAAGTTCAAAATAGCCTATGACGAAAAGTACCTCTATGTTGGTGTACGTTGCTATGATTCGGTACCTGAAAAAATTGAAAAGCGCTTGGCCCGAAGGGATAATTTCTCAGGAGATTGGATAGAAATAAATATTGATAGCTATAACGACAAGCGAACAGGGTTTTCCTTCAATGTTTCTGCAGCCGGCGTTAAAGGTGATGAGTTCATTTCACAAAATGGTGATAATTGGGATGCAAGCTGGAACCCAATTTGGTTTACCGCTGCTCAAATTGATGCTGAAGGTTGGACAGCGGAAATGAAGATTCCCTTTAGTCAACTGAAATTTGGAAATGCAAAGGAACAGATTTGGGGATTGCAGATGCATCGGCGATTTTTTAGAAAGGAAGAACGCTCCCTTTGGCAGCACATTCCACAAGACACCCCGGGATGGGTTAGTGAATTTGGTACCTTAAGCGGTTTGATGAATATTCAGCCCCAAAAACAGTTGGAAATTCAACCCTTTATAGTAAATCAGTACGACACCTATCCGAAAGAAGATGGCAACCCTTTTAGAGACGGTAGCGATTACATATTCAACGGTGGCTTAGATGCCAAGATCGGTATTACCAACGACCTTACCTTAGACCTTACCGTTAATCCAGACTTCGGACAGGTCGATGCCGACCCTGGAGCAATAGCGCTAGATGGTTTTCAGATTTTCTTCGAGGAAAGGCGTCCATTTTTTATCGAAAACAAGAATATTTTCGACTACCAATTTGCAGGGCGTAACGACAATGTTTTTTACAGTCGTCGTATCGGCCGAAGTCCGCAAGGTTTTGCTTTTGGGGAAACAGGAGAATTCGTTGATTCGCCCAATAACACCACAATTCTAGGTGCCGCTAAATTCTCTGGGAAGACCAAAAATGGCTGGTCACTGGGTTTGTTGGAAAGCGTTACCGGTAATATGTATGCCAAAATTCAAAATCCCACTACGGGAACAGACCGAGAAGAATTGGTTGAGCCCTTAACGAATTATCTTATTGGTCGTGCTCAAAAAGACTTTAATAATAGGAATTCATACCTCGGCGCTATTTTTACCGCGACCAATAGGAAGTTAGAATCCAATCTCGACTTTTTAAGAAAGGCGGCCTACTCAGGTGGGGTGGATTTCAAACATAATTGGAAGGATAGAAACTATTATGTTCAGGGTAATTTCGTAACCAGTCATGTCACAGGTAGCCAAGAGGCCATAACCAGTACCCAAAGATCCTTGACACATTTATTTCAAAGGGTTGACGCGGGTCATGTATCGGTAGATTCTGACCGCACTTCATTGACCGGAACAGGAGGTCGGATAGAACTCGGGAAAGCAGGGGGTGGTAATTGGCGCTATAATGGTGGATTGAATTGGAAATCACCCGAATTGGAGTTGAACGATGTTGGTTTTCTGCGTCAAGCGGATGAGATTCGACAATATGCGGAGGTGACGAGGTTGTTTTTAACACCAACCAGTTGGTATCGTAGGGCAAATTTGAATTTTGAGCAATACACGACCTATGATTTCGAAGGAAATTACAATCGTATTCAATGGGAAGGTAGGGGATTCATCAATTTTACAAATAACTGGTTTGTCGAAGGTGGTGGTGCCCATAAGCCCAGAATTTATTCGAATACAGTGCTTAGGGGTGGCCCTAGATGGCGTTGGTCACAGGAAAATTTTGGGTTTCTGTTTTTTGGGTCCGATCAGCGAAAGAAATTTAATTTCGTTTTAGGATATGTGAACAGTCAGGCCAAGCAAAACAACTTTTCATTTACACGTTACGTACTTCGTTTTAGATATCAGCCCTTTGATGCCTTTAGTCTTTCGGTTTCAAATGAATACGAAGAGAACCCCAACAGAACGCAGTACGTTACCGAAGCATTGTTTAATGGCACCCCAAGATACATTACTGCGAACATTGATCAACGAACCTTTAGTACTTCCATTCGCCTGAATTATAGTATCAATCCAAATCTTTCAATTCAGTTTTACGGACAACCTTTTATATCGAGAGGAACTTACCAAGACTTTAACTATGTTAATGATCCCATTGCCAAGGATATAGATGAACGCGTTTCTTTTTATGACAGCAACCAAATTACAAGGGTTAATAATAGCGGTCCGTATCAAATTGATGAGGACCTTGATGGTCTTACCGACTATCAGATCGGTGATCCAGACTTTTCATTCGTTCAATTTCGTTCGAACCTTGTTGCCCGTTGGGAATACATACCTGGTTCCGAAATTTTCTTGGTTTGGTCACAAGGGGTAACAGGTTTTGGTGACCCCTCAGATAGTCTGGGAAGAAGCTTGGATGGGCAGATTCTAAATCAAAAAATGGACAATACCTTTTTAATCAAGGCTACCTACCGTTTTGTTCTATAGTGGTGAATGTGTTAATTTTGATACGATAATCAACGTTAGATCGTTGTAGAATTGTACGAACTGAAATCCCACAAAAAATGAAACCAAATTTAATTGTACTCATACTAGCAGCTGCATGTCTATTTTCCTGTTCGAAGGATGGTGATAATAATACATCAAATCCAATTGTCGGTACATGGTTCGCAGCTGAACTTCAAATAGATGATGCAACAGCAAGCGACGAGGCTAAAAATAGCCGCGATGCGTTGAACTTTCTGACTGCCCGACAGTGTTACGTTATAAAGTTTGTTTTTAATCAAGATCTTTCAGTAACTGCTGAAAATTCCGTAAACTATATCGAGGTTACTACAACCAGTACTGGTATTGATATTCCATGTCCGTCTCAGAAAGACACCGATAGCAGCACCTATACCTACGTAGGCACCACTTTGTCTATTGTAGATAGCTCAGGAAATACGGTTACGACTACCGCAACTGTTGATGGCAATACGTTGACCGTTGATGCAAGCGGACTGGATATTCCTTTTTTCAATGACAGTGGCCAGTTGATTTTTCAACGGCAATAAGAGCAGATACTTTAAAAGAAGAAACCCTTGTTCGGTATGTCGAACAAGGGTTTTTTATGTGCGAAACAATACTGCTTATTGTTTGTAGAACTTTGTTTTTACCTGTTGCTCTTTCGATAATATTGTGATCATATATATGCCTGGTTCCAAATTGGCAATTGGAATATTGATCGCGTTTTTTCGGATTTCCCATTCGTGCGAAACCACTATTTTGCCATACATATCCGAGATTGTAATTTGCGCGGCGGCAGTGTTCAGTACCCCAAGTATGTTGATGACCCTTGTAGCAGGATTCGGAAACACTTTGACCTTGGGTGAGGCAATTTCCTCTTTGTTGGAAACCGGTTCCATATTGGCATCAGCTTGGGCTTGAATGGTAGCGCAGACAAATGTCAACAAAACGACAAGGAAGTACTTTTTCATTTCTTTTGGTTTGGTAGGTAGATAACGCCTTTGCCAAGCGCCTTAGTACACCCAAAATCATAAAAAAGTGTTAGAATACGTATCTATTGATCAATGTGCCTCTAGCCAATTGTTGCCCTCACCTAATTCTACGTCAAGGGGCACAGCTATTTCGTAGGCCTTCTCCATTTCGGTTTTGATTAATTTTTTCATTTCGGGAAGCTCTGATTTTGGGACATCGAAGACCAGTTCATCATGAACCTGAAGTAACATTTTGGTTTTATATTCGCTCTCCGACAGTTTTTTATGGATGTTGATCATCGCTATTTTAATAATATCCGCAGCACTCCCTTGAATAGGGGCGTTGACCGCATTTCGTTCGGCAGCTCCCCTAACTACTGCATTTCGAGAATTGATGTCTTTTAGATAACGGCGTCGACCAAGAACGGTTTGTACGTAACCATTATCGCGAGCAAAATCAACTTGCTCGCTCATGTAATTTCGTAGTTTTGGATAGGTCTGGTAATAGGTGTCAATCAATTCTTTAGCTTCCGTTCTAGACAAATCTGTCTGGTTGCTAAGGCCAAATGCCGACACGCCGTAAATGATGCCGAAGTTGACCGTTTTGGCATTGCTCCTTTGCTCTCGTGTCACTTCATCCAAAGAGACATTAAATACTTTTGCAGCTGTGGAGGCATGAATATCCTCTCCATTCTTAAAGGCATCGATCATGGTGGTTTCCTCACTTAGAGCGGCAATAATGCGCAGTTCTATTTGAGAGTAATCAGCGGCCAGGAGTACATGTTTTTTGTTCCTGGGTACAAATGCCTTTCGCACTTGGCGCCCTCGTTCAGTGCGAATGGGTATGTTCTGAAGGTTTGGATCGTTACTGGCCAACCTGCCTGTAGCGGCAACGGTCTGCATATAATTCGTATGCACCCTGCCGGTGCTTGGCTCAATTTGTAAGGGCAGTGCATCTACATAGGTGCTTTTTAGTTTCGAGAGTCCACGAAAATCAAGAACATTTTGTATGATTTCATGGTCTTTTGCCAAATAGGAAAGTACATCTTCAGCGGTTGAATATTGCCCGGTTTTGGTTTTTTTGGGTTTGTCGACCAGTTTCATTTTATTGAACAATATTTCCCCTAACTGTTTTGGGGAGGCGATATTGAACTCTTCCCCAGCCTCTTTATATATTTTTTCCTTGAGATTGCTGATGTCGGTTTCTAAATCTGTAGCAAGCGAATTCAAAAAGGCCTGGTCCAAATTAATGCCCTCCAATTCCATATCCGAAAGCACTCGAAGCAAGGGTATCTCAATATCATTGAATAGTTTTTCCGTATTGGCCTCGGCCAATTCTGGCCTAAAATGACGTGCCAATTGAAAGGTGATGTCTGCATCTTCCACGGCATATTCTGTTTGCTTTTCTATGGGCACCTCGCGCATGGATAATTGGTTCTTCCCCTTTTTGCCGATTAATTCCGTAATTGAAACCGGAGTATAGTTGAGGTAGGTTTCTGCCAATACATCCATATTGTGACGCATATCTGGATTAATGAGATAGTGCGCAAGCATGGTATCAAATAGGTTTCCCTTTACCTCGAGATTATACTTTTTAAGAACTTTGATGTCATATTTCAAATTCTGACCCACTTTCTCTATTTCTTCGGATTCAAAGAATGGTCGCAACTGCTCGATCAAGTCTTGTGCCCCTTCTTTATCCTCTGGAAACGGAACATAAAACCCTTTGCCAGTTTCCCATGAAAAAGCGATGCCCACCAATTCAGCGGAAATTGGATCAAGACCTGTTGTCTCGGTATCAAAACAAACCGATGGTTGCTTCAGCAAATTCTGCACGAACAATTTCATCGCCATACCCTGTTGTACACTCTGATACACATGTGAGGTATCCAATATGGTTTTTCGTCCGGTAGCTACGGTATTCTCAGTGGGCGTTTCGCCATCCCCGCCGAATAGCGAAAATTGTCCTGACCCTGCTGTGCTTTTTTTGGGCGCCATAGGAGCTTTATCGGCACTTGAACCCGCAGTTGAGGAGACGGCCTCCTGAGCAGCGAACGTCTTGTTGAAATTATCGAGCAACCTCCTAAATTCGAGCTCCTGAAAAATTTCAGTCACCGCTTGCGTATCGGGATCGCACATTTCAAAGTCTTTTTCATCGAATTCTACGGGTACATCGAGCATTATGGTAGCCAATTCTTTAGAGAGTTTGCCCAATTCGGCATGTGCTTCAACCTTTTCTTTCATCTTGCCCTTAAGTTCGTGGGTATTCGCCAAAAGCCCTTCCATACTGCCATAAGCCGCCAAGAATTTTTTTGCTGTCTTTTCACCGACCCCTGGAAGGCCAGGAATATTATCAGCTGAATCGCCCATCATTCCAAGAAAATCGATGACTTGTTCAGGGCGTTCAATTTCAAACTTTTTCAAAACTTCGGGGATGCCCCAAGTTTCATAACCCCCACCGAACATTGGGCGGTACATAAATATATTCTCGCTGACCAGTTGAGCAAAGTCCTTATCTGGGGTAACCATAAAGGTCTTGTAGTTCTCCTTTTCGGCTTTTTTTGCAAGGGTTCCGATAATGTCATCAGCTTCATAACCTTCCTTCACAACTACCGGTATGTTCATAGCACTCAATATTCTTTCGATATAGGGTACTGCTAGCTTTATCGCTTCCGGGGTTTCGTCGCGATTGGCCTTATAGTCCTCGAACATTTCTACACGGGCTACACTGCCTCCTCTATCGAAACATACCGCAAGATGATCTGGCCGTTCCCGTTTGATCACATCCAATAAGGAATTGGTAAAACCCAATATGGCCGAGGTATCCATACCTTTCGAGTTGATTCTGGGGTTTTTAATAAAGGCATAATAGCCCCGAAAAATAAGTGCATAAGCATCTAGTAAAAAAAGTCGTTTTTGATCTGCCATTTTAGATTTTCAAATAGTGTGAAAAGTGCATGCAATGTACACTTTTAGGTTTTATTTTTTTGAGTTCACATGTGAAACAATCCACCAGGTATTGCCGGAAAAATCCTCAACCCCGCCATAACGGTCGCCATGCGCGTATTCTGCCACTTCCAGAACGCTTCTGGCTCCGGCATCCAGTGCCTTTTGATAGGTCTTATCACAGTCGTCAACATAGGTATAGAGGCCAACTGTATTGGTGCTAACGCCATTCATGGGCTCTCCCAACATGATAATCGAATCCCCAATCTGCACTTCTGCATGCTGTACACTTTGGTCATCTCGAAATCTGAGTTCTCCCCTTAAGGCAGCTCCAAATACATTTTCCATGAATTCAATAAGTCGGCGTGCATCCGATACCACGAGATACGGGGTAATGGTGTGAAGACCAAATGGATTTTTGCTTGTTTTCATTTCTTCTGTATTTAGGCTTTCAGGAAGGAATCCGAGGGGTTGTCTTCATGACCTTCTTTGGAATAAGTACGATAGCTGAATCCGGGTTGAATGCAATACCCACCGGTTTCACCATTTTTGTTTATTGCAATAAAGCCGATTTGAAAATCGGTTCGATCCTTGTTTTTCGCCATGATACGCCTTACCCCTTCTTCGCAAGCTTCCTGTGGTGATTTTCCTTGGCGCATTAATTCTACAATCAAAAAACTCCCGACCGTACGCACAACTTCCTCCCCAACACCAGTAGCCGTCGCGGCTCCTATTTCATTGTCGACAAAAAGGCCGGCACCGATAATTGGAGAATCCCCGATACGCCCTGCATATTTATATCCCATGCCACTGGTAGTACAGGCCCCGGAAATATCCCCTTTTTGGTCAATCGCCAAAATACCGATGGTATCGTGATTTTCTATATTTATAATAGGCTCATATTTTGAGGTCTTCTTCCATTCGAGCCATTCTTGCTTTGATTTTTCCGTGAGCAAATTGGTTTTCTTGAACCCTTGTTCATAAGCGAATTTTTCAGCTCCTTTGCCTGCTAGCATTACGTGTGGTGTTTCCTCCATGACCTTACGGGCAACCGAAATGGGGCTCGCAATATGCTGCAAAGCCAGTACCGCACCACAATTTCCATCTTTATCCATGATACAGGCATCTAAGGAGACATTGCCATCCCTGTCTGGTCTACCACCTATGCCAACGGTTTGATTGGTTACATCGGCTTCCTCAACCATTGCCCCTTGTTGTACGGCATCCAAAGAACTTCCTCCTTCCTTCAAAACTTCCCATGCTTTGGCCGTCGCGTTTTCGAAATTCCATGTGCAAATCGTAATGGGCCGAATCGTACCACTGTTTTGTGACGTCATTTTCGACCTATTTTCCTCTGTACAGGAAATTGCTAAAGGGGCAGCGACCAATCCCGCCGCTGCGGCACTGGAATTTTTCAGGAAGTTTCTTCTTTGCATCGACTTGGTTCGTTAAATTAGGACTTTAAATATAGTTAAAATGCTAGTAGAAGTTTGCGCTAATTCTTTGGAATCTGCTTTGATTGCACAAAAGGCAGGGGCTGACCGTATTGAACTATGTACTGAGTTGGCCTCGGGCGGAATCACCCCCTCATATGGCCTATTGAAAGCCGTGCGAGAGCAAATATCCATTCCTGTTCGGGTGCTGGTTAGACCGCGGAGTGGTAATTTCACCTATTCCGATGAAGAAATGGCAATCATGAAAAGGAATATCGGGCTTTGTGCCGAATTGAATTTTCAAGGTGTCGTTAGTGGTGCATTAAATGCTGACTTTACATTAGACCGCGATAAAACACGGGAACTAATTGAAAAAGCGGGGGCCATGAATTTTACTTTTCATCGCGCGTTTGACTGGGTCAAAAATCCGGAGGCGGTACAAGATGAATTGGAAGAAATGGGGGTAGACACTATATTAACCTCTGGGCAACAGGCGTCGGCTGTTGAGGGTCTTGTTTTGTTATCCTCGCTTCGTAAAAGACCATCTAACATAACCATTATGCCCGGGTCGGGAATTAATGAGGGCAATGTGCATATGTTCAAGGAAAGCGGCTTCGATGTGATTCATTTATCTGGTGCAAAAATGCGGCAAATCCTCCCGAAAAAGCCCAAAATAGCCATGAGTTCCCCTAAAATGATCTCTGACAGGGCCATTCCTATTTCTAGTTCCAAAATTATTAAGGCTGTAGTCGACCTAGCTAAATAAGACCTAATTTCAATTTCAGTGTATCCTTTCAAAGTATCTTTGTAAAAAAATTGACTATGTTACGTTGGATTATTTTTTTGATTTTTTATGTAGCGATAGGTTTCTATACGTTGCAGGCTTTGAAGACGGCCACCAGATATCCGTGGTTGCAATATCTTTTCATCCTAGTAGCCGTCCTAGTAGCGGGTAACTTTATCTATCAATTTACGATGGGCGAGGAACCTGGGAGAGTGCTCAGTAGGCCTAAAAGTTATGCCTTTGGCCTTTTGTTGGCCATGATAACTTTTCAAATTATCACTATTTTCTTTCTCTTTTCTGAGGATATTTTTCGACTGCTATCGGCAATGTATCATAAATTATTAGGTAGCAGCAAAGAATTTAGTCTGCCACAACGTAGAAGGTTCCTTAGCCTTTTGGGTCTCGGAATTGCTTCACTGCCTTTTGGGGCACTTTTGTTCGGCATGATCAAGGGTAAGTACAATTTCAAGGTTTTGAATTATACGATGGAGTATGACGATTTGCCCGATGCCTTCGATGGGTATCAAATTACCCAAATCTCTGATGTGCACAGTGGTAGTTTCGATGATAGGGAGAAAGTGGCCTATGCAATTGACCTGGTCAACCAACAAAGGAGCGATGTACTTCTCTTTACAGGTGACATGGTGAACAATAAGAGCGAAGAAATGCATCCATGGAAAGAAATGTTCTCAAGATTAAAGGCCAAGGATGGCAAGTTTTCTGTTCTAGGAAATCACGACTACGGCGATTATGTGGCATGGGACAGTAAGGAAGCCAAAATGCAGAACCTAGAGGATCTAAAAATTCTTCAAGAAGAGATGGGTTTTGATCTGCTGCTCAATGAAAGCAGGTTCTTGGAAAAAGATGGCCAGCGAATCGCCCTGATAGGGGTTGAAAATTGGGGCAAGGGCGGATTTATTAAAGCTGGTGATTTGCAAAAGGCCAAAGTTGGGGTGGCCAAAGAAGATTTCAAGATTCTAATGAGTCATGATCCCAGCCATTGGGAGGAAGAGGTTCTGCCAGACGATTATCATTTTCATCTGACCTTAAGTGGTCATACGCATGGCATGCAATTCGGAATCGAAATACCGGGTTGGATCAAATGGAGCCCGGTTAAATGGCGCTATAAACAATGGGCGGGGATTTACGAGGAAATGGGGCAATTCATCAATGTCAATAGAGGTTTTGGGTTTATTGGATATCCCGGCCGTTTTGGTATTTGGCCAGAAATCACCGTAATAACCCTCAAAAAGAAATCCTTAACATGAATTTAACTCCGCAAATAGACCAAATAGCACCCGTATTACTTGCTTTTTAACAATTTTCATTACTTTTGGACTATAAACCACTGATGTAATTATGTCAAAATTTGGTGAACTTATTGATGCTAAGGTTCCTGTGTTGCTAGACTTCTATGCAGAATGGAACGATCAATCTACAGCAATGCACCCTGTTATGCGAGATGTTGCCGCCGCCTTGGGCGATAAAGGTAAAATCATTAAGATTGATGTAGACAAGAACAAAGAACTTTCACAAGCACTTCGCATAAAGGGTCTTCCAACCTTAATGATCTATAAAAAAGGTGAAATGGTTTGGCGCCAAAGTGGTGAGCAAGATGCCAATACCCTTATCGGAATTCTAAACGAATACGTTTAGAACGTTACCCTAGAATTTCTAATTCCCAGTAGGGGCACTTGACAAGGTGTCTATTTGTATCGTGTCAGAAGGTAATTGGCTTTGTTCCAAATCTGGGTCCTCATCTGGTAACCTCAGTTCTTCATCGCCTGAACCATTTTTATAGAAGTGGCTGAACTTATCGATATACTCATTGAAGATTAGTGTTTCTTTTTCGGCCGTTTCTCTGTCGTCGTTGTCTATGAGCACATCTATATTTCTTCGGTACGCTTCCATATCGCTAATAATATCATCTATATTCTGATATTGCTCATCGATTTCCATGGCGGCATAATAAGCCAATCGTTCCTGATATATTTTCTTCATTTTCCCAAAAAGAGCTTTCGCCTTAGCTGCTTCTCCTACTTTATAATATCCATCGATAAAAGGAACAACAATGGTATAAAAACCGAATTTCTCTACCGGCATTTTCTCCAGTGACAGATCTATTATTTCCTTGGCTTTTTCAAATTTTTCTTCCTCAATGAGCTTTTCCATTAGGCGTGCAAGATTGCTTCGATACGACAGTCCTTGTATCCTGGTTTGGGTATCATGGTAGATATCATCGCTGCCAGAATTTCCCCAATTCCATTTTTTGACGATACCGTACATCAGGTCGGTATCTATTCGACCCATGTCAAAACCATTGCCCCTATCTGTTTTGATCGGTACCAGTTTATAGGCCATCCCGTCTAATTGCAGGTAATCCTTCATCCATATATACTCTACATCATCGAAACTTCCACCAGAAAAGTAAATGGGTCGTTTCCACTCGTTTTGAGCAATAAGATCGAGCATCATCATACTTTTTTTGGTAATTGCACTTGGGAGGTCGATATCAATATAGTCTACGATTTGATCGGCATCTTTTTGTTTTACGATTCCACTAGAGAGCACATTTTGTTTATTGACCGGAATCCTGATTTTATTGGTAGGATAATAAACAGTGTTCAAAAAGCTCTCGGAGTAGGCATCAATATCAATATTCTCTTGTTGACTGAAAATGTACTTTATTTTGGTGGTTGGCTTATCGCTGTCTATCCAATCGATAAAATCGCTAATGTCCCATCGGCTTTTCGAAATCTCACGATTGAACAAACCATCTACCGTTTGCTGATAGAGCACATCTCTCGAACCCCAGCGATATTTTTCATGGGTAATGCTAGAAGGTATCGGATCACTATCATAGGCTTTTTTCTTCATTTGATCAATATACCAGTCGGTCTCGAAGAGACTGGTACAAACGATACGTACATCGGTTCGGTAGTTTTCTATTTCTTGGGAATACCAGAGCGGGAAGGTGTCATTATCGCCAATTGTAAATAAAATTGATCCCGAATCTTTTTGACAAGAATCTAAATAGGCCTTTGCCGAGGCGTTCGCCGTATACCTGTTCGAGCGGTCATGATCGTCCCAGTTTTGATAGGCCATAAGAGTGGGGACCGCCAAGAGGCAGACCAACGTAACCCCTGGCGCCAAAACCTTAGGTGCCAGGATGCTCTTAAAACTATCGTAAATACCATATACCCCTAAACCAATCCATAAGGCAAATACATAAAAGGAACCTACCAAAGAGTAGTCGCGTTCACGGGGTTGAAATGTGTACGGGTTAGTATAAAATTGAATGGCCAGACCTGTAAATAAAAAGAACAGCAATAGCGCCCAAAACTGTTTTGGGTTTTTGGATATTTGAAAGATGATACCGATCAGGCCTAATAAAAATGGTAGGAAAAAATAGGTATTGCGACCCTTATTCTCCAATACTTCGGTTGGCAGGTTGTCTTGGCTTCCTAGCCGCATGGCATCAATAAAACGGATGCCGCTTAGCCAATTACCCTCACCATTAAAGCGGCCTTGCACATCGTTTTGCTTTCCGGTAAAGTTCCACATAAAATAGCGCCAGTACATATAGCCAAACTGAAAATCGACCATGTATTTTATGTTGTCCCATAAGCTGGGAGGCAGCACTTCTATGTATTCGTCGACCCCGTTCAAAAAGTCGATATACTGTTTC